>NZ_JBJTJF010000105.1:0-6127 GCF_046095365.1 Mycobacterium sp.
GGTCCCTTCACCAGCACCCCGGTCCAGCCCAGTGCCCGCAGATTGGGCTCGGCGTCCACCCAGAACTGGCCGACCAGGTTCGGCATGACGAACTGGTTGCCCTTGGACACCTTCAGCGTGACCGGGGTGTCCAGTTCCGAATCGGTCCCCGCGGGCGGGTCCATGGCCAGCACCTGGCCGGCCGGTTCGACGCTGTCCACCGGTGCGGTCAGGATGGTCGCGAAGCCCACCGTGTTCAGGTTCTTGGTGGCCTGGTCGGAGGTCTGCCCGACCACGTCGGGCACCGCCCGTGTCACCGGGCCGGTGCCGACGACGACGGTGATCTCGTTGGTGATGGCGGTGGTCGCGTTGGCCGGGGGCACGGTGTTGAGCACCTTGTCGCGCTGCGCCCCGGTCGAGGCCGCCTGGGTCTGTTTGAACTTGCCGAATCCGGCGGCGGTCAGCTTCTTGACCGCGTCGCCGTAGCTGAGGCCCGCCACGTCGGGGACCTCGCGCTGTTCGGGTCCGGTGGAGACGTTGATCAGGACCTCGTCGCCGGCATTGATCGACACGCTGCCCGCCGGCTCGGTGCTGATGACGTGGTCGGGCGGCACGACGCTGTCCGGCTTCTGCTGGGTGCGGATCTTGAAGCCCCTGTTCTGCAGCGCGGCGATGGCGTCGGCGGAGACCTGGCCGCGGACGTCGGGCACCTGGACCGCCCGCGGCTTGCTGCCGGTCATGTTGATCGCCAGCGTCACCACCACCGTGAGGACCGACAGGACCGCCAGCGCCACCAGCCACCGCCCGATCGAGCGTCTGCGCGGAGGCGCGCCGTAGTCGTAGGCCATCGTCCCGGTGGGGCTGTCGGCGCGCAGCCCGCTACGGGAGGCCGAGAGCATCTGGGTGCGCTCGGCGTGGGTGAGCACCTTCGGGGCCTCGGGCTTCTCTCCGCTGTGCACCCGGACCAGGTCGGCGCGCATCTCGGCGGCGCTCTGGTAGCGGTTGTCCGGGTTCTTGGCCAGCGCCTTGAGGACAACGGCGTCCAGTTCGGGGGAGATGCCGGCTCGCCGCTGCGACGGCGGGACCGGGTCCTCCCGCACATGCTGATAGGCCACCGACACCGGGGTGTCGCCGACGAAAGGCGGTTCGCCGACGAGGATTTCGTAGAGCACGCAGCCCAGCGAGTAGACGTCGGAGCGTGCGTCCACCTGCTCTCCGCGGGCCTGCTCGGGTGAGAGGTACTGGGCGGTGCCGATCACCGCGGCGGTCTGGGTGACGGGATTTCCGGTGTCGGCCAGCGCCCGGGCGATGCCGAAGTCCATCACCTTCACCGCACCGGTGCGGGAGATCATGATGTTCGCCGGCTTGACGTCGCGGTGGATGATGCCGTGCTGGTGGCTGAAGTTCAGCGCCTGGCAGGCGTCGGCAATCACCTCCAGTGCACGCCGCGGCGGCATCGGGCCGTCGTTGTGCACGATGTCGCGCAGCGTGACGCCGTCGACGTACTCCATCACGATGTAGGGCAGCGGGCCGCGCGGGGTGGCCGCCTCTCCGGTGTCGTAGACCGCGACGATGGCCGGGTGGTTGAGCGCGGCGGCGTTCTGGGCCTCCCGCCGGAACCTGAGGTAGAAACTGGGGTCGCGGGCCAGGTCGGCGCGCAGCACCTTGACCGCGACGTCGCGGTGCAACCGCAGATCCCGGGCCAGGTGCACTTCCGACATCCCGCCGAAGCCGAGGATCTCGCCCAGCTGATATCGGTCGGACAGGTGTTGCGGTGTGGTCATGACGAGGCCTCGCCGAATCGAATCTGGTTGAGCTGCATGCCCGGTGCGGTCCGCTCCCCCGTCCAGTTCGACGGCTTGACCGGTTCCGGGCCGGGCGGCGGCGGCCCGGGTGGCGGCTCGGGTGCTCCAGGCGCCACCGTCTCGGTCTGCTGCACCGGATTGTCGGCCCGCTTGTCCCGGTCGGCCAGCACGATCAGGACCGCGCTGATTATCGCCAGCGCGCCCAGCACCCCGGCGGCCCACAGCAGGGCCCGCTGACCGGAACTGAAGGTGCGGCGCTGCGGCGGGGGCGCGGCGCGCTGCACCGAGGTGCGCGGCCGGACGGCCGGCAGCGGCCGGGCCTCCGCCGGGACGCGACTGGCACCCGGGATGGCGGACGGGGTCGCCTTGATCGTGGGTGCGGAATTCGGGCGCGGCGGGCGCCGGCCGGAACGGACCGCCGCCACCGCGTCGGCGAACTGGCCGCCGCTGCTGTACCGCATACCCGGGTTCTTGACCAGAGTGATCTCGATCAGCTCGCGGACATTCGGCGGCAGGTCGGGTGGAAGCGGCGCCGGCTGCTCCTTGATGTGTTTCATGGCCACCGTCAGCGCGCCGTCTCCGGTGAACGGCCGCTTGCCCGAAACCGCCTCGTAGCCAACGACTCCCAGCGAGTAGACGTCGCTGGCGGCGGTCGCATCCTGGCCGAGCGCCTGCTCGGGAGCGATGTACTGCGCGGTGCCCATCACCATGCCCGTCTGGGTTACCGGCGCGGCGTCGACGGCCTTGGCGATGCCGAAGTCGGTCAGCTTCACCTGGCCGGTCGGGGTGATCAGGATGTTACCGGGCTTGACGTCGCGGTGCACCAGACCGGCGGCGTGAGCGACCTGCAGCGCCCGACCGGTCTGCTCGAGCATGTCCAGCGCGTGCCGCAGCGACAGCCGCCCGGTGCGCTTGATCACCGAGTTCAACGGCTCGCCGTTGATCAGTTCCATCACCAGGTATGCGGTGCGGCCCTCGCCGTCGATGTCGGTCTCGCCGTAGTCGTGCACGGCGGCGATGCCGGGGTGGTTGAGCATGGCGACCGTCCGTGCCTCGGCGCGGAAGCGTTCGAGGAACTCCGGGTCGGAGGAGAACTCCTGCTTGAGTACCTTGATGGCCACCCGCCGGCCAAGACGGCTGTCGACCGCCTCCCACACCTGGCCCATGCCACCGGTGGCGATCAGCCGCTGCAGCCGGTAGCGCCCGGACAGCGTGACACCCACGCGGGGGCTCATTGCTTGCCTCGCTTGGCTCGGCTGCGGGGGCTCACGACGGCCCCTGCAGAGCCGAGGCCATCGTGGCCCGCCCGATCGGTGCGGCCAGTGCGCCTCCGGTGGCCGCGAGCCGGTCCCCGCCGTTCTCGACGAGCACCGCCACCGCGACCCGGGGGTTCTGGGCCGGCGCGAAGGCGATGTACCAGGCGTGCGGCGGGGTGTTGCGCGGGTCGGCGCCGTGTTCGGCGGTACCGGTCTTGGATGCGATCTGCACGCCGGGTATCGCCCCGTCCTGCTGGGTGAACTTCTCAGCGCCGATCATCAAATCAGTTAGCTTAGCCGCGACCTGCGCGGAAACCGCCCGCCGCAACTCGGCGGGTGCGGTGTTGCTGATGTCGGCCAGGTCGGGCCCCTCGAGGTGGTCGACGAGGTAGGGCTGCATCAGCACGCCCCCGTTGGCGATCGCCGCGGCCACCATCGCGTTCTGCATCGGCGTCACCGCGACGTCCTTCTGCCCCATGCTCGACATGCCCACCGCGGCGGCGTCGCTCATCGGCCCTACGGTGGATTCCGCGACCTGCAGCGGAATCAGCGCCGGCGGGCTGTCGAAACCGAACGAGTCGGCGGTGTTGCGCAACGCCTCAGCCCCCACCCGCATGCCCAGCTCGACGAAGGCGGTGTTGCACGACCGGGCGAAGGCCTCCCGAAGCGGAGCCTTCGGGGCGCTGCCGCACGGGGTTCCGCCGTAGTTCTCCAGGGTGGCGGTGCTGTCCGGCAGCGGGATCCGGGCAGCGGCGGTCAGCTGCTCGTTCTCGGTGATACCGGCCTGCAGCGCGGCGGCGGTGGTGATGACTTTGAAGGTCGATCCCGGCGGGTAGCGTTCGGCGATCGCCCGGTTGGTCAGCGGCGAGTCCGGGTCGTCGCGAAGCCGCTCCCAGGACTGGCCCTGCTCCTCGGTGTCGTGGGTCGCCAGCAGGTTCGGGTCGTAGGACGGCGAGGACACCAGCGCCAGGACCTTCCCGGTGGACGGCTCCAGGGCGACCACGGACCCCTTGCAGGGACCGCCGCCGCAGCCGCGCTGGATGGCCTCCCACGCGGCCTGCTGCACCCGCGGCACGATGGTCGTCCCGACGTTGCCGCCGCGTGGGTCGCGACCGGTGAAGAAGTCCGCCAGCCGCCGGCCGAACAGCCTCTCGTCGGAGCCGTTGAGGATTGGGTCCTCGGCGCGCTCCAGACCGGAGCTGGAGAAGCGCAGCGAGTAGAAGCCGGTCACCGGCGCGTAGCTGAACGGCTCGGGATACACCCGCAGATAGCGGTACCGGCCGCTGGTCGACTCCGAGAAGGCCAGCACCTGACCGCCGGCGGCGATCTGTCCGCGCTGACGCGAGTACTCGTCGAGCAGCACCCGCTGGTTGCGCGGGTCCGCCCGCAGCGCGTCGGCCCGGAACACCTGGGTGACGGTGGAGTTGACCAGCAGCAGCACGACCAGGGCCATGACCATCATCGAGATACGGCGCAGCGAGGTGTTCATGACCGGCCGATCACCTCGGTGCGCGAGGCTGCGATGTGGGTGTGCTGACTGGTGCGGATCGGCCGGCGGGCCGCGTGCGATATCCGCACCAGGATGGCCAGCAGCACGTAGTTGGCCACCAGCGACGAGCCGCCGTAGGACATCCACGGCGTGGTCAGCCCGGTCAGCGGGATCAGACCGGTGACCCCGCCGACGACGATGAACAGCTGGATGGCCAGCGTGGAGGCCAGCCCGGCGGCCAGCAGCTTGCCGAAGCTGTCCCGCACCGCGATCGCCGTGCGCAGGCCCCGCATGATCACGACGGTGTAGAGAAGCAGCACACCGGCCAGACCGACCAGCCCCAGCTCCTCCCCCACCACCGCGATGATGAAGTCCGTCGACGCTGCCGGCACGGTCCCCGGCTGGCCGTTGCCCAGGCCGGTGCCGAAAATCCCGCCGGTGGCGAAGCTGAATTGCGACTGCACCATCTGGTACCCCGCGCCCTCCGGGTCGCCGAACGGGTCCATCCAGGTCTGTACCCGCCCGCGCACGTGACCGAACAGGTGGTAGGCGACGACGCTCCCGACGCCGAACAGCGTCAGGCCGATCACCACCCAGCTGAACCGCTCGGTGGCGATGTAGACCATCACCAGGAAGGAGGCGTAGAGCAGCAGGGAGGTGCCGAGGTCCTTCTCGAAGACCATCACCCCCACCGAGATGAACCACGCCGCAAGTAGCGGCGCGAGGTCGCGGGGGCGGGGCAGGTCCATGCCCAGGAAGTGCTGGCCGACGCTGTTGAACAGGCTGCGCTTGGCCACCAGAACACCGGCGAAGAACACCAGCAGCAGGATCTTGGAGAATTCGGCGGGCTGAATGCTGAAGCCCGGCAACCGGATCCAGATCTTGGCCCCGTTGGTCTCCGACAGCGACGTCGGCAGCAGGGCGGGGATGGCCAGCAGCACCAGTCCGGCGGCCCCGCAGACGTAGTCGTAGCGCGCCAGCATCCGGTGGTCTCTGAGGTAGACCACCACCAGTGCGAAGCCGACCACCCCGACCAGCGTCCACAACATCTGCTGCCCGGCGCCGGGTCCGGCGGGATCGCTGCCGGGGACGAGGTCGAGGCGGTGGATCAGCACCAGGCCCAGACCGTTGAGCAGCGCGACGACAGGCAGCAGCAGCGGATCGGCGTAGGGCGCGAAGCGGCGGATCGCCAGGTGTGCGCAGAGGAACAGCACGAGGAAGGCCACGGTGTAGGTCAGCAGGTCCCAGCTGACGCCCTGCTCCTGGTTGACCTCGACGATCAGCAGCGCCACCCCGGTTATCAGTGTGGCGAAGCAGAGCAGGCCGAGTTCGGCGTTGCGACGGGTCGGCAGCGGCGGGGTGATCCGCACCGGCGACTGCGGTGCGGTGGTCATGCCGCCGCCCGGCAGTCGAGGCCCGGCTTCGGCGCCGGTGTCGGCGACGGAGCGGGCGGCGGGGCCGCGGGTCCCCCCGAGCCGGTGCGCGGGGCGGCCGGCGGCGCGACGCGGGCGGGCTTCGGCGGCGCGCAGACCGGCAGCAGGGATCCGTGCGCCAGTTCGCGCAATTGGCCGATCGCCTCGTCGAGGTTGCCGGCCGGC
>NZ_JBJTJF010000106.1:0-2826 GCF_046095365.1 Mycobacterium sp.
ACTCGGCGCCGGTTGCGGCAATGCCGCGGAGAGTAACTACGGGACTATCGGACTCGACTATTCAATGTTCGTATGCACCCTGACGCGGTTGCGGGATTTTGCTGTTCCCGCTCCGGCGATTCCACCCTCTCGTCACACGCCACCGACGGGACCCGATGCCAGTACAGGGGTGCTCCCTGTTACAGGGATTCCCTGTGGCCCCAACGACTTCCGGCGGATAATTCCGCACATGGCCGTAGGGGGTCTGATCGGGCGCGAGCACGAATTGAAGGCCGTGCAGTCGCTGCTGGAGCACGCGCGCAGCGGACCGGCGGTGCTGATCCTCGACGGCGAAGCCGGCATCGGCAAGACCACCCTGTGCCGGGCGAGCGCGCGGGCCGGCGCCGACGCCGGGTTCGCCGTGCTGACTACGTGCGGGGCGATCGCCGAGGTGTCGCTGGCCGGGTCCGCGCTGGCCGACTTGGTCACCGGGATGGACGAGTCGGTCTTGGCCGGGTTGTCCCCGCTGCATCAACAGACCCTGCAGGCGCTCGCGTCCGGGCAGCAGGGCCCCGGCGGTGAACGACTGACCGCCACCGCCTTCCGTGCCGCCCTGGAGCAGCTCAGCCGGTGGCACCCGGTGCTGATAGTCATCGACGACGCGCAATGGCTGGATGAAACCAGCCGCCGCGCAGTCGGATTCGCGGTGCGCAGGCTCACCGGACCGGTGGCCCTGCTGGTGTCGTTCCGGACCGGCGAATCCGACGGAGCCGACCGGTCCTGGGTGCAACCGCCCGACCCGCAAGCCCTGAACCGGCTGACGCTGGGGCCGTTGGGTCTTGTCGAATTGAGCACCATACTCGCGGCCCGAAGCGGCGAACCACCGACGCGATCGACCCTGGCGCGCGTCCACGCCATCTCCGGCGGGAACCCGTTCTACGCCCTGGAGCTGGCCCACTATCTACAGGCCGGCGACGATCCGGCATCCTTGCCGCCGACCCTGACCGAACTGGTGCGCGACCGGATCGGGACACTGGACTCCCCCACGGCCGAGGTTCTGGTGATGGCCGCTGCCGCGTTCGAACCCACCGTCGAGGTCATTGCATCCGCCAGCGATCGAACCCCCGGTGAGATCGTCGAGGCTCTGCAGCCGATGGAGGGCCGGGGCCTGCTGGCCTTCGACGGGGTCCGCCTGCGGTTCACTCACCCGTTGATCGCCTCCGGGATCACCGGGTACACCGACCCGGCCGTCGTGCGCCGGGCTCACCGTCGGCTGGCCGAGACCGCCGCCCACCCCGAGCAGCGGGCCCGGCACCTGGCGTTGAGCAGCCCGCACGCCGACCCCGACACTCTGGCCGCACTGGATGCCGCGGCCGAAAAAGCCTCTGCCCGAGGCGCGTTCAGCAACGCCGCTGAACTCATCGACCTGGCCCTGCGGCTGGGCGGCGAGGATCAGTTCCGGCGTTTGCGCGGCGCGGAGTACCACTTCCGGGCCGGTTCCCTGGAGGAAGCGGAAGCTCTGGTAGCCCCGATCATCGACGAGCTTCCGGCCGGCCTGCTCCGGGCAGCCGGCCTGATGCTGCTCGCGTCTGCGCGGGGTTACGGCGAGGGCATCGCCAGCACCATCGGCCTGTTCCGCCGTGCCGTGCAGGAGTCCGAGGAGATCCCGACGCTGCGCACCCAGGCCCTGGTGTTGCTGTCGCTGGCCACCGGGATCGGCGGTGACATGGCGACGTGCGTGGCCGACGCCCGCCGCGCCCGCGCCGACGCCGATGCCCTCGGTCTGCCCGAACTGCGAAGCCAGGCGCTGTCGCTGTGGTCCCATGTGAGTTTCATGCACGGGCTGGGAACCGACTCCGAGGCGCTTCGGGTCGCGCTGGAGATCGAGGACCCCGACGTCGATGCTCCGATCATGCTGCGGCCCACCCCGGTCAACGCGATGAACTGCGCCTGGACCGGACGACTGGACGAGGCCCGCGAAGCGCTGAGCGAAGTGCGGCGCCAGTGCGAGGAACGCGGCACCGAACTCGACGTGCTCTGGGCCATCGAGCAGCTCACCTGGATCGAGGTGGCCGCGGCGCGCTACGACGCGGCCGAGGCCCTCGCGCACGAAGCGCTGCGCTGGGCCCGGCAGATCGGCGGGCAACTGCCGCTGATCACCGCGCACACCGCGATCGCTCAAGCCGCGGCCTACCGCGGACGCCTCGAGGACGCCCGAACAGCGGCCGAGTACGCCAACAGCCGGGCCACCGCGGTGGGACTCGGCTATCTCGCCGATCCCCCACTGATGAGTCTGGCGTTCGTCCAGGTCTCCGCCGGGCATTACGAGGAGGCGCTGAAGACGCTGGCACCGCTGATGGCGACGTTCGACCCCGAGCACGGCACCGAGATCATGGCCGGGGGTTGGATACCCGACGCGGTACAGGCATTGACCGCCACCGGGCGCACCGATGAGGCCGGACCTCTGGTCGCGGCGCTGGAGACCAACGGGGTGCGCCTGGACCGGCCGTGGATGCTGGCGATCGGAGCCCGCTGCCGGGCGCTGGTGCTGGCCGCCGACGGCGATCTCGTCGCGGCCGTGCGCAGCGCCGAGGAGGCGCTGGCCCACCACGACCGGCTGCCGATGCCCTTCGAGCGGGCCCGCACCCAACTGCTGGTCGGCCAACTGCTGCGCCGCCGCCGCCGAATCGCCCCCGCCCGCACCCACCTGAAGTCCGCCGTCGCCGCCTTCGAGACCATAGGCAGCCCGCTGTGGGCGGAGCGGGCTCAGCGCGAACTGGCCCGGCTGACCAAGGGCTCAGCGGGCAGTGAACTCACCGACGCCGAGCGCCAGGTCGCCGAGCGCGC
>NZ_JBJTJF010000107.1:0-6241 GCF_046095365.1 Mycobacterium sp.
GCAGCGGAAATGCCCCGCGTGCTAGTCTTCGACCTCGGCGTCGCCTGGCCGTGCCGGGCCGCCCATTCGGTCCCGTGGCTCAGTGGAAGAGCGTCCGCTTCACACGCGGAAGGTCGCTGGTTCGATCCCAGCCGGGACCACAGGTTGCGGCTCCCCGGTGAATTGCGCAAAGCCCGTTCGCTGTTACTTTTCGTTGCCAGGGGATTTTGCACTCAGCTCGAGAGGGACCGGCCCGTGTCCGAGCCACTGAACGTCGATCCGGGGATGCTCCTAGCCGCCGGGCGGCTGGCCGATCACCACTCCGTCACCGTCTTCGCCGTCCACTCCTCGGCCGACCAGGCGATCGACTCGGCGTTGTTCGGCTGGGTGGGCGCATCCGGGGCCGCGCTGGCGGCCAAGGCCGCCGCCTGGTCCCAGACGACCGGGACGTTGACCGCCAGCCTGTACGAGCATGCCGAGGCGCTGCGGGTGAGTGCGTTGAGCTTCGCCGAGATGGATCGGCGTGCTGCCGCGGCGCTTGCTGATCCTGCCGCCTCGCCGGGGGAGTGACGCCCGGCCCTATCATCAGGCGATGAGCAGCTATCTGATCGCCGGCGGCAGCCGAGGCATCGGACTCGAACTCGTCCGACTGCTGGCTCCCTCAGCCTCCCGCGTCGACGTCTGGTCGCGCACGGCCGGCGATCTCGCGGTCGGCGGGCCGGTACGCCACGTGCCGTGTGACCTCACCGCCGACGGTCCGCTGCACGAGCCGCCCGAGTCGATCCAGGGCGCGGCGTACTGCCCGGGCACGGTGAACCTCAAGAGCTTCCGGGCGCTGGGCGAGGACGACTTCCGCCGTGACTGGGAGGTGAATCTGCTTGGCGCGGTGCGGTTCCTGAAGGCCTGCCAGCCCCGCCTGCAGGGCACCGACGGCGAGCCGGCCAGCGTCGTGCTGTTCAGCACGGTCGCGGTGGGCCAGGGCATGCCGATGCACTCCTCGGTGGCCGCGGCCAAGGGCGCGGTGGAGGGTCTGGTGCGCTCGCTGGCCGCCGAATGGGCGCCGAAGGTTCGGGTCAACGCGATCGCCCCGGCGCTGGTGGACACCCCACTGGTGGACCGCATGCTGTCCAGTCCGGAGAAGCGTGAGGCCATGGGCGCGCGCTATCCGCTCAAGCGGGTCGGAACGGCCTCCGATGCGGCGGCACTGGCCCAGTTCCTGTTGTCGCCGGCCAGCGGCTGGGTCACCGGTCAGGTGTTCGGCCTGGACGGCGGCATGTCCACTCTGCGGATCTGACGGGACGCGGCTACACCGCGGTCAGGTAGCGCCGCGTGACGACGTGCTGGGCGACCGACAACGCCGGAGCGCCCAGCCTGCTCCACCAGGTCGCCGGCCGGGAGAACGCCACCACCTCGCTGTGCACCGAGTCGTCGGCCGGGTCGTAGCGCACCCCGAACATCTCCTCGCCGGCGACCGCGTGCCCCGGCAGACTGCCGTAGGCGAATCCGCGGCGGTCGGGCTCGTCGATCACATAGACCACCCGGCAGGGAGCGACGAACGGCCCCAGCCGGCCCAGCACGTCGGTGCCGACCCTGGCCACCTCCGTGGTCGCCTCCACCCGGAGGCCCGCTCCGCGCAGCATGCCGTAGCGCATGACCGCCGCGGCCGCTTCCTCGAAGCGCTCGCGGCCCGACCCGACCCGGTGTGACAGCCGGACGTGGGAGTAGCCGGCGGGCAGGTGTGAGGACGTCGACCCAACCTCCGTGTAGGTCAGCGGCAGCCCGGCGAGGTCGGTCAGTTTCATATCCACCACGATGCCCTGCGCAGGGCGGTTGCACCGGGCCTCTCGATAGCATTAGCCCGACCACCGCCGGCCCGCCGGCCGATCCGAGCTGAAAGAGACCGTCGATGAGCGCCCCAGCCCACCCCGCACCCGCCGGTCTGCTGCGGGTCGCGGCCGGCACCACCGCGGGCGCCGCCGTGCGTGACGCCGGGCTGCCGGCACGTGGCGAGCCGGGGGCCATCGTGGTGGTCCGCGACGCCGACGGAAAGCTGCGCGACCTGGCCTGGACGCCGGAGTCCGACGCCGACGTCACGCCGGTGCCCGCCGACACCGAGGACGGGCGCAGCGTCATCCGGCACTCGGCCGCCCACGTGCTGGCCCAGGCGGTCCAGCAGATGTTCCCCGCGGCCAGGCTCGGCATCGGGCCGCCCATCACCGACGGCTTCTACTACGACTTCGACGTGCCGGAGGCGTTCACGCCCGAGGATCTCGAGGCGCTCGAGAAACGGATGCGCGCGATCGTCAAGGATGGCCAGCTGTTCGCGCGCCGGGTCTATGAGTCCAAGGACCAGGCTCGCGCCGAGCTCGCCGCGGAGCCCTACAAGCTCGAACTCGTCGACGACAAATCCGGTGACGCCGAGATCATGGAGGTCGGTGGCGACGAGCTCACCGCCTACGACAACCTCAATCCCCGCACCCGCGAACGGGTTTGGGGCGACCTGTGCCGCGGCCCGCACATCCCCACCACCCGCTATATTCCGGCGTTCAAGCTGACCCGAAGCTCGGCGGCCTACTGGCGGGGCGACCAGCGCAACGCCAGCATGCAACGGATCTACGGCACCGCCTGGGAGTCCCAGGAGGCATTGGACCGCCACCTGGAACTGCTCGAGGAGGCCCAGCGCCGCGACCACCGCAAGCTCGGCGTGGAACTGGACCTGTTCAGCTTCCCCGACGAACTGGGTTCGGGCCTGCCGGTTTTCCACCCCAAGGGCGGCATCGTGCGCCGCGAGCTGGAGGAGTACTCCCGGCGCAAGCACATCGAGGCCGGTTATGAGTTCGTCAACACCCCGCACATCACCAAGGAACAGCTCTACATCACCTCCGGTCACCTGGAGTGGTACGCCGAGGGCATGTTCCCGCCGATGCACATCGACGCGGAGTACGGCGAGGACGGCGCGCTGCGCAAGCCGGGGCAGGACTACTACCTCAAGCCGATGAACTGTCCCATGCACCACCTGATCTTCCGGTCCCGCGGCCGCTCCTACCGGGAACTGCCGCTGCGGCTCTTCGAGTTCGGCACGGTGTACCGCTATGAGAAATCCGGCGTCATCCACGGACTGACTCGGGTGCGCGGCATGACCCAGGACGATTCGCACATCTACTGCACCCGCGAGCAGATGCGCGACGAGCTGGCCTCGCTGCTGCGGTTCGTGCTCGACCTGCTCGGCGACTACGGCCTGGACGACTTCTACCTGGAGCTGTCGACCAAGGACCCGGAGAAGTACGTCGGCTCCGACGAGATGTGGGACGAGGCGACTGAGACGCTGCGCGAGGTCGCCGAATCCTCCGGCCTGGAACTGGTTCCCGATCCCGGCGGAGCGGCGTTCTACGGGCCCAAGATCAGCGTGCAGGTGCGCGACGCGCTGGGCCGCAGCTGGCAGATGTCGACCATCCAGCTGGACTTCAACATGCCGGAACGGTTCGAGTTGGAGTACACCGCCGCCGACGGAACCCGCCAGCGCCCGGTGCTGATCCACCGCGCTCTGTTCGGCTCCATCGAGCGGTTCTTCGGCATCCTCACCGAGCACTACGCCGGCGCGTTCCCGGCCTGGCTGGCACCGGTGCAGGTGATGGGCATCCCGGTGGCCGGCGAGCACGTCGGCTATCTGGATGACGTTGCCGCCGAACTGAAGTCGCACGGGGTGCGTGCCGCCGTCGACGCCAGCGACGACCGGATGGCCAAGAAGATCGTCAACCACACCAACCAGAAGGTGCCGTTCATGCTGCTTGCGGGCGACCGTGATGTTGAAGCGGGGGCCGTCTCCTTCCGGTTCGGGGACCGCACCCAGATCAACGGCGTGCCCCGGGCGCAGGCCGTGGCCGCGATCACGGCGTGGATCGACGCGCGCCGCAACGACGCTCCCACAGCCGAACTCGTCGAGGTCAGCGGTGACTGACGAGATCATCGACCGGGGAGTGGGGGACCCAGACCGGCTGGCGCGGCTGTGGACCCCCTACCGGATGACCTACATCGCGGAGTCGCCCCGGTCGGAGGGGTCGGCGGGTTCGTCGCAGCCGTTCACCGACATCCCCGCCATGTCCGACGAGGAGGGCCTGATCGTCGCTCGCGGCGAACTGGTGTACGCGGTGCTCAACCTCTACCCGTACAACCCGGGCCACCTCATGGTGGTGCCCTATCGGCAGGTCTCCGAACTGGAGGACCTCACCGACACCGAGGCCGGCGAGCTGATGGCCTTCACCCAGAAGGCGATTCGGGTGATCAAGTCGGTCTCGCGGCCCGACGCCTTCAACGTCGGGCTCAACCTGGGCCGCTCGGCGGGCGGGTCGCTGGCCGACCACCTGCACATGCACGTGGTGCCCCGATGGTCGGGCGACGCCAACTTCATCACCGTGGTCGGCCAGACCAAGATGATTCCGCAGCTGCTGCGCGACACCCGCGCGCTGCTGGCCGAGGCGTGGGTCGCCGGCCGATGAGCGACTTCTACCTGATGACCCGGGCGGCCTACACGAAGTTGAGCGCCCCGCTGGCCCGGGCCGCGCTGCGGGTCGGGCTGACCCCGGACACCGTCACGATCATCGGGACCGCGGGTTCGGTGCTGGCCGCGTTGACGCTGTTCCCCGCCGGGCACCTGTTCGTGGGCTGGCTGGTGATCTGGTTCTTCGTGCTCGCCGACATGCTCGACGGGGCGATGGCCCGGGAGCGCGGCGGCGGGACCGCCTTCGGTTCGGTGCTCGACGCCACCTGTGACCGGATCAGCGACGGTGCGGTGTTCTGCGGCCTGCTGTGGTGGGCGGTCTTCGGGCTGGGCAGTTCGTCGCTGGCGGTGGCCATCCTGATCTGCCTGGTGACCTCACAGGTGATCTCCTACATCAAGGCCCGCGCCGAGGCCAGCGGCCTCAGTGGCGGTGGCGGCCTGATCGAGCGGCCCGAACGGCTGGTCATCGCACTGGGCGGCGCGGGGATCTCCGACCTGCCCTACTTCCCGATGCCGATGGCGTTGCACGTGGCGATGTGGTTGCTGGCGGTGGCCAGCCTGGTCACCGTCGGCCAGCGCCTGCACAGCGTCCGCAGCTCGCCGGGAGCGGTGGACACGATCCCCATTCCGGGAAGCGCCGAACAGTGAGCAAGCTGCTGCCCGCCGGGGAGAACCTCACCGACTGGGGCTACGCGGCGGGCTGGCGGCTGGTGCGGGCGATGCCCGAACCGATGGCCCGAGGTATCGCCGGCGCGGGCGCGCGCTACTGGGCGCGCGGCGGGGGACCGCAGCAGCTGCGCAGGAACCTGGCCCGGGTGATCGGCACCTCGCCGGAAGAGGTGCCCGATTCGTTGATGCGGGCCTCGCTGGCCTCCTACGCCCGGTACTGGAAGGAGGCCTTCCGGCTGCCGTCGATGGACCTGCCCGCGCTGGCAGCCAAACTCGACAGGGTCTTCGTCGGCGCGAACCACTTCGCGGCCGCGCACGCCGCCGGCCGCGGCGCGGTGATAGCCCTGCCGCACAGCGGCAACTGGGACATGGCCGGGGTGTGGCTGGCCCAGAATTACGGCACCTTCGCCACGGTCGCCGAACGACTCAAGCCGGAGTCGCTGTACGACCGCTTCATCGAATACCGGGAGAGCCTCGGCTTCGAGGTGCTGCCGCTGACCGGCGGTGACCGGCCGCCCTCGGAGGTGCTCGCAGACCGCCTGCGGCAGAACAGGTTCGTCTGTCTGATGGCCGACCGCGACCTGACCCACTCCGGGGTGCCGGTGCGGTTCTTCGGCGAACCGACCCGGATGCCCGCCGGCCCGGCCAAGCTCGCGATCGAGACCGGGGCGCCGCTGCACCCGGCCCACGTCTACTACGACGGTGAGGACTGCGTCGTCCGGATCGACGACGCCGTCGACACCCGGTCCGGGGACGTTGGCGCGATCATCCAGGCGCTGGCGGACCGGTTCGCGGTCAACATCGCGGCCCATCCCCAGGACTGGCACATGCTGCAGCCGCTTTGGCTGGCCGACCTCAGCGAGAAGCGGCGCGCATACCTCGAGGAGGCCTGATGCGCATCGGCATGGTGTGCCCGTACTCCCTCGACGTCCATGGCGGGGTCCAGGCGCACGAGCTGCAACTGGCGGAGGTGTTCCGGGAGCGCGGCCACGAGGTCAGCGTCCTGGCGCCGGCCTCGCCGCACGCCGACCTGCCCGACTACGTCGTCTCCGGCGGCAAGGCCGTGCCGATTCCCTACAACGGGTCGGTGGCCCG
>NZ_JBJTJF010000108.1:0-33737 GCF_046095365.1 Mycobacterium sp.
GATGGCTGAACCAGCGGATCCGGGCGGGTGGGAAGGCCGGGCTCGTCGATCAGCAGTACCGGTTCGAAGCGGCTTGCCGGCGCGGGGCCGGTCGGCTCGGCGAGGGCGGGCTCCGGGTGCAGCGGAGTCTTGGCGGTGCCCGGGGCTTGGCCGTGCAGCAGGCTTTCCAGTCGCTGCAGCCCGACGGTGACGATCATCAGCAGGCCGGGGACCGCCACAGCGACCAACCACGACATAGCCGGGAAGTTAACCGGCGCGAAGTCTCATCGGGATCACGAAATGTCACCGGTCTGTCGGCGGTCAGTACGCTGTCGGGGTGGCGGCAGGTGCGGGCTCCAAGTGGGACTCCGAGACGCACCTGGGGTTGGTCCGCCGGGCCCGCCGGATGAACCGGACCCTGGCCACCGCGTTCCCGCACGTGTATTGCGAACTGGATTTCACCAACCCGCTGGAACTGGCCGTGGCGACCGTACTGTCCGCGCAGAGCACCGACAAGCGGGTCAACCTGACCACCCCGGCGCTGTTCGCCAGGTACCGCAGCGCCGCCGACTACGCCCGGGCCAACCGCGCCGAACTCGAGGAGCTGATCCGGCCCACCGGGTTCTACCGGAACAAGGCCAATTCACTGATCGGCCTGGGAAGCGCGCTGGTGCAACGGTTCGACGGCGAGGTGCCGCACACGATGGAGGAGTTGGTGACACTGCCCGGGGTCGGGCGCAAGACCGCCAACGTCATCCTGGGCAATGCGTTCGGCATCCCCGGTATCACCGTCGACACCCATTTCGGACGGCTGGTGCGCCGCTGGCGATGGACGGACCAGACCGACCCGGTGAAGGTCGAACACGCGGTCGGCGACCTGATCGAACGCCCGCAGTGGACCCTGTTGAGCCACCGCGTCATATTCCACGGCCGGCGGGTGTGCCACGCGCGCAAACCGGCCTGCGGGGTGTGCGTACTGGCCAGGGACTGCCCCTCCTACGGGGCCGGCCCGACCGACCCGCTTATCGCCGCGGATCTGGTCAGGGGGCCCGAGACCGAGCACCTGCTCGCGCTGGCCGGGTTGTAGCCGGGATGCGGACGTCGACGCGCTGGACGGTGGCCGTGCTGGCGGTGCTCGCAGCAATCGTCGCGGCACTCGTGTCGCAACTCCGCGACACCCCCGGCGGGTCGGAGCGCCCGGCCGCGCAAGCCGGGCGCAACCACCGCGACGCCGACACCCCTGCGGCCCTGGCCGGGCCCCGGCAGCGCGCGGCACTGCCCGCGTGCCCGGCCGCGGGACCCGGTCCCGGCCCTGATCGACTGCGCGGGGTGGTGGTCGAGTGCGCCGCCGATGGCGCGGAGGTCGACGTGGCCCGGGCTCTGGCCGACCGGGCGGTCGTTCTCAACCTCTGGGCGTACTGGTGCGAGCCGTGTGCCGAGGAACTGCCGGCGATGCAGCAGTACCAGCGCCGGGCCGGCGACGCGGTGACGGTGGTGACGGTGCACCAGGACGAGAACGAGACCGCGGCCCTGCTGCGGATGGCCGAACTGGGTGTCCGGTTACCGGTTCTGCAGGATGGCCGGCGCAGCATCGCCGCGGCGCTGCGACTGCCCAACGTGATGCCCGCAACCGTGGTGCTGCGCAGGGACGGTAGCGTGGCGCAGGTGCTGCCGCAGCCGTTCACCAGCGCCGATGAGATCGCCGCCGCGGTGAGCGCGGCGCTCCGGTGACCACCGGGGGGGACCGGTGACCGCCGCCGAACCGCTGCGCCCACAGGCCCGGCCACCGTGGCTGGCTCCGCTTGTCGACAACCTGCACCGGGTTCCCGACGTCTACCGGCGGCGGGTTCCGCCGGAGGTGCTCGCCGCGCTGAACGCGGCGGGAACCGGCCCGTCGCGGGACGCCGCGGTCCTGGTGCTGTTCTCCGGCCCGCATGCCGACCACCCCGCTCTTCCTGAGGACGCCGACCTGCTGCTGACCGTGCGCGCCGGGACCCTGCGCCACCACGCCGGTCAGGCCGCCTTCCCCGGGGGAGCCGCCGACCCCGGGGACAGCGGCCCGGTGCACACCGCGCTGCGCGAGGCCAATGAGGAGACCGGGGTCGATCCCGATCGGCTGCAGCCGTTGGCAACGCTGGACCGGATGTTCATTCCGCCGTCGGGGTTCCACGTGATCCCGGTCCTGGCGTACTCGCCCGATCCCGGGCCGGTCGTCGTGGTCGACGAGTCGGAGACCGCCGCCGTCGCGCGGGTTCCGCTGCGGGCCCTGGTCAACCCGGACAACCGTCTGATGGTGTACCGCACCGATGCCGGGCGCCGGTTCGCCGGGCCGGCCTTCCTCCTGAACGAGATGTTGGTGTGGGGCTTCACCGGTCACGTAATCTCGGCCATGCTCGACGTCGCCGGCTGGGCGCAACCGTGGGACACCGAGGATGTACGGGAGCTTGACGAGGCGATGGCTCTCGTCGGAGCGGATCGCGGCGAGGTGGCGGCCACCGCCGCCGAGGACAGGCAGGAGCCGGTGTGACGAGTTCGCAATGGCTGGACATCGCCATCATCGGCGTGGCGCTGATAGCGGCGATCTCCGGCTGGCGTTCGGGCGCGCTCGGTTCGCTCATGTCGTTCATCGGCGTGGTGATCGGCGCCATCGCCGGAGTGATGCTGGCCCCGCACATCGTGGGCTATTTCAGCTCACCGCGCGGGAAGCTGTTCGCCGCACTGTTCCTGATCCTCGCGCTGGTGGTGATCGGTGAGGTGGCCGGTGTCGTCCTGGGCCGCGCGGTCCGCGGCTCCATCCGCAGCGGCCCGGTCCGGGCGATCGACTCCATCGTCGGGGTGGCTCTGCAGCTGGTGGTCGTCCTCGTCGCGGCGTGGCTGCTGGGAAGTCCGCTGACGACTTCGAACCAGGTGGGCCTGGCGACGGCTGCGCGCAGTTCGAAGGTCATCACCGAAGTCGACAAATACGCACCCGAGTGGCTGCGGGCGGTGCCCAAGCGGATCTCCGCACTGCTGAGCACCTCCGGGCTGCCCGAGGTCCTGCAACCCCTCGGCCGGACCCCCGCCGCCGTCGACCCGCCCGACGCCTCGCTCGCCGACAGTCTGGTGGTGTCCAAGTCCCGGCCCAGCGTGGTCAAGATCCGCGGGGTCGCCACGGCCTGCCAGAAAGTCCTCGAGGGGACCGGTTTCGTCATCGCGCCCAACCGGGTGATGTCCAACGCCCATGTCGTCGCCGGTTCGGACAGCGTCACGATCGAGGCCGAAGACGGCAAGAAGTACGACGCGACCGTGGTGTCCTATGACCCCAACGCCGACATCTCGATCCTCGACGTGCCCAACCTTCCGCTTGCGCCTCTGCAGTTCGCGGAGGAACCGGCCAAGCCCGGGACCGATGCTGTGGTGCTGGGCTTCCCCGGCGGCGGAGACTTCGCGGCCACCCCGGCCCGCGTCCGCGAGATCATCGAGTTGAACGGCCCCGACATCTACAAGACCACCACAGTCAACCGCGAGGTCTACACCATCAGAGGGTCGGTGCGCCAAGGTAATTCGGGCGGCCCGATGATCAACCGCGCCGGCCAGGTCATCGGTGTGGTGTTCGGGGCCGCGGTCGACGACAACGACACCGGATTCGTCATGACCACCGACGAAGTATCCCGACAGCTCGCCAAGATCGGCAACGTCGCAAAGGTGCCCACCGGCGCCTGCGTGACCGCCTGAATACGAAAAAGGTTGAGCTACAGCGACATCAGGAATCGCTGCAGCTGTTCGTTGACCTCCGCCGGAGCTTCCTCGTGGGCGTAGTGCCCGATACCGGGCAATCCGACGAAATGACCGCGTGACGTGTATGGGCGGCTGCGTTCGACCGGACCTTCCAGCACGTAGGGATCGTCCTGTCCCCGCAGGTGCAGCAGTGGCACTTCAAGACGGCGGCTCATCAGCTTCATGAACCGCCGCCCCTCGCCGCGGAACTGGCTGCGCACGGCCCACCGCTGGTACTCAAGCGCGGAGTGCGCCGCCGACGGGATCTGTATCGCCTGGCGCAGGTAGGCGATTGTCTGCGAAAAATCCTCCGAGGCAAGCCATTTCCCGGAAGCCCGGCTGCGAACTATCGCGTCGAGTTCGGTGGCGTCATCGCGGGTCAGCTGATGTTCCGGCCACCGCGGTATCTGGTAACGCGCGAGGCTGGGAAGAAGGGCGGCGCGCTGTTCGCGGTCGGTCAGCACCGACCGGCGCAGGGCCGCCGGGTGCGGTGAACTGACCAGAGCGATGGCACGCACCACGCGCGAGTGCAGGACAGCGGTCGCCCAGCAGACCAGGCCCCCGTCGGCGTGGCCAACCAGGGTCGCCGAGGTGTGGCCGAGGGCGCGTATCAGACCGGCGGTGTCGCCGGCCAGTGTCCATCCGTCGTAGCCGCGCGGAGGTTTGTCACTGCCGCCGTAGCCCCGCAGGTCGACGGCGACCACTCTGGCGCCGGACAGGCCGCTCAACTGGTGGCGCCAGGACCACCAGAACGATGCGAAGCCGTGCAGCAGGATCACCAGATTGCGGGCGGTGGGCGGGGTGTCGTCGTCGGGTTCGGGCAGCGCCTCGGCGCACTGGAAACGGATCCCGTTGGCGTGGACGTCGAGGTGGCGCCACGGACCCGCGATCCGGGTGACCGACGGGTCCGGCAGCGTCATCACCAGCCCGACGGGTCGCCGGGAATCGGGTCGTAGTCCGTCGTCGAGTCGGGGTCTGCCGCCTCGTAGGTCACGGTCTCGTACTCCACCGCGTACTCCACCGCCTCCTCCACCGCGTCGTGGTCCGTCGTCACCGGCAGGCCGGTATCGGCGTACACCGCCGCGGTCGAGGTGTGCGCCGCCGAGGACGTCGCAAGAACCGCCCCCGTGCCCCGGGTGCGCGGCGCCTCGCCGGCGGTGGACTCGGCGCGGGCCGGGGGTGCCTGGACTGCCGCACGAACCGGCGGCCTACGCGCGGGGATTGACGGCGCCGGCGCGGGGACTGACGGCGCCGGGACCGGCACGGGAGCAGGAGCCGCTGGGGACGCAGACGGCGAGCCGGTGAATTTGGCCAGGCCGGGTGTCAGGGCGGCTGTCGTCTCCTTGACCGACTCGATCGTCTGCTGCGGACCGCGGATCCGCCTGACCTTCAGATACCCCAGCAGGGCGAACACCGCCGTGACGACCAGCATCAGGATGAAGACGATCAGGAAGGCCGCCCACCGCCACAGCCAGGTGTCGAGCAGTTCGGCCAGGAAGAAGAACATGAAGAAGGTCGAGTAGAGCAGTACGACCAGCGCCAGGATGAAGAACACACTGCCGGTCAGACCCTTCTTCACATCGCGGGTGATCTCGGCTTTGGCCAGTTCGACCTCCGCGCGCACCAGGGTGGACATCGAGGCGGTGGCGTCGCGGACCAGTTCGCCGATCGAGGCGTTGGCCGACACCGCGTGGGGGTCCGTCAGCGGAATAGAGGTCACGGAGGTGGGAACCCCGTTCGTCTGATCGCGATTGCTCACGGCAGTCCTCCAGGCTCGTGCGGTCGGGTTCATGGTGCCACGTCGCACCCCCCGCCCGGAGTGCCCCCGGCGTTGTTACGGAAGTTACTGATGTGACGCGGTTAGACTTGGGGTCCGATTACCACGATGGAGGTGCCCGTGCTCAGAGCGGCTTTGCGGACGGCGGGGGCGGCGGCCCTGGCCTGGGCCGCGTTGTTGCCGGCGCCGCCGATCGCCGTGGCCGATGACCCGGTTCCGATCGGCGGCGGGGCGGGCATAGTCGTCGACGGCGAGACCTTCTGCACCCTGACGACCATCGGGCACGACCGGAGCGGCGCGCTGGTCGGTTTCACCTCGGCCCATTGCGGGGGACCGGGCGCCCAGGTCGCCGCCGAGGGCGCCGAGGACCGGGGCGTCATCGGGACCATGGTGGCCGGCAACGATGGTCTGGACTACGCAGTCATTCGTTTCGACCCGGACAAGGTGTCCCCGGTCTCGAACTGGAACGGGTTCGCCATCGACGGGCTCGGACCCGACCCGATGTTCGGCCAGGTGGCCTGCAAGTTGGGCCGCACCACCGGGTATTCCTGCGGGGTGACGTGGGGACCGGGCCAGGACCCGGGCACCATCGTCAACCAGGTGTGTGGCCGGCCCGGGGATTCCGGCGCGCCGGTCACCGTCAACAACAGGCTTGTCGGGATGATCCACGGGGCGTTCACCGACGGTCTGCCCACCTGCATCATCAAGTACATCCCGCTGCACACCCCGGCCATCACCATGTCGATGAACGCGATCCTCGCCGACGTGGCGACCAAGGACCGGCCCGGCGCCGGCTTCATCCCGACGGCGAGTGCCGCTCCGGGGCCGGCCTGAGTCCGGGCGCCGACGCCTCAGTTCGCCTTGCTGGCGCGGATCGCCTCGAACACGGTCGGGTCGACCAGCGTCGAGGTGTCGCCCAGTTCCCGACCTTCGGCGACATCACGCAGCAGGCGCCGCATGATCTTGCCGCTGCGGGTCTTTGGCAGCTCGGGCACCACGTGAATCTCGCGGGGCTTGGCGATGGGGGAGATCTCCCGGGAGACCTCCGCGCGCAGCTCGTCGACCATGTCGGCGGTGGACATGTCGGGATGGTGTTGCTTGAGGATGACGAACGCGCAGATCGCCTGTCCGGTGTGCTCGTCTGAGGCGCCGACCACCGCGGCCTCGGCCACTCCGGCATGACCCACCAGAGCCGACTCCACCTCCGCGGTGGAGATGCGATGTCCCGAGACGTTCATGACGTCATCGACCCGTCCGAGCACCCACACCTCGCCGTCGGTGCCGTAGCGCGCGCCGTCGCCGGCGAAATACCAACCCTGATCGGCGAACCGTGACCAGTAGGTATCGACGAAACGCTCATGGTCACCCCAGATTCCGCGGAGCATCGAAGGCCACGGCTTGTCCAGGACGAGATAGCCGGTGACCGGCTCGGCATGTTCGGTGGCCGGGGTGAGTTCGTTGCCGTGGTCGTCGACGATCCTTGCCGAAATGCCGGGCAACGGCCGCATCGCCGAGCCCGGTTTGCAGGTGGTCACGCCGGGCAGCGGGGAGATCATCGCCGCGCCGGTCTCGGTCTGCCACCAGGTGTCGACGATCGGAGTGCGGTCGCCGCCGAACACCAGCCGGTACCAGCGCCAGGCCTCCGGGTTGATCGGCTCGCCCACCGATCCCAGGAGCCTCAGGCTGGACAGATCATGCTGGAAGGCCAGTTCGCGACCCCACTTCATGAAGGTGCGAATCAGCGTTGGCGCGGTGTAATAGATTGTCACGCCGTACTTTTCGATGATCTGGAAGTGGCGGTGTTCGTCGGGCGAGGCGGGTGTGCCCTCGTAGATCACCTGGGTGGCGCCGTTGGATAGCGGGCCGTAGACGATGTAGCTGTGGCCGGTCACCCAGCCGATGTCCGCCGTGCACCAGTAGACGTCGGTCTCGGGCTTGATGTCGAAGACGTAGTTGTGGGTGAAGGAAGCCTGGGTGAGATAGCCGCCTGAGGTGTGCATGATGCCCTTGGGCTTGCCGGTGGTGCCCGAGGTGTAGAGCAGGAACAGCGGGTGCTCGGAGTCGAAAGACTCGGGGGTGTGATCGGGTGAGGCGGCGTCGACGGTCTCGTGCCACCACAGGTCTCGGCCCTCGGTCCAGTCCACGTCGATCCCGGTTCGGCGCACCACCAGAACATTGCGCACCGACGGCTGGTCGGCGACCGCCTCGTCGACGGCGGCCTTCAGCGAGACCGCCTGCCCCCGCCGGTACTGGCCGTCGGTGGTGATCACCAGCCTGGCCTCGGCGTCCTGCACCCGCGCCCGCAGCGCCGAGGCGGAGAAGCCTCCGAACACCACCGAGTGCATGATGCCCAGCCGGGCGCAGGCCAGCATCGCCACGACTGCTTCGGGGACCATCGGCATGTAGATGGCTACGCGGTCGCCGGCGGCCAGGCCGAGGCCGCTGAGCGTGTTGGCGGCCTTGCACACCTCGTCCTTGAGTTGGGCGTAGGTGAGGGTCCTGGCGTCGCCGATCGGCTCGCCCTCCCAGTGCAGTGCCACCCGGTCGCCGTGGCCGGCCTCGACGTGGCGGTCCACACAGTTGTAGGCCACGTTGAGCCTGCCGCCGACGAACCACTTCGCGACCGGGGCACCCGACCAGTCGAGGACCTCGGTGAAGGGGGTTTCCCAATGCAGACGCTCGGCCTGCTCCGCCCAGAACGCGAGCCGGTCGGTGTCGGCTCGGTCGTAGAGATCGGCCGTCGCGTTGGCGGTCTTGGCGAATGCCGGCGGCGGCGGGTAGTAGGAAGGAACGTCGTCGTGCGCCTCGGTCATGGTGCGAGCGTAGTCAAGACCCGGTGGCGGCGGGGCCGGTGGCGTGCCCACCGGGCGCCGGCCGTTAGCGTGACGATCCGTGACGAAGGGCGGCCCGGCCGACGGGCGGGATCTGCTGGCGCCCCTGCTGTTTCTGCCGGGTGTCGCCGAGGCTGCGGAGATGGCGCGCACCGCATTGGGCAGGGCGCACCGGCACCGAACCAATCTGCGGAACTGGCCGGTGACGGCGGCCGAGTCCGCGGTGCGTGGCGCGCGGTGCTCTTCGGTCCTCGACGGCGGAGGTGTGGAACTGGGGGACGCCGCAAGGGGTCCGGATGATCCGGTCCTGGCCGGCGCGCTGCGTGCCGGCCAGGCTATCGAGGGCGGCGCGACCAACCTGGTGGGCGTGTGGCAGCGCGCGCCCCTGCAGGCGCTGGCCCGTTTGCACGCTCTGGCCGCCGCCGGCCTGACCGACGACGCCGAACTGGGCCGCCCCAGACCGGTGCCCGAGGTGGTGGCAAGACTGGATCTGGTGACCCGTTTGGTGACCGGGGGAAGCTCGGTTCCCGCCGCGGTACTGGCGGCTGTAGCGCACGGTGAGCTTCTGACTCTGGAGGCCTTCGGCAGCGCGGATGGTGTTGTGGCGCGGGCGGTCTCGCGACTGGTGACGATCGCCTCCGGTCTGGATCCGCACGGGTTGGGCGTGCCCGAGGTCTACTGGATGCGACGGGAGCAGGAGTACCGGGACGGCGCAGCCGCGTTCGCCACCGGTGAGCCCTCGGGGGTTGGAGCGTGGATTCTGATGTGCTGTCTGGCGCTGGAAGACGGTGCGCGGGAGGCGATCTCGATAGCCGACGCGGCTGCGGGCTGATGGTTCGACTCGACGGCCGAACACATGAAGCGGGCGGCGCTCCGATACGTGCTCGGCTCGCCGCCCGCTAGCACGCTTCCGGGTTACCAGGCGTGCTACGTGGGTTGCGTGGATGGCCTCGGCGTCTTGCACTGCGCTGCGAAGTGGCTCTGAGAGTAGAGCCGGTACTTCGTCCGCTCTGCGCAAATACGCAGGCCCGCAACACTTCTGCCATCACCGCTGGCGTGCTCCGCGTGGGTGCCCGGGAACCGTGCTGGGCCTCTCGACTCGGGAGCTAGCACCTTCTCTTCCGGTTCTAGCTAGGCCTCACCGAGCGACCGTTCTTCTTTTGTACTACGTGACGACCGTCACAGCAAGAGGAAACACCGAACTGTTGCCGACGGACGCGACATCCATCGGCGGGGCACCCGCCCCGGTGTCCATCGCGGCATCCGCGTCGGCTGGATTCGGGGCCGCCGGCCCGGCAAATCTGGCAGTTCAGGTCACGTGACGGGCGGTGCATTTTCACAGCAAACCCATGGTTTTCTGTTGCGTATCCGTGCTTGCGCTCCGTATCCGGTTCGTGTGTATAGTTGGCATGACTCGGCTTATGCCGAGCGTGTATCAGCCCGACCCCCCGGGGCTGATACACGACGACCCTCGCCTCCTCCCCCCCTGGCGAGGGTCGTCCCATGTCTGGACCTTGTCGGTCGATCGGCGTAATCCACAGGGCCGCAGTCATCCACAACTGCCGTCTACAGGACTGGCGCGGCCGCCGGGTGTCAGACAGCGTGGCGGCCGTGACCCAACCGACGGCAGTAGTCCTCACGTCGATCGGCGATCGCGAACTGTCGGATGCTGTCGATCGGGTGATCGCGGCCGTGAGCGCTCGGCCGGTCCGGGTCGGCACGCCGAACCGGCGCACGTGGACGGCCGCGTCCGCGGTCGTTCTCGACGCGCCTGCCGCTGTGCGCTGCGCCGAGGCCGGCCTGCCCCGCCGCGACGGCGTGCTGCTGGTCGGGGCCGACCCGCATCCCGGCCTGTGGACCGCTGCCGTCGACGTCGGAGCCCAGGGGGTCTGTGCGCTTCCCGCGCAGGAGGCCGAACTTGTTCGGCATCTCGCCGAGGCCACCGACGCGGGCCCGGCCGGCGTCCGGACCGGCCGGGTGATCTCGGTGGTGGCCGGCCGCGGTGGCGCGGGTGCGTCGGTGCTCTCCGCCGCGGTCGCGCTGGCGGCCGGTGACTGCCTCCTGGTCGACGCCGACCCCTGCGGCGGCGGCATCGACCTGCTGCTGGGATTCGAGGCGATACCGGGGCTGCGCTGGCCGGATGTGCACGGACAGGGCGGTCGGCTGAGCTGGCCGGCCGTGCATGCGGTGCTTCCCCGGCGACGTGACCTGAGCATCCTGTCGGGGACCCGCTGCTTCCACGATATCGACCCAGGCGCACTCACCGCGGTCGTCGACGCGGGGCGCCGCGGCGGGTTGACGGTGGTCTGTGACGTGCCGCGACAACTCGGTCCCGCGGCGGTCTCGGCGCTGCAGTGCGCGGACCTGGTGGCCGTGGTCAGCAGTTGCGACGTGCGTTCGGTCGCGGCGACCACCGTCACGACGGCGGTGTTGCGCACCCTCAACCCTGCGATCGGCCTGGTGGTGCGTGGTCCGTCACCGGGCGGCCTGCTGGCCCGGGAGGCGGCCGTCGCCGCCGGCCTGCCCCTGCTGGCCGCCATGCGCCCGGAACCCGGTTTGACCCGGCAACTCGAGCAGCGTGGATTGCGGCTTCGGCACCGCTCGCCGCTGGGCCGGGCGGCTCGGCAGGTCCTCGACGCCGCGCACGGCGGTGCTGCGGGCGGGCGGGCGGCATGAACGAGTCGCTGATCGAGCGGGTGCGCGAGCGGCTCGCCGCCGAGGCGGCTCCGCTGCGCCCAGGCGCCGTCGCTGCGGCGATTCGCGCCGAGTCGGGAGGGGTGCTCGGCGACACCGAGGTGTTGAGCAGCCTCCGCGTTGTCGAGACCGAGTTGACCGGAGCGGGGATTCTCGAACCGCTTCTCCGAGCAGCGGGAACCACGGACGTGCTCGTCACCGCACCGGACGAGGTATGGGTTGACGATGGAAAACGATTGCAGCGCAGTGCAATCAGGTTTCCCGACGAGGCGTCGGTGCGCAGGCTGGCGCAACGCCTCGCCGCGGTGGCGGGCCGCCGCCTCGATGATGCGCAACCGTGGGTGGACGGCCAGCTCTCCGGTGTGGGTGACGGGCGGTTCAATGTCCGTTTGCACGCCGTGCTGCCACCGGTGGCAGCACGCGGAACGTGTCTGTCGCTTCGGGTGCTGCGCCCGGCCACGCAGGATCTGGATGCACTGACCAACGCCGGGACGATAGATCCCGAGGCTGGCCTGCTGCTGCGCGGCGTCATCGCGGCCCGGCTGGCCTTCCTGGTGTCCGGGGGCACCGGCGCGGGCAAGACCACCCTGTTGGCCGCGGCGCTCGGGGCGGTCGCCGACGACGAACGCATCGTGTGCGTGGAGGATGCCCCCGAACTGGCTCCCGAGCACCCGCATCTGGTGCGACTGGTGGCCCGAGGCGCCAACGTCGAGGGTGTCGGGGAGGTCACTCTCCGGCAACTCGTCCGGCAGGCCCTGCGCATGCGCCCGGATCGCCTGGTCGTCGGAGAGGTTCGCGGCGCGGAGGTGGTCGACCTGCTGGCGGCACTGAACACCGGCCACGACGGCGGGAGTGGCACGGTTCACGCGAACAGCCCGGCGGAGGTCCCGGCCCGGCTGGAGGCCCTCGCCGCTCCGGGAGGCCTGGACCGGGCTGCCCTGCACAGTCAGCTCGCCGCCGCCGTCCAGGTGATCGTGCACATCAGCCGCGGGCCACGCGGAAGGAGGCTCGCCGAGATCGCTCTGGTCCGCCGCGACCGGTTCGGCATCTGCCACGCAGTACCGGCCTGGCGGGCCGGCCGGGGAGAGACCGAGGCGGCCGCCGAGTTGCGCCGGCTCATCGACGGCGGTCGGTGCCCGGAATGAGCGGAAGTCAGCTGGCCGCAGTGCTGCTGGCCGCCGCCGCGCTGGTCACACCCCGAGCTTTGCGGCTGCAGCCGCCGGCATCCCGACGCCGCGAGCCGGGTGTGCTGGTCCGGGTGGCCGGAGCGGCCGTCGTCCTCGTGCTGGCAACGGCTGCGCCGTCGATGGCGGTGGCGGCGGCGCTGGCCTGCCTGGCCACCGGGACGCGGATGCGGCGTGGCCGCCGCGCACGGGCACGCCGCGCCGAGGGCCACGCACTGGCGGCCGCGCTGGAGGTTCTGATCGGCGAACTCCGGGTCGGCGCGCATCCGGTGGCCGCCTTCCATGCCGCGGCCGCGGAGTCCACCGGTTCGGTGCGCCAGGCGTTCGCAGCCGTTGCCGGCCGCGCGCAACTGGGCGCCGACGCGGCCGGGGGCATACGCGCGGCCGGCGCGGTGTCCCCCGTCGCTGCCTACTGGAACCGGATGGCCGTGTTCTGGGAGCTGGCGTCCCGGCACGGACTGGCGATCGCGGTGCTCATGGGGGCGGCGCACCGCGACATCCTCGACCGCCAACGATTCACCGCGCGGATGCACGCGGCGTTGGCCGGAGCCCGGGCCACTGCCGCGATACTGGCCGGGCTGCCTCTACTCGGGTTGGCACTCGGCGAGCTGATCGGCGCCCATCCCGTCCGTTTCCTGCTGGGTGGCGGTGTGGGGGGCGCACTCCTGGTTGTCGGCGTCGCGTTGATCTGTGCCGGACTCGCCTGGGCCGACCGCATCATCGACCGGATGGTGCCATGAGCACCGCCGCGGCCTTGCTGGCGGCGGCCCTGCTGGTGGGCGTCGGCCCCCGGGCGGCGCGCCGGCGCGCCGGCGTCCCGGTCCGGCGCAGCCGTGGGGGCCGACCAGCGCGCTCGCGCGATCCGTTCGCGACGGCGTCCGCCCTCGATGTTCTGTCGGTGTGTCTGACCGCGGGGATGACGGTGCCCGCCGCCGCGTCTGCGACCGCGGCGTTCGCGCCGAGCGCGCTCGGCGCACTGCTTCGTCGCGCCGCCGATCTGCTGGCGATGGGGGCCGACCCGGAAACCGCCTGGAAGGCCATTGCCGGCGACGATGAATCATGCGCCGCGGTCGCGCGGCTGGCCCGCCGGTCGGCCTTCTCGGGCAGCGCGCTGGCCGGCGGCGCCGCCGAACTGGCCGAGCAGTCGCGGCAGGACGCCACGCACGCGGCCACTGCCGCAGCCGAGCGGGCCGGAGTTCTCATCGCCGGTCCGCTTGGACTGTGCTTCCTGCCTGCATTCGTCTGCCTGGGCATCGCGCCGGTAGTCGCGGGCCTGGCGGGAAAGATCTTCGGGGCGGGACTGCTGTGACCGCCCGCGAGGCTCAGTTCCACAAAGAGGAAGGGAAAAGAAATGCCGCACAGAGTGATTCGGTTGCTTCGCGATCGGCTGACCCTGGTCATAACGGACGAGAGCGGGATGTCGACGGTGGAGTACGCCATCGGTACGATCGCCGCGGCTGCCTTCGGTGCGATCCTCTACAGCGTCGTAACCGGGGACTCGATCGTCGGTGCGCTGACCGGCATCATCAACCGGGCACTGTCCACCCGGGTCTGACCGATGCCGGCTACAGCACGGTGGAGGCCGCGCTGGCCATCGCCAGCCTGGTTGCCGTTCTGCTGCTCTGTCTGGCGGGCCTCACGGCCGTCACCATGCAGGTGCGCTGCACCGACGCCGCGCGGGAGACGGCCAGGCTGGCCGCCCGCGGCGGGGACGCCCGATCGGCGACCGCGGCCGGTCTGGCTCCCGGTGGGGCAGCCGTCGAACTCCGCCGCGACGGCGGTTACGTCATCGCCCGGGTCAGTGCCCGCTCACCGGTGCTGCCGGGCGTGGAAATCGTCGGGCAGGCCGTCGCTGTCGCCGAACCCGGCCGATGACGACCGGGGTGCTGCGACGATCCTGGCCGCCTTGCTTGTCACGGTGCTCGTCACCGTCACCGGCGCCGGCGTCTACGTAGGGGCAGCGGTGCTGGCCCGCCATCGCGCCCAGGCGGCGGCCGACCTCGCCGCTCTGGCGGCGGCCGCCCGGATCCCGGCCGGCGCCGAGACGGCATGCGCTCAGGCCCGTCGCATCGCCGTATCCATGCGCGCCGCACTGCGGGGCTGCGACGTGGACGGTCTCGACGTGGCCGTGGCGGTCACGGTGGGCACTGGCTTGCGGTTCACGGGCGAGGCGCGCGCCGCCGCCCGGGCCGGGCCGGTCGATCCGGGCTAGTTCGGCCCGACCTGCTCCAGTCCCGCATCGGCCAGTTCCACCTCGGTGGGCAGACGGAAGGTCGCCAGGCCGCCGTAGACGCCGTCGTCGAGTTCGACCCTGGCGACCGTTACGTGCAGGGGCACCCAGCCGCCGTCGTTGCCGGGCAGTCGCAGCACCGCGCTGGTCGTGCCGGTCTCGAGTTCCGCGCTCATCCGGGCGGCGTCGTTCTCCTCGTCGGCCGGATGGATCTTCAACTGCCCGTGCCAGTCGAAGTACGGACAGGGGTCGTCGATCCACTTCAGCAGCGTTCGGGTCTTGAGGTCGACGATCACCCGGTAGCACCCCGGCCGGGACAGCCCGTTGAGGATCCGGTGGGCCAGGTTCTCCGGCGCCAGTGGGGTGTCACTGACCTCCTCGACCAGGTTCATGGCGCGGGCGATCAGGTGCTCGGAGCCGTCTTCGTGATCTTCCATGATGGTCCGCGCGCACCAACCCACCTTGCGGAAGCCGCCGATCTTGTCACTGAAATCCCATGTGGCGCAATAGGTTCTGTCCGGCGCAACGTCGATTGCCCACGACAGCGCTTTGGACTCGTCACGATTGAGGCTCCGGCTCGGGATGTCCTCGACGAAAGCCCTGCCGGTCAGCGCCTCGTGTTCGGGGTCCATGCCCGCATTGACCAGGTACTCCACCGTGGCGGTTCCCTCGCCCAGGCTCATATCCCACACCAGCGGACCCGGTACCGGTCTCTCCGGCGGTTCCTCTTCGGTGGGGCCGCACCAGACGTGCACACCGTGCATCCGGCCGTCGGACATCTGCACCGGCTCGGTTCGGATCACCCTCTTGTTCTTCGGTGTGATGCTGGCCAGGGCGTTACCGGTGGTGACCGTCTCGGCGATCGCCGTCTGAATCGCCGCCAGGCTCGGGTTGCGGCGCAGGAAGACGGCCAACGGGACGAAGTTCTTCATTTGCCGGCCCTGGGCGACCACGACTGGCTGCTCACCGAGTGTCTCCACCAGCAGCCACTCCTGCGTCATGGGCTCAGCTTAACGGCGTACCGGCGCCCGGGACGTGCGGGTTGCGCTGAACCCGCAGGTGGGGGGAATGACGACCCGCATCTGCGACAGGTGGTCACTCGGCCGTTGCGGCTGTCGAGTTCGACAGCGTAGATTCAGGAAATCCGCTTTGCGGATCTGACGAGCGACTTGTGTTGTCCGAGCGCTCGTCGCGGGCGGCGTTTCGTTGGTCGCTCCAGCCTCAAGGAGTGGGGCTCGTCCGACGTGCTGCGTGATCTAGGCCGGATCGCTGCCGTCGACCGTTTCGAGGGGTCGGTCGGCGGTTGCGGAAACCGGTTCCTGCGGCAGTCGGGCCAGGACTGTCTGCAGTACCCGCACGGCGCCCGCCTTGTCCAGCGGGTCATTTCCGTTGCCGCACTTCGGCGACTGAACGCAGGACGGGCATCCGTGCGGGCACTCGCAGGAACTGATCGCCTCGAGGGTCGCCCTCAGCCAGGTGCTCGCCATCCGGTAGCCGCGTTCAGCGAAGCCGGCTCCTCCGGGGTGACCGTCGTAGACGAACACGGTGGGTAGCCCGTCCTCGCCGACTGCCGTCGAAAGACCTCCGATGTCCCCGCGGTCACAGCTCGCGACCAGCGGCAGCAGGCCGATGGCGGCGTGCTCGGCCGCGTGCAGCGAACCCGGAATCCGCTGCGGTTCAATACCGTTGGACGCCAGTGCCTCTCGGGTAACGGTGTACATGACGGCGGTGGTCGGCAGGGTCCGCTGCGGGCTGTCGAGTTCGACGAAGTCGATCACCTCGCCGGACGCCGCCCGGCGCAGGTATCCGATCACCTGGTGGGTCACCGAAACCGGTACCAGGCCGAGCGTCACGGGCCCGTGGTCCGATCGCTCGCCCTCCCCGGTGACGGTGATGTCGGTGATCTCCCGGGCGTAGGTCGAGTAGCCGGGATCCTCGGCGTGGACGAATGCGATCCCGCCGTCGAGGTCCAGGGAGTCGACCAGATACGTCTCGCCCTGGTGCAGATAGACCGCGCCGGCGTGCACGGTGGCCGGCGCCCGTCCGGCCTCGGTGTTTCCCAGCAGTCGGCCCGTCCCCGCCTCCACGATGGCCACCTGCCCGCCTGCCCCGCCGCGAATATCGACCCGGTCGTGCGGTTCCCCCCCGGCCACCGGGAAGTACTGCTCGTCCCCGGCCGGGGACCGCCGGGCCCGCAGCAGGCCGTCGTCGACCAGCGCCCGGGCCACCGCCCGCGCCCCCCAGTCGTCCAGCTCGGTCTCGGTCAGTGGCATCTCGGCGGCCGCGCACAACAGCTGTGGTCCAACCACGTAGGGGTTCGACGGATCGATCACCACCCGCTCCACCGGCTTTCCCAGCAGCGCCTCGGGGTGGTGGACCAGGTAGGTGTCCAGAGGGTCGTCCCGGGCGATCAGAACCACCAGGGCACCCTGCCCGCGCCGCCCGCAGCGGCCGGCCTGCTGCCAGAACGAGGCGACCGTCCCGGGAAAGCCGGCCAGCACGACCGCGTCCAGCCCGGAGATGTCGATGCCGAGTTCCAGCGCGTTGGTCGCGGCCAGGCCGCGCAGCCGGCCGTCGGCCAGCGCCTGTTCGAGGGCGCGACGGTCCTCTGCCAGGTATCCGGCCCGGTAGGAGGCCACCGTGTCACGCAGTGCGGGTGCGAGGTCCTCCAGCCGGGAACGGGCGCTCAGCGCCGTCATCTCGGCGCTGCGCCGGGACCGGACGAAGGTCAGTGTCCGAGCGCCCTCCGCCACCAGGTCGGCCAGCATCCGGGCGGCCTCGGCCCCGGCCGACCGCCGCACCGGGGCGCCGTTCTCGCCGGTGAGGTCGAGGCGCAACTCCGGCTCCCACAGCGCGATCGTCCGGGCTCCCTGCGGTGAGCCGTCCTCGGTCACCTCGGCCACCCGCCGGCCGATCAGCTCGGAGGCGGTCTCGCCGGGCGCGGCGGTGGTGGCACTGGCGAAGATCACCGTCGGTCCGCCTGGCTGGCCGTAGCGTTCGCACAGCCGGATCAGCCGGCGCAGGACCATGGCCACGTTGGAGCCGAAAATCCCTCGGTAGTAATGGCATTCGTCGACCACGACGTAACGCAGCCCGCGCAGGAACACCGCCCAGCGGGGGTGGTTGCGCAGCAGCGAAAGGTGAATCATGTCCGGGTTGGAGAACAGCCAGCGGGAGCGTTCCCGTGCGAAGCGGCGGATCTCGGCCCCGGTGTCGCCGTCGTAGGCGGTCGGGGCGACGTCGCGCAACGCCGGGGCCGCAGCCGTCAAGGCGTAGGCGGTGCGGAGCTGGTCATGCCCCAGGGCTTTGGTCGGCGACAGGTACAGCGCGCGGGCACGCGGGTCGGTGGCCAGGGCGTCGAGGATCGGCAGTTGGTAGGCCAGCGACTTGCCCGAGGCCGTGCCGGTGCTGACCACCACGTCATGGCCCGCGTGCGCCAGTTCGGCCGCCGCGGCCTGGTGCGACCACGGCGCCTCGATGCCGTGCCCGCGCAGTGCCGCGATCACGCCGGGGTGAATCCAGCCCGGCCAGGCGGCCGTCTGTGCAGCCCTGGCGCCCATCTCGGCGACGTGGAGCAGCGATGCCGGCCGGACCCGGCCGGACACCGCGGCCAGCAGATCGCCGCCGAAACTGGCCATAGACGGTCTGCCCCTCATCCGGACCGGTTTCCTGCGATCCACCGGAATTGTCCCCGAAGCTGTCCTAACCGCGCCGGACGTGATTGGATATGGGCGGTCGCAGCTTCTGTGTTCGTGTTTGGCGCTTCGCAGGATCTTTTGTTGCGGTCGCGGTTCCTGCGAGGGTCTGTAGGTCGGCTCAGTTCCGACGAAGCCACGAAGGTATGGCGGTCGGAACCGGCCCGGTCTACGCCGAACATCGGTAGACCGCAACCGGAAGAAGTAAGGAAAGTACGAAAAATGCCACAGGGAACTGTGAAGTGGTTCAACGCGGAGAAGGGCTTCGGCTTCATCGCCCCGGAGGACGGCTCAGCTGACGTTTTCGTCCACTACACGGAGATCCAGGGGTCGGGCTTCCGCACCCTGGAGGAGAATCAGAGGGTTGAGTTCGAGGTCGGCCAGAGCCCGAAGGGGCCGCAGGCCACCGGCGTTCGCGCCGTCTGACGGCAACCAACCACAGCACCCCCGCGGGCCCGGTAAACGGGCTTCGCGGGGGTGTTCTGGTTTTCCGGAGCGGCTGCGCTACGGCTTGGCGGCGTCGTGCCGCCGGGCGGCTGCCTTACTGTCGAGACGTGAGCCAGCTGTCGTTCTTCTCCGCCGAGTCGGTGCCGCCTGCGGTCGCCGACCTGACCGGAGTGCTCGCGGCGGCCGGCCCGGTGGTGACCGTCGGCGGCGGTGCCCGGCTGTCGGTGGTGGTCGAGGCGGTCTGGCGGGCGGCGGCGCTGGCCGACATGATGGTGGCCGCCGGCCTGCAGGCAGAGATCACCCGGACCGAGGAGGACACCCCGCTGGTCCGCACGAATGTCGACGTCAGGCTGCTCGGCATCGCTGCGGACTGGACCCGCGGCGCGGTCAAGACCGTCCCGCAGTCCTGGCTGCCCGGCCCTCGCGAACTGCGGGCCTGGACCCTGGCCGCCGGCGCCCCGGAGGCCGACCGGTACCTGCTCGGCCTTGACCCGCACGCCCCCGACACCCATTCGCCGCTCGCGTCGGCGTTGATGAGGATCGGTATCGCACCCACCCTGATCGGCACCCGCGGCGCCCGGCCGGCGTTGCGGATCAGCGGCCGCCGACGGCTGTCACGGCTGGTAGAGACGGTAGGGGAGCCCCCCGAGGGGGTCGAGGCGGAGCAGTCCTGGCCCAGGGTCTAGAACGTCGCGGTTTGCGTCCGCCGGTCCGGGGTGCGAAATTGTCAGTTGCCCGGGGGTATTCAGTGGGCATAGAAACCTCGGATGCCAAGGGGGCACCGGGGCAAGCAGGAAGTGGAGCGTAGGCGCAGTTGGCTGACGACGACCGCACCAGCGGTAACAGCAACAACGGCAACGTCCGGCGGCTCGTCATCGTCGAGTCGCCCACCAAAGCGCGCAAAATCGCCGGCTACCTGGGCCGCAATTACATCGTCGAATCCTCCCGCGGCCATATCCGGGACCTGCCCAAGGGCGCCGCCGACGTGCCTGCCAAGTACAAGTCGGAGAAGTGGGCGCGCACCGGGGTCGACGTCGACCACGACTTCGAACCGCTCTATGTGATCAGCCCCGACAAGAAGGTCGTCGTCTCCGAGCTCAAGAGCCTGCTCAAGGACGTCGACGAGCTCTACCTGGCCACCGACGGCGACCGTGAGGGCGAGGCCATCGCCTGGCACCTGCTGGAGACCCTCAAACCTCGCGTCCCGGTTCGACGGATGGTGTTCCACGAGATCACCGAACCGGCCATCCGGGAGGCCGCCGCCAATCCGCGCGACCTCGACACCGACCTGGTCGACGCCCAGGAGACCCGCCGCATCCTCGACCGGCTGTACGGCTACGAGGTCAGCCCGGTGCTGTGGAAGAAGGTCGGCCCCAAACTCTCGGCCGGGCGGGTCCAGTCCGTCGCGACCCGGATCATCGTCCAGCGCGAGCGCGAGCGGATGGCCTTCCGCAGCGCGTCCTACTGGGACATCCTCGCCGAGCTGGACGCCAGCGTCTCCGACCCGAACGCCACCCCGCCGCGGTTCAACGCCCGTCTGGTCGCCGTCGACGGCAAGCGGGTGGCCACCGGCCGCGACTTCGACTCCCTGGGTGCCCTGCGCAAGCCCGAGGAGGTGCTCGTCCTCGACGAGGCCGCGGCCGGAGCGCTGGCGACCGGACTGCACGGCTCGGCGCTGACCGTCGCCTCGGTGGAGGAAAAGCCCTACACCCGACGGCCCTACCCGCCGTTCATGACCTCCACGCTGCAGCAGGAGGCCGGCCGCAAGCTGCGATTCTCCTCGGAGCGCACGATGAGCGTGGCCCAGAAGCTCTACGAGAACGGCTACATCACCTACATGCGCACCGACTCGACGACCCTGTCGCAGTCGGCCATCAACGCCGCGCGCAACCAGGCCCGCCAGCTCTACGGCGACGAGTACGTCCACCCCACCCCCCGCCAGTACACCCGCAAGGTCAAGAACGCCCAGGAGGCCCATGAGGCCATCCGGCCCGCGGGAGACACCTTCGCCACCCCGGGTGCGCTGCACGCCGAACTGGACACCGACGGCTTCCGGCTCTACGAGCTGATCTGGCAGCGCACCGTCGCCTCGCAGATGGCCGACGCCCGCGGCACCACGCTGAGCCTGCGCATCACCGGAGACTCCGCCGACGGCCGGGAGGCGACGCTGGCCGCAAGCGGGCGAACCATCACCTTCCCGGGTTTCTTGAAGGCCTATGTGGAGACCGTGGACGAACTTGCCGGCGGCGAAGCCGACGATGCCGAGAGCCGGCTTCCCCAGCTGCGGCAGGGCCAGCGGGTCGACGCCGTGCGGCTGACCGCCGACGGCCACGCGACCAATCCGCCGGCCCGATACACCGAGGCTTCTCTGGTCAAGGCCCTGGAGGATTACGGAATCGGCCGTCCCTCAACGTATTCCTCGATCATCAAGACCATCCAGGACCGGGGTTACGTTCACAAGAAGGGCAGCGCGCTGGTTCCGTCCTGGGTGGCCTTCGCGGTGACCGGCCTGCTCGAGCAACACTTCGGCCGGCTGGTGGACTACGACTTCACCGCGGCCATGGAGGACGAACTCGACGAGATCGCCGCCGGCCACGAGCAGCGCACCAACTGGCTGAACAACTTCTACTTCGGCGGCGAGCACGGGGTTCCGCACTCGATCGCGCGCGCGGGTGGGCTCAAGAAGCTGGTGGGCGTGAATCTCGAGGGGATCGACGCCCGCGAGGTCAACTCCATCACGCTCTTCGACGACGCGCACGGCCGCCCGATCTATGTCCGGGTCGGCAAGAACGGGGCCTATCTCGAACGCATGATCGCCGGCGAGGACGGGGAGCCGGCACCGCAGCGCGCCAACCTCAGCGATGAGATCACCCCAGACGAGCTGACCCTTGAACTGGCCGAAACCCTCTTCGCCACACCGCAGGAAGGCCGGGTACTCGGGGTCGACCCGGAGACCGGCCACGAGATCATCGCCCGAGACGGCCGCTACGGGCCGTACGTCACCGAGGTCCTTCCCCCGCCCCCGGAGGACGACAGCGGAAGCACCGCCAAGAAGGGCAAGAAGCCCACTGGGCCCAAGCCGCGTACCGGTTCTCTGCTGAGCAGCATGGACCTGCAGACAGTGACACTCGAGGACGCGCTGAAGCTGCTGTCGCTGCCGCGGGTCGTCGGGGTCGACCCGGAGAACGGCGAGGAGATCACCGCGCAGAACGGCCGCTACGGCCCGTACCTCAAGCGCGGCAACGATTCCCGGTCGCTGGCTTCCGAGAACCAGATCTTTGAGATCACCCTGGAGGAGGCGTTGAAGGTCTACGCCGAGCCCAAGCGCCGCGGCCGTCAGGCCGCGGCCGCGCCGCCGCTGCGCGAACTGGGCAACGATCCCGCGTCGGGCAATCCGATGGTGATCAAGGACGGCCGGTTCGGCCCCTACGTCACCGACGGGGAGACCAACGCAAGCCTGCGCAAGGGCGACGACGTGCTGACCATCACCGACGAGAGGGCCGCCGAGCTGCTGGCCGACCGCCGTGCCCGCGGACCGGTCAAGCGCACCGCCAAGAAGACGGTCCGCAAGAAGGCGCCGGCCAAGAAGCGCTGACCGAACCGCCGGCTACGCGGGCTCGTCGGCCGCGGCTTGCTCGGTCGCCGCGGTGGTCAACGGACGGGCCAGTTGGGTCGGCGCGGTGCGCCCTCGCAGTTCCACGATCTCGCCGACGTCCCAGCACAGCGCCTCGGCGTCCAGCGCGCCGCTGACGGCGATCGCCGACGCCAGCACGCGGCCCTCCTCGCCCTTGGCCAATTCGGTGAGCCGGGCCGCTTCGTTGACCGGGTCGCCGATCACGGTGTACTCGAAGCGGGAGTGCGCTCCGATGTGACCGGCGATGGCCCTACCCGCTGAGACACCGATGCCGAACTCGGTCTGCTCGAGCACCGAGACAAGTTCGTCATGCAGCTGCCGCGAGGCGGCCAGTGCGGCCCCGGAGGCGTCGGGGTGCTCGATCGGTGCGCCGAAGATGCACAGTGCGGCGTCGCCCTGGAACTTGTTGACGAATCCGCCGTGTTCCTGGACCGTTTCGACGACGACGCGGAAGAAGTCATTGAGCAGGCCGACGACTTCGGCGGGCGGTCGGGTCGCGGCCAGTTCGGTGGAACCGACCAGGTCGATGAACAGCACCGCGACGTCGCGCTCCTGTCCGCCCAGTTCGGTGCCGCGCTCCAGAGCCCGGCGGGCGACGTCCTCGCCGACATAGCGGCCGAACAGATCGCGCATTCGCTGGCGCTCGCTGAGTTCCCGGACCATGTCGTTGAATCCGGCCTGCAGCAGGCCGAGTTCGGTGGCGTCGTAGATCTGCATGTGCGCGTTGTAGTTTCCGCGCTGGACCTCCGCCAGCGCCCACCGAAGCTGGCGCAGCGGATCGGAGATCGCCATCGCCGACAGCACGTTGCCCGCCAGGCCGATCACGAGGGCGGCGACGGCCATCAGCAGGATCGGGATGAACATGGTGTCGGCCGAGGCCTCCAGGATCGAGAACTTTGCCGCCATGATCGACAGCACGATCATCAGCAGGGGCACCCCGGTGGACAGCACCCAGGCCAGCACCAGTCGCAGCACCACCCCGGGCCGGCGGAAGTTCTCCGGCACACCCTCGCGCAGGGCGGCCACCGCAACCGGGCGCAGCACCCGTTCGGACTGCAGATAGCCGATGATCGCCGTGGCGGTGGCGCCCAGCAGCACCGCCATCGCCAGTTCGGGGGCGGCGTGCCGGGCCACCGGCCAGCTGGCCGAGATGAAGACCACCGCGCCGAGCAGCCAGAGGGTGAGGCTTATCAGTGAGCGGTAGGCCGGCATGCGCAGTGCTCGCAGCCGGGCCTGCTCGGTGGGAGCCGAGTCCTCCTCGGTCAGCAGCGAATCCCTGCGCTGCCAACGGAAAACCGGGACGAGCAGGCTGAAGCTGAACGCCGTCCCGACCAGGAACGCCGCGAAGACGTAGCCGAGGAACAGCGCGAGGTTGGTGGTCGGCAGATCCTGCAGCTTCACCCGGTCCGCCGGTGGCAGTCCGAAGCGCAGGAAGCTCATCACCAGGAGGGCGCCGATGATGTCGGCCTGCAGAAGCCCCAGAGAGAACAGCAGCCACGGTGTCCGGGAGACCCAGCGGACGAATTCGCTGATCCGGCGGCGTCTGCCCGGCGGGGTGCTCACCGCACCACCGTAGCGGTCGCACACAGTCCCAACAGCCCCGATGCGCGCGGCGGGCGACTGCCCGCGGCTGGACTACTGTGACAGTCGATGTCCGGGGTGTTCGCAAGGCTGGTCGGCCAGAGTGCGGTCGAGTCGGAGCTGGTTGCCGCGGCCGCCGCGGCCCGCGGTCAGGCCGCTCACGACGGCGCCGCAACCGGCTCCATGACGCACGCCTGGCTGATCACCGGGCCCCCCGGGTCGGGCCGATCGGTGGCCGCGCTCTGCTTCGCCGCCGCGCTGCAGTGCTCGGACGACGGGACCCCCGGGTGCGGGAGGTGCCGGGCATGCACCACGACCATGGCAGGGACTCACGCCGATGTCCGCCGGATCGTTCCGGAGGGCCTGTCGATCGGCGTCGATGAGATGCGGGCGATCGTCGCCGCCGCGTCGCGGCGGCCGTCCACCGGGCGTTGGCAGATCGTCGTAATCGAGGACGCCGACCGTCTCACCGAGGGTGCCGGCAACGCTCTGTTGAAGGTGGTGGAGGAGCCGCCGCCGTCGACGGTGTTCCTGCTGTGTGCGCCGTCGGTGGATCCCGAGGACATCTCCGTCACGCTGCGTTCCCGTTGCCGCCACGTTGCCCTGGTGACCCCGTCGGCGGAGGCCATCGCCCGGGTGCTGACCGACAGCGACGGGCTGACAGAAGACCGGGCCCGCTGGGCCGCGGCGGTCAGCGGCGGCCACGTGGGCCGGGCCCGCCGGCTCGCCACCGATCCTGAGGCCCGAGACCGCCGTGCCCGGGCTCTGGGGCTGGCCCGGGACGCCGCGACCCCGGCCCGGGCGTATGCCGCCGTCGAGGAGTTGGTGGCCGCGGCCGAGGCGGAGGCTGTCGCACTGACCGCCGAACGAAACGAGACCGAAACCGAGGACCTGCAGATAGCACTGGGCGCCGGGGGCACCGGCCGGGGCACCGCCGGAGCGATGCGCGGTGCGGCCGGTGCGCTCAAGGAGCTCGAGAAGCGACAGAAGTCGCGCCGGACCCGCGCGTCGCGCGACGCCCTGGACCGGTCGCTGATCGACCTCGCGGCCTATTTCAGGGACGCGCTCATGGTGGCCGGCGGTGCGGCCGATGTCGCACCCAACCACCCCGATATGGCGGAGAAGGTCGTCGCGCTGGCTGCCCATGCGCCCGCGGACCGGTTGCTGCGTTGCATCGAGGCGGTGCTGGCCTGCCGCGAGGCGCTGGCCGCCAACGTCAAGCCCAAATTCGCCGTCGACGCGATGGTCGCCACCGTGGGCGAGGCCCTGCGCCCCGGAAGGTAGACTCTGGCCTCGGCTTCAGATACGGCCTCTCAAACAAGGGGCTGAAAGCCATGCCGCCTTAGCTCAGTCGGTAGAGCGATTCACTCGTAATGAATAGGTCGGGGGTTCGATTCCCCCAGGCGGCTCCATCTAACAGGGGGATCCGGATATCCCGGCGCTCGCCCCAACCGGCGACTTGTTCAAGTTGAAGCGGCATGGCAGTGAGGGACAGGGCAGGCCCGGATGGGGCGACGTGTCCGACGCGTCCGTCGGGTTCAGGCCTGGGCGCTCAGCGGCAGCGGCGCGACTTGGCGTGATTGCGGCCCGAAGTGCTTGTCGAGAACGAGGTTGCGGGACCGCTGTCCCCAGCGTTGCACCCACTCACGGCCTCTGGGTGTGCGAGTCAGGAGCTGATAGCGGATCAGGTTCCCGGCGATGACGGGGTAGGCGGCTACGGCCGGGGTGCGTGGCAGTTCGAGTTCCCGCATGCCGTCGTCGCCGAGGAAGAATCGCAGCATGCTCAGCCGCCGGAAGTGGGCGTAGGCGCTGCGCAGCCGCTGAAGCTTGGGGAAGTGTTGGTTGCGTTCGGCGTCAACGATGGCGTTGGCCAGCTTCGGGCCGGCGCTGGTCAGCGGTCCCTGGCTGAGCAGGAAATGGTATTCCAACCGGTTCTGTTCGGCTTCGCTGTCGCGCAGGAAGTCATCGCCGACTCCCATCAACCAGCCCACGTATTTCCACAGGTGCATCATGGCCCGGGATTCATCGGCGGTGACCCGCACGCGCAGCTGCCGCAGACCACTGAGCATCACCGAGCTGAACAACCCGAGGGTGAATCCTTGGTCGGCTTGATTGACCGGCAAGCCCCACTGGGCGGTGTCCCATCGACCGTTGGTTTCGTAGGAGTGGTTCACCAGGGCGTGCATCAGGCGCACATGGACGGTCAGCTTGAAACCGTCTGAGTGGCGGCGCATGCCGTCGTGCTCGCTGACCGCGGTGGACCAGTGCACCGTCTCGCCCATCCGCTTCAGTGCCCCCGATCCCGCGAGCATCCCGGTCAGGACAAGCAAGTCGGGCGGACCTCCGAACCGGTATCCACCGATCAGGCACAGGTCGGCCATGACGTCTCTGACGTTGCGGCCGTAGCTGCGGTAGGCCCTCGCTCCGTCGTTGATCAAGTCGAAGTCGACCCAGTCCGGGGTCTCTTCCACGATGGCGAAGAACGTGCGCAGCGCCTCGGGGCAGTCCGGCACCGAGTCCACGCCTGCTTGCAGGGCGGTGTCGAACTGGCGCATGGTGACCCGGGCGGGGTCCCCGGAGTGGCGGCGAAATGCGGCAACCAGAGCCGCGGCAGGCTCGTCACGTTCCGTCAACGCCCGCCCGATCCGATCGAGCACCCGGGGATCCGGAGAAGCGATGCCGGTCAACCGCTGCAGCGGCTGGCCGATTCGGCGGTTACGGGCCTCTCCGGCCATGAACCTGCCGGGGTACTGGTCGGGCGTTCCCATTGCCGTCTTATACCAGAAGCCGGCACCTGTCCAAGGGTGGTTCGCGGTGGCCCGGCTTTGTCAGAGCCCCTGACCTTGATCGGTCTGACCCTCCCTGTCCTGGCCGATAAAGAAATGGTCGTACGGTGAATACTCAGGTTTCAGTCAGGGAGCTGCTCTCTGTCCGTGGACGGTGAATCAGGGGTCCTGGACTAGTCACCGGCTCACCCGCCGGTGCCGAACCACTTCTGCTTGAGCCGGTCGAATTCGCCGTCCTCCTGAATCGCCAGCAGCGCGTCGTCGAACTGCCGGCGCAGTTCGCTGCCGATCGGGAACACCACCCCGTAGTCCTCGTCCTTGAAGACCGGGCCCGCCACATCGGCGACCCCGGCCCCGCGGTGGGTGACGTAGTACTGCAGCACCGGGGCGTCGTAGACCACCGCATCGAAGGCACCCTTCTCCAGACCGGCGAAGCAGTCGTCGATCCTGGCGGCGCCGGTGTACTGCACCCCGAGTTTGGCCAGCGCCGGTGCGGAGGTGGTGTTGGCCACCGTGCACACCGCTTTGCCGACCAGGTCCGAGGGCGCCTTGATCTGCGAAGTGATCCGGGCCACCGTGAAATTGGTGGTCAGGATCGCGGTGTAGTAGGCGACGAAGATGATGCTGATGAAGGTCCACAGCACCGTCACCATCCGGATCGGCCACTGCCGCGGCGGGTCGAACGGCGCGGCGGCCAGCATTCCCAGACCCCACCCGAAGGCCTGGAAGATGCCCGGGAAGTAGGAGTTGGAGACCATCGACTCCCGGTCGCCGCGTTCCATCAGCCAGATGATGTGTGCCGGAAGGATTGTCAGGACCAGCGCCGCCCACAACCAGACCACCATGGTCTTGGAGAAGACCAGCCTGAGGAAATCGACCAGGCCCGGGTGGGCGTGTTCGGTGTTGGACATCGGGGCGATGATCTGCAGGCCCGCGTTGAGCATCGGCTGGGAGAAGTCGAACTGCCTGGCCCGGTCGTTGGTGATCGACACCGCGCTCGCGCCCATGTCGGCCCGACCGTCGGCGACCGCCTTCAGAATCCCCCCGACGTTGCTCTCCTGGACGTAGGTGTAGGTCCATCCGGTGTGCTTGGCGATCTCGTCAAGGAGATCAATGGTGAAACCGGACCTGACCTCGCCGTCGGTCATCACGAAGGGCGTCAGCTCCCTGGTCGCCACCGTCACCCCGCGCGGGGCGGCGTCGGCACGCGGCACCAGACCGGGCAACCCTCCGATGGTCGCGACGAAAACAGCGACGACCATCAGCGAGCGCAGCCGGATGCCGATCATCGGGTCTTGCCGAACCACTTCTGCTTGAGCAGGTCGTAGGCGCCGTCCTCCTGCATGGACAGCAGTGCCTCGTCGGCCTCCTCCTTGAGCCTGCTCCCGATCGGGAAGACGATCCCGTAGTCCTCGTCCTTGAACACCGGTCCGGCCATCGCGGCGATCCCCGCGCCGTCGTGGTTGACGTAGTACTCCAGCACCGGCGCGTCGTAGACGACGGCCTCGAAGCTGCCGTCCTTCAGCCCGGCGTAGCAGTCCTCGATCTTGGGCAGGCTGGTGAAAGCGACCCCGAGTCGGGTCAGCGCCGGCGGTGAGGTGGTGTTGGCCACCGTGCACACCTTTTTGCCGATCAGATCCGCGGGCGAACCGATCTGGGACTGGATCTTGGCCACGGTGAGGTTACTGGTCAGGATGGCGGTGTAGTAGGCCACGAAGATGATGCTGACGAAGGTCCACAGCACCGTCACCATCCGGATCGGCCACCGCTGCGGCGGGTCGAACGGCGCGGCGGCCAGCATGCCCAGACCCCAGCCGAAGGCCTGGAAGATGCCCGGGAAGTAGGGCGTCGACACCATCGAGCCCGGGTCGCCGCGCTCCATCAGCCAGATGATGTGCGCCGGCAGGACGGTCAGGGCCAGGGCCGCGAGCAGCCAGACCAGCATGGTGTGGGAGAACAGCAGCTTGATGAAGTCCCGAAGCCCCGGCTGGACGCGCTCGGTGCTGGCCGCCGGAACGACGATCTGCAGTCCGGCGGCAATGATCGGCTGGGTGAAGTCGAAGATCTTCTCCCGCTCGGCGGTGATCGAGATGTTGCAGGCGGCCAGGTCGGCACGGCCCTCGCGCACGGCGGCGAGCAGACCCGCGACGTTGCCGCCGTCGAGATAGGTGTAGCGCCAGCCGGTCCGCTTGGCGATCTCGTCGAGCAGGTCGATGGTGAAGCCGTATTTGACGGTGCCCTCGGTGATGACGAAGGGCTCGAGATTGTAGGTCGCCACCGTGACCGCGCGCGATTCGGCGCCGGCCCGCGGGACCAGTCCGGGCAGGCCTGCTATCGCCGCCACCAGCAACACCGCGACGGCGACGGCGCGCAGGCGTGACAGCACGGTTTCCGGGCCTCTCCGTCCGGATGGCTACCGGACCGCAGCCAGGATAGAACGGCGATGCCCGGTTCGGTGCGCCGCCCTTGTACGGTGAAATGTCAGACCATCCTGAAACAATGGCGCCATGCCCGATACCTACCCGTCCCAGCCTCTGCCGGACAGTGTCGACCTCAGTGTCGACCTCGCTCAGTTGGAGGATCCGCTGGCCGCCGTCACCGCCGCCGATCTGACGAGTCGCTTCGTGCGGCTGGTCATGTGCTCGACCGAGCCGCTGGTGACCAAGCTGGCCGGCCAGGAGGTGATGCTGCGACTGCCCGGGGGGATCGACCTGTCCAAGCGGGTGTTCGCGCAGCACCTGTACCGCAGGATCGACGCCGACGTGTTCGGCATGCTGCGCGCCTGCGTTCCGCTGACCCACGCCGCGGATGCTCTCTGGCTAATCGAGTGCCTGCTGCGTGAGCAGTTCGCCGACGTGGTCGGAACGGCCGCGAGCTATCTGCTCAGTGACGACCGCGACACCGCCATCCAGATGGCCACCGTCGCGACGACGATGGCTGCCCGTGAGGTGCGCAGCGGGGTCGCCGACATCATCATCCGGACCCGCGAGTCCGACGTGGCGGATTAGCCGCCGGGGCGGACACCGGCGGGGGCGAGGTGACCCACCGGACCCGATGCCAGGCACACCGACAGGGCTGCCGTCGCGGCCCGCACCGTGATCGCATCGCCGGCGCCGGAAAGCCGGACGTAGACCCGGTTGAGTCCGGGCTTGACCGCCACCCTGTTCTCCGGGCCGACCGGCAGCGAGAAGACCAGGCTCCCCTCGGTGTTCGCCAGGTAGTTGATCTCCGCGGTCCACTCGGCGGGCAGTAGCGGGCCGTCCAGCGGCATCCGCACCGTGGTGTCCGGCTGAATCAGATAACCGCACCGGGGCTGCGGCCCGGCCGGGATCCGGCGCACCCACGTCACTTGGGCGTCGACCACCCGGCCGCCGGAGTCCAGCATCCGCAACCTGGCGGTGGAGCCGGCGAACTCCGGCCGGTCGGCGATCAGCGCGAACAGATGGCTGGCCAGGTTCTGCGGGCCGACAACACGCTGCAGGATCAGCGGATCGACCTCCTGATCCAGCATCGGCGCCGGTGAGGCCGCCCTGGCCGCCGACAGGCCCCGGATCGCGTTGGTCAGATAGGACTTCGTCGGGTTGTCCCGCCAGCTGGTCAGGAACGTCGCCGTTGAGAACAGGCTGCTCGCGAGGAACCCGAGTCCGAGAGCCATCAGCACCGAGCGCCGCCGTGCCGACGCGTCGAGCCACGAGGCGGCAGGGCGGTTGGGAGCGTTCAACCCCACCGCCGCGAGCAAGGCCAACATCACCACCAGATCCGGCAGGTACCGCAACGTCTGGGCGAGTTCCAGCGCGGTGAAGGCCGACGAGCGCATCAGATAGATCGGCACCTGACATGCGACCGCGTACCCGGCCGCTGCCAGCCACACGGCACCGATCCGGCGCTTGCGCACCATCGAGACCGCCACCGCCGCAGCCAGCGCCGCCCAGCCCAGCACCATCACCGCCACCGGGGGAACCGCCCACGGAGATGCCGGCGCCCAGCGCTGCCACTGCCAGGGACCTCCGACCAGGCCGGGCACGATTCCGTGAGTGACAGAGCGGCACAACAGGTCCCACGTCATCGTGATATCCGAACTCCACCGCTTCTGGTTCACCACCACCAGATAGAGCGCGACCCAGCCCGCGGTGATCGCCAGGGTGGCCAGCCACAGCGGCCGGCCGCGGCGCCACACCTCGGCCACCGGATTGCTCTCGCCACGGACATAGGCGAGCAGCGCCGCGACGGTGAACGCGGCGAAGGGGATCACCGCGGACTTCTCGAAGAAGAGCAACCCGGCCACGAACACCAGCACGCCGGTGACGGCGTAACGCCGGGAACCGGTGCGCACCAGAAGAACCGCGTCGGCACACACCCAGGCCAGCGCCGCCACCATGGGCAGATAGTTCAGCGCGGCCGCCCACCACGCGAAGGCAGGCACCCCCAGCGGGGTGAACAGCGCAAAACACAACGGCGCCAACAGGACCGGCCGCCAGCCGAGGATCGCCCACAGTGCCCGCAGCAGTGCCAGTGAGGCGAGCAACTGCATGACCACCAGGCTCAGCGCCGGCCAGGCCCACACCAGCGGCGCCAGCCGGGTGATGACGCCGCCCACCAGGAAGGCGGCCGGCATCACGTGCCCGTCGTGATCGGTGAACAGATACGACGGGGACAGCAGCGGCTGGGTGCCGGCCCGCCCGACCAGGATCAGGTCATCCCAGTAGAAGTAGCCGCCGAAGGCCAGCACGGCACGCACCGCCAGCTGCAGTCCGATCAGCGCCGCCGCCGCCACGGCGACCGGGTGGGCACGCAGAACCGGCCGAACGGACATCGACATGAGCTCTGCGGAGGTCAGCCCTGTTCGGGCGCCCGGGCGTTCTGCAACGCCACCGCCCGCACCAGCTGGGCGTAGCGCAGTTCCAGTTCCTTGAACCGCAGATAGGTGCTCATGGTGGTGAACACGAAGGCGATCACCATCGCGTAGAACAGCAGATCGGTGCCGCGGTCCACTCCCAGCCAGTTGGCCAGGACGGTGGTGTCGTCGGGCCGCAGGATCGCGTAGACCGCGGCGATCACGAACAGCACGTAGCCGACCTTGACCCAAGCCTTCGCCTTGGCGTCGGTGCGTGCCTTGAGCAGATACACCAGAAGGGCGATCACCGCCGTGATCAGCAGCACCTGGATCCAGTTCACCTGCGCATCCTTCCTCGCAGGAACCCGTCGAAGACGATGTTCACCCCGTTGAGCAGCGGCTGGCCCTTGGACAGCGAGTATTCGGTGTAGAGAATCTCGACCGGTTCTTCGGCCACCCGCCAATGGTTCTCGTCGATCAGCTTGACGAACTCGCCGGCATGGCTCATGCCGCTCATGGTCAGGCTGAGGTTGTCGGCGACGGTCCGGTTGAACACCCGCAGCCCGTTGTGGGCGTCGGTGAGCCGCAGCCGTCTGCTGCTCGGGCTGAGCAGCGCCGCCGTCCGCAGGATGAGCCGCTTGGCCGGCGGGGTGTGGCTGAGGGTCGGCCCGGCGAAACGGGTGCCGATCACGACGTCGACATCCCCGCGGGAGAGCCTTCCCAGCATCGCCACCAGGTCCTTGATCCGATGCTGCCCGTCGGCGTCGAAGGTTGCGAAGACCTGCGCGCCGGATTGGCGACGGGCGTACTCGACGCCGGTCTGGATGGCCGCACCCTGTCCCAGGTTCACCGGATGGGACACCACGTGTGCGCCGGCGCGCAGGGCGACGTCGGCGGTGCCGTCCCGGCTGCCGTCGTCGACGCACACCACATGGGTGAACTCCGACCGCAGGTCCGCAACGACATCGCCGACCGCCTGCGCCTCGTTGAATGCTGGAACGATGATCCAGACCCCGGATGTTTCGATGCCCTCAAAGTACACGCTGACCGGGGCCGATCCGGTGTGCCTCAAGCGGTGCGCGCCAGAGCGGCGAGGTGCACCGCGATGCCGACCAGTGGCCCGCACAGCAGTGCCACCACGGTTCGCCGTTCCAGGTCGAGCGGCAGGGTGAGCAGCAACGTGGCGGCCATCGTCGCCCCGACCCATCCGATCGCGTAGGCCCGGTGCAGGGCCGCGGCGACCGCGGCGGCTCCGGTCAGCGTCAGCGCCGCGATGGACACCGCCGCGGCGGTCAGCCAGGCCAGCAGCGCACCGCTGGTCTGATACTCCGGTCCGAACGCGGTGCGCAGGATCGCGGGTCCGAGCAGGAAGGCGGCCACCACCCCGACCGCCCCGGCCGCCCCGACGATGGTGGCCGGCGCCAGCAGGGCCCGCAGCCGGGTGCTGCGGTGGTCGACGAAGTAGGCGATGAGATTGCCCTGCATGGCCGTCATCGGGACCAGAAGCGGCGCCCTGGTCAGCGTGACGGCAAGAATCACCACACCGCCCGCCGCGCCCAGCACGCCGGAGGTGGCCTTGAGCAGAACGGGGAAGCCCATGATCAGGACCGCGCTCGCCCCCGCGGCGGCAATCGAGTGCGCGGCGCCGCGGAGGAATCCCGAAACGCTTCCGGCGGTGGGCATCCGGGCGGCTGCCCGTGCCGCCGGTGCCGCCGCCAGCACCAGCAGCCAGGCCAGCGAGCCGGCGATGGTCGCCCACAGGAACCCGTCCAGACCCCAGCCGAAGCCGAACGCCGCCAGGGCCACCAGCACCCGGGTGAGGGCGTCGGTCACCATCAGTGAGCCGTACAGCGACCACCGTCCGGCGCCGGCGAGAATCCCCAGCAGCGTGGCGTGCATGCAGAAACCGGCCAGCCCGATCGAGAGCAGCGCCACCGAAAGCGGCCGGGACTCGGCGAAAACGTGCGGCGCCCACAGCGGCGAGCTTCCGGCGACGGCGGCGGCCGCCACGGCGCCGACCCCGGCGGCCACCCTGATCGGCCGGGTGTGCGGGCCTTCCGGGGCGTCGCGGTTGGAGGCCGTTGAGCGAACCTCCCTGGTGGCCTCCTGCAGCAACCCGTTGGCCGCGCCGGCCACCACGCCGAAGGCGCCCCAGAACACCCCGAACACCGAGAAGCCCGCCGGTTCCAGCCGGCGGGCCGCCAGGTACATCACGCCGTAACCGCCGACGGCGGCAACCGCGGTGGGGTCGGCGACTCGGGGCACGCTGCCCCGCTGCACCGGCCCCGCTCCTGCCGTCACCGCGGCGG
>NZ_JBJTJF010000109.1:0-32062 GCF_046095365.1 Mycobacterium sp.
TCCGGGCGTATCGACGCGATGGCGAATCTGGCCGGGGTGTTCCGGCCGCCGGCCCCGATCGTCGAGACCTCCCTGGAGGACTGGAACACCACCATCGCGGCAAACCTCACGGCCACCCTGCTGTGCATGAAGCACACCCTGTTTCAGATGATCGCCCAGGAGGGCCCGGGGGCGATCGTCAACACCGCCTCCAGCCTCGGGGTGGCCAGCAATCGGGCGAACCTGGGCGCCTATGTCGCCAGCAAGGCCGGGGTGCACGTGCTGACCCAGACCGCGGCGATCGAGGTGGCTCGCCACGGCATCCGGGTCAACAGCGTGAGCCCCGGGGTGACGGCGACGACGATGTCGCTGCGGGCCGGGGAGAGCGACGACGACCGTGCGGCCCGGGTGAACGGAACCATCCCGCTGGGCCGGGTCGCCGACCCGGTCGAGGTGGCCGATGCGGTGCTGTGGCTGGCCAGCGATCACGCCTCCTACGTCACCGGCCACGACCTGATGGTCGACGGCGGCCAGGTGCTGTTGTGATGCGCGCCCAGGATCATCCGAACAACGCCCCGGGCGTGCCGATGCGGTTTCCGCCGTGGTTCGAGAACTTCCAGATCAAGTACATCAACCCGTTCGCGGTTCCGATCGCCCGGTTCGTGCCGGGCATAACGGTGATCAGGCACCGCGGCCGCAAGTCCGGCCGGCAGTTGGAAACCGCGGTTTCGGCCTACCGCAGGGGCGACAGGGTGGCGATCATGCTGGCGCACGGAAAGACCAACTGGGTCAAGAACGTGCTGGCCGCCGGGGAAGCCGACGTGCTGTTGCGCGGGCGTTTCGTCCATCTGGTCAACCCGCGGATCGTCGAGGCCGGCACCGATGATCCGGCGCTGCCGTTCATGGCGCGCCTGGCCGCCCGGCGCGGGGTCGGGGTGTTCGTCGCCGACGTGGGCTGACGACCGGCCGGAACGCTTTTCGCCCACCCACGAGCGACGGTGTAGCGCTGCCCGCCGCCTGTCGCTCATAGGTGGGCACAAGTACTGGTGGTTAGGAGAGTCCGGGCGGGTTCACATGTCCAAACCGATGTCGAGCACCCGCACCGAATGGGTGAGCGCCCCGACTGCCAGATAGTCCACCCCGGTGCCGGCGTACTCCGCGGCGGTGTCCAGCGACAGCCCCCCGGAGGACTCCAGCAGAACCCCCGGCGCCACGGCATCCCGCCGCTGGACGGCGATCTGGGTCTGCCAGACCGGGAAGTTGTCCAGCAGGATCAGCTGCACGTCCTCGCCGAGCACCTCGTCGAGTTGCTCGAGGGTGTCCACCTCCACCTCGCACGGCAGATCAGGCGCAGCGGCACGCACTGCCCGCAGCGCAGCCAGCACCGACCCGGCGGCGGCGACGTGGTTGTCCTTGATCAGGGCGGCGTCGCCCAGCCCCATCCGGTGGTTCACCCCGCCGCCGACCCGCACCGCGTACTTCTGCAGCACCCGAAGGCCGGGCAGGGTCTTGCGGGTGTCGCGAATCCGCGCCCCGGTGCCCTCGACCGCCGCGACCCAGGCGGCGGTGGCCGTGGCGATGCCGGACAGGTGGCAGACCAGGTTGAGCAGGGTCCGTTCGGCGGTGAGCAGTCCGCGGGTGGGCGCTTCCACCCGCAGCAATGCCTGGCCGGGCTGCACCCTGGTGCCGTCGGGCACCCGCTCGCAAACCCGGTACGCGTCGGGTCCGAGCACCTCGTCGAGCACCATCAGCGCGACGTCAACGCCGGCGGCGACCCCGGCCTCCCGGGCCACCACGGCCGCCTCGGTGCGTGCGTCGGCGGGCACGGTCGCCAGCGTCGTCACGTCGGGTCCGTATCGCAGGTCCTCTTCCAGCCCCCGCCGGATCACGTCCAGCGCCTGGGCCCTCTCCTCGGGGCTCACGACAGAGGCGCGACGGCGGTGTCGTAGACGGTCCGGCTGACCGCCTGGGCGGGGTCGGTGTCGGGGTAGTCGCTGCGGTGGTGGCAGCCCCGGCTTTCGGTGCGGGCCAGCGCCGCTGCCGCCACCACTCGCGCGGTCGCCGTCAGGGCGACGTCCTCGAAGTCGGACCGGGACCGGATCTCCCGCAGCGGGGCATCGTGGAGAACGGCGGCGAGTTCGCGCAGTCCTTCTCCGTCGCGCACGACCGAGGCCCAGCGGCTCATAGCCTGCTGCAGCGCGGGCCGGGCGAGCGAGTCATGCCGGGCGGCATCGGCTTTCGTCCTCGGCGATCCGGCAGCGCGGGCATGCTCGGCGGCCAGACGCCCGGCCCTGCCACCCACCACCAGTCCCTCGAGCAGACTGTTGGAAGCCAGTCGGTTGGCGCCGTGCATACCGGTGCGGGCCACCTCCCCGGCGGCGAGCAGACCCGGCAGCGAGGTTCGGCCGTAGACGTCGGTGGCCACCCCGCCGCAACTGTAATGGGCGCCGGGCACCACCGGGATGGGCCGGCGGGTCGGGTCGATGCCGGCGGCGCGGCAGGCCGCGGTGACAGTCGGGAAGCGCTGCTCGAGCCGTTCGATGGACCGGGCGTCGAGGTAGACACAGGGGTCCCCGGTCTCCCGCAGCCGGGCGTCGATGGCCGCGGCCACCACGTCGCGCGGGGCCAGATCGCCCATCGGGTGCACGCCGGCGGTGACGGAGTCGCCCCGCGCGTCGCGCAGCACGGCGCCCTCCCCGCGCAGCGCCTCGGTGATCAAAGGACGGCGGCCGCTGCCCAGCGGGTCGAAGAGCATCGTCGGGTGGAACTGGATGAACTCGATGTCGGTCACCCCGACTCCGGCCCACAACGCCAGCGCCACACCGTCACCGGTGGATCCCTCCGGGTTGGTGGTGGCGCAGTAGAGATGCCCGAGACCCCCGGTGGCCAGGATCACCGACGAAGTGTGGATCACACCCAGCCCGTCGGCGTTGCGCACCAGCACCCCGGTGACCGCCGTACCGTCGTGCAGCACCTGCAAGGCGATGTGGTTGCGGCGGATGTCCAGCGTCGCCGCGGCGTGGTCGAGGGCCCGCTGCACCTCCGCGCCCGTCGCATCGCCCCCGGCGTGCATGATCCGCCGCCGGGAGTGCCCGCCCTCGCGGGTCAGCGCCCACTGGCCCGGGGCGCTCTCGTCGAAACGCGCACCGGCCGCGATCAGGTCGGCGACGGCCTGGTAGCCGTCTGCCACGATCGACCGCACCGCGTCTGGGTCGCACAATCCCGCCCCGGCGGCCAGGGTGTCGGCCACGTGCGACTCGACGGTGTCGTCGGTGAACGGCAGTACCACCGCTATCCCGCCCTGCGCGTAGAAGGTGGCGGTGTCCGGCGCCTTACTCAGGATGACGGTACGGGCACCCGCGCGGTGCGAGGCCAGGCCGGCCGCCAGACCGGCCACCCCGGTCCCGACCACGACGACGTCGGCCCGCTGCTGCCAGTCCGCGCCGCCGGAACCGCCGCACCCCGGCGTCCCCGGCGTCCTCATTCCCCACCGCCCGGCTGGCCGATCTCGATCATCCGCTGCACGCTGGCGCGTGCACGGGCGGCGGTGTCCGGGTCGACGTCGACCTCGTCGGCACCCTCGATCAGGCTGCGCAGCAACGCCGCCGGGGTGATCATCTTCATGTACCGGCAGGACGCCCGGTCGTTGACGGCCCGGAAGTCGATACCCGGTGCGGCCCTGCGCAACTGATGCAGCATGCCCACCTCGGTGGCCACCAGCACCTGCCTGGCGTGCGAGGTCTTCGCGGCATCGAGCATGCCGCCGGTGGACAGGATCTTGACCCGGTCGGCCGGGAAGGCTCCCTCGCCGGCCAGATACAGCGCCGATGTGGCGCAACCGCATTCGGGATGCACGTACAACTCGGCGTCGGGGTGGCTGCGCGCCTGGGCTGCCAGCTCGTCACCGTTGATCCCGGCGTGGACGTGGCATTCGCCGGCCCAGATGTGCATGTTCTCCCGGCCGGTGATCCGCCGAACGTGGGCGCCGAGGAACTGGTCCGGACAGAACAGCACCTCGCGGTCTGCCGGGATGGACTCGACGACCTCGACGGCGTTGGACGAGGTGCAGCAGATGTCGGTCAGCGCCTTCACCGCGGCGGTGGTGTTGACGTAGGACACCACCACGGCGCCCGGATGCTCCTCGCGCCAGGCGGCGAGTTCGTCGGCGGTGATCGAGTCGGCGAGCGAGCAGCCGGCCCGCCGATCGGGGATCAGCACCGTCTTGGCCGGTGAGAGGATCTTGGCGGTCTCGGCCATGAAGTGCACGCCGCAGAACACGATGGTGTCCTCGGGCGCCTCGGCGGCGATGCGCGAGAGCGCCAGCGAGTCACCGACGTGGTCGGCGACGTCCTGGATGGCCGGCAACTGGTAGTTGTGCGCCAGGATGGTCGCGTTGCGCAGCGCGGCCAGACGGCGGACCTCGGCAGCCCACTGCGCGTCGCCCTCGACACCGGTGTAGCCACCGGGGCCGTCGGTGATTCGCTCTGCCAGCCCGACCACCGACTCCACGACGGTCATCGCGGACTCCTGTCTGTGCGAGGTTTTCGACTTATAATCGAAAACATGGTTCATACTAGCACTGAACACGAGGTGCTGGCTGTCGTATTCCAGGTGCGCGATCTTTCCGACGGCAAACCCGAACTCAACGTGCTGTTATGGCAGCGGGCCCTGGAGCCCGAACGCGGCAAATGGTCACTGCCCGGCGGCCGGGTCCGCGACGACGAGGATCTGAGCAGCTCGGTGCGACGTCAGCTCGCCGAGAAGGTGGACTTGCGCGAGGTGGCCCACCTCGAGCAGCTGGCGGTGTTCTCCGAACCCGACCGGGTGCCCGGCGCCCGGGTGATCGCCTCGACGTTCCTCGGGCTGGTGCCCTCCCCCGCGACCCCGGCGCTGCCGCCGGACACCCGTTGGCACCCGGTTCGCGACCTGCCTCCGATGGCCTTCGACCACGGCCCGATGGTGGCCTACGCGCAGTCCCGCCTGGTGGCCAAGCTGTCCTACACCAATATCGGATTCGCCCTGGCGCCAAGGCAGTTCGCGCTGTCCACCCTGCGGGACATCTACGGCGCCGCACTCGGCTACCAGGTCGACACCACCAACCTGCAACGGGTGCTGACCCGCCGCGGGGTGATCACCCGAACCGGCACGACCGCCAATCCGGGCCGCAGCGGCGGCCGGCCGGCCGCGCTCTTCCGGTTCACGGACTCCCGGCTGCGGGTCACCGACGAGTTCGCCGCACTGAGCCCACCGAGTGCACCGCACTGAGCCCACCGGCAAGCCGACTGGCTTCTTAGACCCCTCTTAAGGTAGAACTAACGCAATGACGAGCGCGGACGGGGCGGTCAGTCCCGAGTGGATCGGCCGGGCCCCGCATGACGACGTGCGACGCGGGTCACGGCCCGTACTGCCGTCCAAGGATCCCTTCTACCGGCCGCCGGCGGGCTTCCAGCACGCCGCAGCCGGTACGGTGCTGCGCTCGCGGGACGTCGAACTGGGCTTCATGGGGCTGATCCCCCAACGCGTGCGTGCCACCCAGTTGCTCTACCGGACCTCCGACCGGCACGGCCGGCCGGAAGCCGCCGTGACCACCGTGCTGGTACCCGCAGGGCACACCCACCGCCAGCCCCGCAACGTGGTGTCCTACCAGTGCGCCATCGACGCGGTGACGCCGCGGTGCTTCCCCTCCTACGCGTTGCGCCGGCGCTCCCGCGCCCTCGGGTCGCTCGCCCAGCTGGAATACCTGCTGATGGCCTCGGCGGTCGCCGAGGGATGGGTGGTCTCCGTTCCCGACCATGAGGGAAACGACGGCCTGTGGGGCACTCCGCACGAACCCGGCTACCGGGTGCTCGACGGGCTGCGCGCCACGCTGAACTTCGAGCGGTTCGGTCTTGCGACCGACAGCCAGATCGGACTGTGGGGCTACTCCGGCGGCGGACTGGCCAGCGCCTGGGCCGCCGAGGTTCATACCGGCTACGCACCCGAGCTCAATATCGTTGGGGCCGTCCTAGGTTCGCCAGTGGGAGATCTGAGCAACGCCTTCCGCCGGCTGAACGGGTCGGTGTACGCGGCACTGCCGGCGCTGGTGGTCGCCGCGCTGGCCAGGAGCTACCCCGGGCTGAACCGGGTGATCAACGAGCACGCCACCGACGAGGGCCTGGCGATGCTCAAGCGACTTGAGCGGATGACCACGGTCCACGCGCTGGCGAGGTGGGTCAAGATCGACATGGACCGGCTGGTGCACCCACCGCTGGAACACGTGCTGGCCCTGCCCGAGGTGCAGGAGGTCTTCGAGTCCATCCGCCTCGGCGGCACCGCCCCGACTCCCCCGGTCCTGATCGTGCAGGCCGTCCACGACTCCATAATCGACGTCGGCGACATCGACGACCTGGCCCACCTCTACGCCGAGGGCGGCGCCAACGTCACCTACCACCGCGACCTTTTCAGCGAGCACATGCTGCTGCACCCGATGTCTGCGCCGATGACGCTGCGCTGGCTGACCGACCGCTTCGCCGGCCGCCCCCTAGACGAGCACATCGTGCGCTCCACCTGGCCGACGCTGTTCAACCCGGTGACCTACGCGGGCATGTGGCGCCTCGGCGGCATCGTAGGCCGGGTGATGGTCGGCGGACGGGTGCCGTTCCGCCCGCTGTAGCAGTCCCCCCACAGCAAATTCAAGGCCGATTTTGCATTTCCGCTCAGACTAATGCCACCATGGTTCGGAATCACTGCTGGTGGGGTGTCGATTCATGGGCGATTCAGCGAATATCGGTCGAGTCGGGGCGTTGGCGGCCTCGCTCGGAGTCGGTGCTGCGGTCCTGATGCCCGCGATCGCGGCGGCCGACGCCGTCCCCGCGGACGGGGGCGGCGCGGTCAGCTCAAGCGATACGAACCCCGGACCCAGAAAGACGCTGCGGCCTCGTGCGGCGCTTGCCGAAGAGCCGGCGGGCGCGGCGCGCCCGGTGCCGCGGACCGACCGGGCACGCGGCGCCAAGCACCGGCAGCGGACCACGGCGGCCCGGCGGGCAGAGGCGCGTTCCGCTCCGGCCGGGGACGCCAGCCACCTGCCGGAGCGCGGAATTCCGGCTGCTGCCCAGCGCACGACAGCGGCCCGGCTGCCTACGGCGCCCGCCCCTGCCACACCTGCGGCCGGGCCGAACCCGGCCGCGAATCCGCTCGCGGCGGCATCGTCGCTGATCCGTGGCACGAAGCCGGCGGTCTCGGTTCCGCCGCCACCGACCCTGGTCTCCCCGGGGATCCGAACCGGGGAGCTTCGGCAGCTCGTCTCCAATCCCGACTTCCTGAAACTCTGCGCCTTCGCAGCCATCCAGTTCGGGGTGGTGACGGCGGTCGGGGTGCTCGGCAGCCCGCCGAGCCCGACCCGATCGACCGTGCCGCTCGTCCTCAACGGCTACAACCTCGTTCCCAGCTCCACCAGAACCGTCAAGTCGTTCTACGGCGAATGGACCTACCTGCCGGGGCTCCCGAGCGCCTTCCAGGGAGACCAGGAATTCGACGTCGTCGAGGCGACCACCGGCAACACAGTCGGCTCCTTCGACGCCGTGGTGAGTCAGGCGGGAAGCTTCAACTACACCGAACTTCTCGTCACCGCCACCGACGGGGTTGCGGGCACCGGGCCCGGGGACGTCCCGCCGGTCGGTTCGCTGCTCTCACGATTCACCTTGGGTCCCCCCGGCACGCCCGGCAGTAAGTTCGGATTCTCCTATTCCGCCCTGCCTGCAGCTGCGGGCGGCAGTTCCACGCTCACGATCAACACCCCCTTGGCGAACGTCGAGATACCCCTGGAGTTCGACGCAGCCGTAGGTATCGCCGATCGCACGGTGGACAACCGGCCGGTGGCACTCGGCAACGGCTACACCATCGCACCCACCGATCCCACGACTGAATCCCTCACCGCCGTAAGCGGATTGCTTCCTATCTTCACAACCGTTCAGGGCAACCAGCAGTTCAGCGTCTACGACCCCTCGGGAATGCCGGTGGGCGGTTTCGACGCCGTCTTCACCACGACGTCGGACATTCTCGGCACCTACACCCAGGCCCTTCTGGTCACCTCCGCCGAAGGGCCCAACGTCGGCACCGGCGTCGGCCAGATCCCCCCGGTCGGCACCGTGTACAACGTGATCTACACCGGCGCAGACGAGAACTACTTCCTCTACACCGCGATGCCTACGGAGTCCGGCGCCGTGATCACTCTGGTCAAGGCACTGGGCGCCGACGTCACCCCCATCGAGCCCGCGTTGCTCGACGCCGTGACGCCACCGAGCACACCGCCACTGTCGGCCCCCAGCGGCCACACCCTCGTTCCCGTTTCCGGTCTGCGTCCCATCGGCGTGAACGGACTGCCCCCCAGGGACGTCCAGATCCAGGGCTACCGGCAGTTCGACGCCTACGACGCGTCCGGCCACCGACTGGGGGCCTTCGAGGCGCAGGTGGCAAGCCAGTGGGACATGTTCGGCATCCACAGCGAGGCGATCCTCGTCACCGCGGTGCACGAAGGGACGACCGGTCCCGGGGCAGGCACCGTTCCGTCCGCCGGGTCGGTGTTCGACTTCGTCTTCTTCGGCGACAGCGGCTTCGCGATCGCCCGGTCCGTCATTCCTGGCGCCGGGGGGGCTTCCGTCTCGGCCAAACTGGTGACACCCGTAGGGGACATCACCCTCCCCGGCAGGCCGGGCACCCGCGCACCGCAGACCGAAGTCGTGTTTCTCAGCCCCTCGGCGCCCAGTAGTCGTTCGGCATCGGTGGTCTGAACCCGCGATGATCCTGCGGCGGCCAGGCTCCCAGGTCGTCGCGGGGCGTGGCGATCACCAGGGTGGCGTAGACGAACGCCGCCAGCGCCGCGGGCAGCAGCAGGGTGACCGCGATCTGGAAAGGGCTGTGCCCCGGGAAGACTGACGGCGCCTCGGTGAAGTAGGCCACCCGGTTCTGCGGGCTCAATTGCGCGCCGGCGCGGTCGGGTGTCCCGTAGCGCCGGTGGACCAGCGCCGCGCCGACGCCGGTGCCGGCCCCCGCAGCGGCGAGCTGCCCGACCCACAGCGCGGTGACCAGCAGCGGACCCCGGTGCGGGCGGCACTGCCACACCGCCACCGCCGAGACGATCGCCAGCATGGTCAGCAGACCGACCATCATGGCCGAGGCCACGAAAAGGTTGTCGGCATCCCTGCCGCGGAAACCGTCCACCCGCTCACCGGCCTTCGTCAGACCGGTGATGGTGTGGATCGGCGGTGCGATCCAGGCCCACACCGCACCCAGGACGGCGCCGCACAACGCAAGTGCGACAACGACACTGACGACGGCAAGCCACTTGGATCGCCGTGGCGGAGCCGTCATCGCTCAGCGTCCAGATCCGACGAGTCCACCAGGCCGTGCCGGGAGCATTTCGCCCACCACCCGTCGGGACGAACCTGCACCACCATCCGGCGGCCGCACTGGGCGCAGAACCGCGGCGGCTCCAAACCGAGTTGGGCGGTCATCGGCACCGCCTGATCGTGCGGTCTGCCGGTGTAGATGTTGTAGTTGCCCGCGCTCACCGGCGCAGCCGGATGATCGCTCACAGCGTCGCGTTGAGAGCCTTGATGGGCATCTGCAGGTCCTCGAGCAACTCCAGGTCCGACTCGGCGGAACGGCCCAGGGTGGTCAGGTAGTTGCCGACGATGACGGCGTTGATCCCGCCCAGGATGCCCCGCCTGGCGCCGAGGTCGCCCAGGGTGATCTCGCGTCCGCCGGCGAACCGGAGCATGGTGCGCGGCAGGGCGAGCCGGAACGCGGCGACCGCTTTGAGCGCCTCGGCGGCCGGCATCACCTCCAGGTCGCCGAAGGGTGTGCCGGGCCGGGGGTTAAGGAAGTTCAGCGGCACCTCGTGCGGGTCCAGTTCGGCCAGTTCGGCGGCGAACTCGGCACGCTGCTCCAGCGTCTCGCCCATGCCCAGGATGCCGCCGCAGCAGACCTCCATACCGGCCTCGCGCACCATCTGCAGTGTGTCCCAGCGCTCCTCCCAGGTGTGGGTGGTCACCACGTTGGGAAAGAACGAGCGCGCGGTCTCCAGGTTGTGGTTGTAGCGGTGCACACCCATCCCGGCCAGCCGGTCGACCTGCTCCTGGCTGAGCATCCCCAGCGAGCACGCGACGTGGATGTCGACCTCGTTGCGGATCGCCTCGATTCCGGCGGCCACCTGCGCCAGCAGGCGTTCGTCGGGACCCCGGACGGCGGCGACGATACAGAACTCGGTGGCGCCGGTCTTGGCGGTCCGCTTGGCGGCCTCGACCAGGCTCGGCACGTCCAGCCAGGCGCTGCGGACCGGGGAGGCGAACAGCCCGGACTGCGCACAGAAGTGGCAGTCCTCCGGGCAGCCGCCGGTCTTGAGGCTGATGATGCCCTCCACCTCGACCTCGGGCCCGCACCAGCGCATCCGGACGTCGTGGGCCAGGGCGAGCAGTTCCTCGAGCCGGTCGTCGGGCAGCCGCAGAACCTCGAGCACCTGCTCTGCGGACAGCCCCTCGCCGCGCTGGAGAACCTGCTCACGGGCCCGGTCGAGGACATCCAGGGCTGCCGCGGTCACGCTGGACAGGTTAGTGCACCGGCTCAGCCGATCAGCAGATGGTCGACCCGCTCATCGCCGTCCCAGCGGCGCAGTCCGGCGGCCATGGCCGCCAGGTCGGGCCCCGCCGGGTCATCACCTGCGTTCACGACGGCCATCGCCGAGCCGATCTGCTCGGCGCTGAAGCGGCGGCCCAGGGTGACGTGCGGGGTCCAGCGACCCGGACGGCAGTGCGCGAACGGCTCGCCGGCCAGGTGCGGCAGCGCCAGCCGGTAGACGCACTCGTGCAGAGCGAGAAGTCCGGCGGAGGGCACGACAAGCCTGGCCAGGGTGTACCGGGGCCCGCCGAACACCAGAGGGGCACCCACCGCGCAGTCGAGCGGAAACCGGCCGGCCAGCCCGCGCAGCGCCTCGTCGGCGCCCGGGCCGATCCGCCCGGCGGCGATCAGGGTGACGTGCGGGCGGTTGGTGTCGGACCTGACCCGCAGCTGGCTGGGCAGACCGGCATCGGCCAGCGCCTGCCACTGCCCACGGATGACGCCGTCGCCGCGGTTGTCGAGCAGCAGTTCGATCGAGTGCGCCACCTCAGGCCAGCCCGCCGACCCAGCCCGGGTCGAACACCGCCCGGCTCATCTCGGCGAACCGCTCGGTGGACAGCGCGGCGGCACCGGCGGGCAGCACGGCGCGCACCGCGGCCAGCTCCCCCAGCGCGCCGCGGTTGTAGGTTTCAGCCCGGCCGGGATCGGGCGGCCACGCGCCGATCACCAGCCCCAGGCATGAAAGCCCCTTGTTTCCAAGAGCTTCCAGCGTCAGCGCGGTGTGGTTGAGGGTGCCCAGCCCGGCTTGGCAGACCACCAGGACCGGGGCGTCGAGCTCGGCGGCCAGATCGCGCAGGGTCACCCCGCCGGCGGCGAGTTGCACCAGCAGTCCGCCCGCTCCCTCGACAAGGGTCAGCCGGCCCGGGCGGTCCGCATCGCGAATCGCGGCCAGAACCAGCTCCGGCGCCGGCAGTTCCAGCCCGGCCAGTTCGGCGGCCGCGGCCGGGGCCAGCGGTTCGGGATAGCGGGCCACCGAGACCAGCTGATCGGCTCCGGCCAGCCGGCCCACCTCGGCCAGGTCGTCGTCGTTCCCGGTCTGCACCGGCTTGCACACCGCGACGTCGATTCCCAGACTCCGCGCACAGCCGGCCAGTGCGGCGGTGGCGACGGTCTTGCCGACGCCGGTGCCGGTGCCGGTGACGACGACGACGCTCACCGGTGCGCGAGCACCTCGGTCAGAACCCGGGTGGCCAGGGCGAGTTCGTCGCCGGTCAGTGACGCCCGGGCGGTCAGCCGTAGCCGCGAGGTGCCGGGCGGGACCGTCGGCGGCCGGAAGCAGCCCACCCGGACTCCGGCGTCCAGGCAGGCGCCGGCCGCCGCGACGGCCGGGGCCGGCTCACCGATGATCACCGACACCACCGCCGAGCCGGGCTCCTCCTCAACGCCGCAGGCCCGGGCCAGGCTGCCGGCGTGGGCCAGCACCGCCTCGGGGCGCCACGGCTCGTCGGCGAGGACCCGCAGTGCGCCCAGCGCCGCGCCCACCGACGCCGGGGCCAGGCCGGTGTCGAAGATGAACGGCCGTGCGGTGTCGATCAGGTGGTCACGCACCTGCCGGGAGCCCAGCACAACCCCGCCCTGGCTGCCCAGCGCCTTGGACAGCGTGGTGGTCATCACCACGTCCGGCTCTCCGGCCAGACCGGCTTCGTGCAGCAGGCCGCGGCCACCGGCGCCGCGGACACCAAGTCCGTGCGCCTCGTCGACCAGCAGCAGCGCGCGGTGGGCGCGGCAGACGTCGTGCAGGGCGCGCAGCGGGGCCAGGGCCCCGTCGGTGCTGAACACCGAGTCGGTGACCACCACGGCGCGCTCCTCGTCGCGGTCGGCCAGTGCGGCGGCGACGGCGTCGACGTCGAGGTGCGGCGTGATCTCCACCCGGGCCCGCGACAACCGGCAGCCGTCGACCAGGGAGGCGTGCGCGGCGGCGTCGGAGACCACCAGCGAGCCCGGGCCGGACAGGCTGGCCAGCGCGCCGAGGTTGGCGGTGTAGCCCGAGGAGAACAGCAGTGCGGCCGGAGCGCCGGCGAAATCGGCCAGCGCACATTCGAATTCCTCGTGGATCTCGGTGTTGCCGGTCACCAGCCGCGAGCCGGTCGACCCGGCGCCCCAGGTGCGCAGTGCCCGCACCCCGGCGTCGATGACGTCGGGATGCTGGGACAGGCCCAGGTAGTCGTTGGACGCCAGGTCCACCTCGTAGCCCACCGCGGGCCGCGACCGCAGGGTGCGGCGCAGGCCGGCCTGCCGGCGCCCCTGCTCGACGTCGTCGAGCCAGGCCAGCGGGGAGACGACGGTTTCCGGGGTCATCACGACTCAGCCTAGGGCCCGCGCCACCGCCACCCCTAACCGATGGCGCGGGCGACCGCGACCATGCCCGCGGTGATCTGGCCGACCTCGTCTGGGCCGCAGACGTACGGGGGCATGGCGTAGACGAGGTTGCGGAACGGCCGCAGCCACACCCCGTGGTCCAGCGCCACCGAAGTGGCCAGCCGCAGGTCGACGGGCCACTCGGTCTCGATCACCCCGATCGCCCCGCACACCCGGACCTCGGCGACACCGGGCAGGGAGCGGGCCGGCTCCAGCCCCGCAGCCAGGCCGGCGCCGATCTCGGACACCCGGGCCTGCCAGTCCTGGCCGAGCAGCAGCTCCACCGAGGCCACCGCCACCGCGCAGGCCAGGGCGTTGGCCATGAAGGTCGGCCCGTGCATCAGGGCTCCCGCCGGCCCACCGCTGATCGTCTCGGCGATCACCCGCGTGCACAACGTCGCCGCCAGGGTGATGTAGCCGCCGGTGAGCGCCTTGCCGACACACATGATGTCCGGGCTGACGCGGGCGTGGTCGGCGGCGAACAGCTCACCGGTGCGGCCGAAACCGGTGGCGATCTCGTCGAAGATCAGCAGGACGTCGTTGCGGTCGCAGACCGCGCGGAGGTCCGACAGGTAGCGCGGGTCGTGGAACCGCATGCCGCCGGCGCCCTGTACCACCGGCTCGACGATCACCGCGGCGAGTTCATCAGCGCAGCAACGTAATTGATCCTCGAAGGCCGTCATGTAGCCCGGGTCGTAGTGGCGTGGCACCGGTGGCGCGAACACCTGCTCGGCCAGCACGTCGCGCCACAGCGCGTGCATGCCGCCGTCCGGGTCGCACACGCTCATCGGGGTGAAGGTATCGCCGTGGTAGCCGCCCCGCCAGGTCATCAGCCGGTGCTTGCCGAACCGGCCCAGGCTGCGCCAGTACTGCAGCGCCGTCTTCACCGCGACCTCCACGGCCACCGACCCGGAGTCGGAGAAGAAGACCGACTCCAGGCCCGCGGGGGTGATGTCCACCAGCAGCTGGGCCAGCCGGGCGGCCGGCTCGTGGGTCAGCCCACCGAACATCACATGGTTCATCGCACCCAACTGGCGGGTGAGAGCGGCGTCGAGAACGGGGTGGCCGTGGCCGTGGATCGCGGTCCACCAGGACGCCATCGCGTCGAGCACCCGGATCTGGCGGGACTCGCCGGGGCGGACCAGCGTCAGCCACGCCCCCTCGGCGCCCACCGCCACCACCGGAGGGATCGCCCCGGCGCCGAAGGCGCTGTACGGGTGCCAGATGTGCGCGGTGTCGATGGCGCTGATCTGCTGCGGAGTCAGCGCCGACATGTGCAGCAGCCTAACGGCGTGACGTAGATTGTCTGACGATCATGTCGACCCTCACCCTGACCCGGCCGACGGCGACGGCGCTGACGGGTCCGACCGATGACGCCCCCGCGCCGCCGCGCCGGACGGTGCTCTACCGGCACGATCTGGACGGCCTGCGCGGGGTGGCGATCGCCCTGGTGGCGATCTTCCATGTGTGGTTCGGGCGGGTCTCCGGTGGCGTGGACGTCTTCCTCGCGCTGTCGGGCTACTTCTTCGGCAGTTCACTGCTGCGGACCGCGCTGACGCCGGGGTCGTCGCTGTCGCCGCGGCCGATGCTGGTCCGGCTGGCGCGACGGCTGCTGCCGGCACTGGTGGTGGTGCTGGCGGCCGCGGCGGTCCTGACCGTGCTGATCCAGCCGCAGACCCGATGGGAGACCTTCGCCGACCAGTGTCTGGCCAGCCTGGGCTATTACCAGAACTGGGAGCTGGCGACAACGGCGTCGAATTACCTGCGCGCCAGCGAGGCGGTGTCGCCGCTGCAGCACATCTGGTCGATGTCGGTTCAGGGCCAGTTCTACGTCAGCTTCCTGCTGCTGACCCTCGGGGTGGCCGCGCTGCTGCGCCGGCGGCTGGGCAGCGCCCGGTTGCGCACGGCGTTCGTGGTGCTGCTGGCGGCCCTGACCGTGGCGTCGTTCGTCTACGCGATCATCGCCCACCGCGACGACCAGGTCACCGCGTACTACAACAGCTTCGCTCGGGCCTGGGAGCTGCTGGCCGGGGTCCTGGTGGGCGCTCTGCTGCCGTACGTCGCCTGGCCGATGTGGCTGCGCACCCTGGCCGCCGCGGTTGGGCTGGCCACCATCCTGTCCTGCGGCGCCCTGATCGACGGTGTCAAACAATTCCCCGGACCGTGGGCGCTGGTCCCGGTGGGGGCGACCCTGCTGCTGATCCTTGCCGGGGGCAACACGGCCGCCCACCCGGCCACCCGCGACCGGCTGCCGCTGCCCAGCCGGCTGCTGGCCACCCGCCCGCTGGTCCGGCTGGGGTCGATGGCCTATGCGCTGTATCTGTGGCACTGGCCGCTGCTGATCTTCTGGCTGGCCTACACCGGCGGGGCGCATGCCCAGTTCCTCGACGGCCTGATCATCCTGCTGGTGTCGGGCGTGCTGGCCTGGCTCACCATGCGGTTCGTCGAGGAGCCGCTGCGCTACGGGCGCGCCCCGGGCCGGCCGGCCCTCGCCGGCGGGACCGCGATCGTGCTGGTGGCAGTGGTCTTGACGGGTACCTCGTTCGCCTGGTGCGGGCACGTCTCCGCCGAGCGGGCCGACGGCCGGGAACTGGCCGAGCTGCCACGCGACGGCTATCCGGGTGCACGCGCCCTGCTCGACGGGGCCCGGGTGCCGCAGTTGCCGTTCCGTCCCACCGTCCTGGAGGCGCGCGACGACGTCCCGGAGTCGACCAACGACGGCTGCATCAGCGACTTCGACAACGCCGGCATCATCAATTGCAGCTACGGCGACCTGTCATCCACCCGCACCATCGCCCTGGCCGGCGGCTCGCACGCCGAGCACTGGATCACCGCACTGGACATCCTGGGCAGACAGCACCACTTCAAGGTCGTCACCTACCTGAAGATGGGTTGCCCACTGACCACCGAAGCGGTCCCGCTGGTGATGGGCGACAACCGGCCCTACCCCAAGTGCCGTCAGTGGAATGAGCGGGTGATGGCCAAGCTCATCAAGGACCACCCGGATTTCGTCTTCACCACCTCGACTCGGCCGTGGAACATCAAGCCCGGCGACACCATGCCGGGTACCTACCTCGGAATCTGGAAAGAGTTGTCGGCGCATCAGATCCCGATTCTGGCGATGCGCGACACCCCATGGCTGGTGCGCGACGGCAAGCCGTTCATGCCCGCCGACTGCCTGGCCAAGGGCGGCGACGCGGTGTCATGCGGGATCAAGCGCTCCGAGGTGCTCTCCGAGCGCAACCAGACACTGGACTTCATCGGAAAGTTCCCGTTGATGAAGGCCCTCGACATGAGCGACGCGGTGTGCCGCGACGACTACTGCCGCGCCATCGAGGGCAACGTCCTGGTCTACCACGACGCGCATCATCTGTCGGCGACCTACATGCGCACCATGACTCCCGAACTGGGCCGCCAGATCGGCGAGGCCACCGGCTGGTGGTGAAAGGCCGCTAGACAGTCCGGAAAGGACTGAAGAACAGGACCTCGGTGCGGTCCAACGCCGGTCTGCTGACGGTGGGAAAGTCGATGTCCCCCAACGGGGTACGGACCACGAACGACGTGATGTCGGCGGTGGGGCCGGGCACGGTGGAGTGCGCGGTCCCCAGTGTGCCCTTGAAATACTCCGCGAAGTTGAAGATCGAGCCGACCGGCGGAACCGAGCCGGCGCCCTCCGCGACATCAGTGATCAGGATTGCCTGGCTGTAGATCCCGAACATGTCCCACTGCGTCGTCACGTCGGCGTCGACCCGCCCGATTCTGCCGCCTGACGAGTCGTACACATCGAACTGCTGGTAACCCTGGATCTCCACCTCGCGGGGCGGCAGTCCGTTGACCCCGGACGGCACCAGCGGCGAAGCCGGCACGAAGGTGTAGCCCTCGGGAGTGGAAAGCGGCTTCACCACGGGCTGTCTGGACGCGTTGATGAAAGTCGGGGTGACGTTAGAGACCCGGTCGCCGACGACCTCGACTATCGACACCACGTCGCCGGACGGGGACGGCAGCGAGGAGTACAGAATGTAGTCCTCGAAACTACCGGTGTAGATGATGTTGTAGACCGAACCGACCGGCGGCACCTGTCCGGCGGCGGTGCCGACGTTGGGGCCGTCGCTGGCAGTGACCAGAATCGCCTGGGTGTAGTTTCGGGCGAGGTCCGACGTGGTGGTGAAGACGCCGTCGAAGCTGCCGACCATGTTGCCGTCGGCGTCGTAGACCCCGAAGGCCTGGTGGCCCTGGACCGTTCCGAATATCGGCAGCAATCCGGTTATCGCAGTCAGGGTTTCGCCGGCGGGTTGCACTGGTGCGATGCGGTATCCGTTGGCCAGATCGACCGGCCTGTTGTCCACCGTGCGGTCGGCGATGCCCGCGGCGGCGTCGAACGCCAGCGGCACCGGGAACTCGCCCAGGGGCGTCCGCAGCGCGAAGGCGATCTGGTTACCCGACGCCGTGGGCAGGGCGGTGTATGACCACCCGAACCGGCCGAAGTCCACAGCCGATATCAACGAGCCGGCCGGAGGAAGCTGACCGGCGCCGGTTCCGGTGTTGGTCGCATCGCCGGGCTTGACCAGAATCTGCACATAGTTGTAGCCGATCCCCTTGGTGACCAGGGCGTCGAAATTCCCCACCTGACTGCCGCTGACAGGGTCGACGAGCGCGAACTGCTGCTCGCCCTGGACCATGCTCAGCCCGCCCGGGAAGTACGACCAGCGGCCGTAGTGGGAGGTCACCGTTTCGGGGGCGCTGGGCACCACGTTGTACCCGTTGAGCACCAGCGTCGGGGTCGGGGTGGTCGGACTCGGCGGCGCGAAATTGAACGTGGTCATCGAGGCCGCCAAGGCCAGTTGCAGCATGCCGGTGAAGACGAGCTTGATCAGATGCTGGGGCGGGGTGACCGAGCCGGGAACGGGCTGGCCTGCCGCGCTCGCGGCCGCGAGCGAACCGGCGGCGGCCGGTCTGGCGACGATTACCGGGCGTTGCGGCGCTGAACTGCGCGCCGGCGCGGCGACGGTGACCGGGGTCGGTGCCGGGTCGGCCTGAACCGTCGCGTCCGAGTCGGGCTCCGCGCCTGCCGGCACCGCTGCCACGGACGGCAGCGGCAGAAGGCGGGCCCGGTTCGCACGAGTCTTCGCGCGAGTCGGGACGTCCGGGCGTGCCGGCGCCGCGGCGCCGGGAAGCTCAGAAGCCACGGCTGATGAGGCCGACGAATCGGGTCTGGGCGCGAGCCTCCGGGCCGCATTCCGCGCGACTCGGGCCGGCCTGCTCTCGGCCTGCGCGCCCCGCGACGTGGCAGCGGCTGGCGTCGAGGTGACCCGGTCGGTCTCAGCCGAGCCGTGCGAGTCCGGCTCAGCTGAGGCTACCGCCGCGTTCGACAGCACCGCCGCACCCACACCGAGGGCGACAGCCAGTCCGCCGATCCGGCCGATGTACCGCGCTGCGCTCATCGGTGCGTCAGACACTTTGGAACGGACTGTAGAACCGGACGTCGGTGCGGCCTTCGGCCGGGATCCGCAACGCCGGAAACGCGAAGTCCCCCAACGGCGTCAGGAGACTGTAGGACGTCACGTCCTCGGTGGCTGCCGGCACCGTCGAATGCGCGATCCCGAACCCGCCCCGGGCCGGACTGACCCAGTTGAAGGTGGAACCCACCGGCGGGACATCGCCCGCGCCGGTTCCGGCCGTGCCTTCGCTGACGTTGGTGACCAGAAGGGCGCGGCTGTGGATACCGAGCAGGTCCCACTGGTTGGCGACGTCGGCGTCCACGCGGCCGACCTTGGTGCCGGCCGAGTCGTAGACGTCGAACTGCTGGTAGCCCTGGATCTGCACTTCCCGTGGCGGCAGCCCGTTGACCCCGGTCGGCTGCAGCTCGGCGACCGGCTCGAACCGGTAGCCGCCGGGGGCGGTGAGCGGTCCGGCGGCGGGCTCGCGCGATGCGTTGATGAAAGTCACCGGGGCGTGGACGACCCCGTCGGGTGTGGAGACGACCAGCGAGATCACATCACCGGACGGCGACGGCATCGACGAGTACAGGTACACGGTGTCGCCGATGTACATGATGTTGTAGACGGTGCCGACCGGCGGAACCTGGCCTGCGGCGGTGCCGACGTTGGTTCCCTCGGTGGCGGTCACCAGCACCGCCTGCGTGCCGATTCCCCCGGCGATGATGTCCCAGGTCGTGGTGAACACGCCGTCGAAAGTTCCCACCGCGTTGCCGTCGGCGTCGAGCACGTTGAACTTCTGGTTCCCCTGGACGGTGGTGTAGAGCGGCAGGATTCCGCTGGTACCGATGAGGTTCTCCGCCGTCGGGTCGGCAGGAGCGATCGAATAACCGTTGGTGAGATCCATCGGCCTGTTGTCCACCGTGTGGTCGGCCACGCCCTCGGCGGCGTTGAAGTCCAGCGGCAGCGGGAACTCGCGGAACGGCGTGAGGATCTTGAACGCGACCACGTCGCCGGACGGCGCGGGCATGGCGCTGTAGGACCACCCGAAGCCGCCGAGATTCAAGCCGGCGATGAACGAGCCGACCGGCGGGACCTGTCCGGCTCCGGTACCGACATCGGTTGCGTCGGTGGCAGTCACCAGCAGTTCCTGATAGTTGTAGCCGTTGCCCCTGCTGACCAGGGCGTCGAAGCTGCCCACCGGTTCGCCGGTATCAGGGTCGACGACGTCGAACTGCTGGGTGCCCTGCACCAGCGAGGGCGCACCCGGCAGGTAGGTCCAACGGCCGTAGTAACCGGTGACGGTCTCGGTGTTCTTCGGGACCAGGTTGTAGCCGTCGAGTACCAGCGTCGGCGAGGCCTTCAGCGGACTCGGCAACGCGATGCTGGCCGCGGCGATGGCGGTCACCGCGGCGACCTGAGCCAGCGCGGTGGCGACCAGGACCCCGACCTGAGGCGCGAGGTCGGCGAAGTCGGCGGCGTTGACCGCGCCGGCCACTGCGGAGGCCGCGGCGGGTTTGGCCAGGAACGCCCGGGGGGCGGCGTCAGCCGCCGAGAGCATGGGGCGAATGGCAGCGGCGGCCGGGGGCGCCGCTGCCGGTATCGGCGGCAGGGAGGGCTCGGCGGGTGCGGGGATCGCAACGGCGGAGACCGCTGCACCGGCAGACGCGGCGTCGGTGAGTGATTCCCGGGCGGCGGACCGCGCCGCCGAGGACCTCGACGCCCGCAGCGCGTCGCGCGCAGCGACGGCGGGCCGGGACTTGCGGGCCGACCGGCCGCCGGTGGCCGGGGCGGACTCGGTTGCCGCGGCAGACCGCGGAGCGGCCGGACCGGGTGCCGAGTCACTCGTCAGGCCGGCAGCGGCCGCCGCACGGGCGACCCGGCCGGCGCGCACCGCCGACTTCGGGGCGGTCGACGATTTCGGGGTGGTCGCCGAGTTCGGGGTGGTCGCCGAGTCCGCAGCGTCGGCGCCGGTATCGGCTGTGGCGACTGCGGCGCCCGAGAACACCGCGGCACCCACACCGAGTAAGACCGCCAGGCTTCCGACCCGACCCACGTAACCCGACGCACTCATAACGACCCCTCAGCCCCATCACGTAATTAAAATAAACCTGAGTAAAAGTTAATAGCGGCGACGCAAAACTGTCAAATTCCTGAGTGAAACCATCTGCTGGAACGGCGTGCCGGACCCCGGAGGGAAATGCGGGACCAGCCCCTGAAACGCCATTCCCGCCGATAAAGTCGGGCAATGGCCCCGACACACGGAACCCTGGTCTGGCCGGGCACCGCCTACCCGCTCGGGGCCACCTACGACGGCGCGGGCACCAACTTCTCGGTCTTCTCCGAGGTGGCCGAACGTGTCGAACTGTGCCTGATCGCCGACGACGGCGCCGAGACCCGAATCGACCTCGACGAAGTCGACGTCTTCGTATGGCACGCCTACCTGCCGACCGTCGCTCCCGGCCAGCGTTACGGATTCCGGGTGCACGGGCCCTGGGATCCGGCCCGGGGCCTGCGCTGTGACCCCAGCAAGCTGCTGGCAGACCCATACGGCAAGTCGTTCGACGGGCGATTCGACTTCACCCAGGCGCTCTACTCCTACGACCTGCAGGCGCCGGACACCGGGCCGCCCCCGATGGTGGACTCACTGGGCCACACCATGCTGAGCGTGGTGATCAACCCGTTCTTCCAGTGGGGCTCCGATCATCCTCCGCGAACCCCTTACCACGAAACGATCATCTACGAAACCCACGTCAAAGGCATGACGCAGACCCACCCCGGGGTGCCCGAGGAACTGCGCGGCACCTATGCCGGCCTGGCGCACCCCGCGGTGATCGACCATCTGACGTCGCTGAACGTCACCGCCGTCGAGCTGATGCCGGTGCACCAGTTCATGGACGACAAGCGGCTGCTCGGCCTGGGCCTGACCAACTACTGGGGCTACAACACCTACGGGTTCTTCGCCCCGCACGCCGGCTACGCGGCCAACCATCAGGCCGGCGGCGCCGTCGGCGAGTTCAAGTCGATGGTGCGCGCCTTCCACGACGCCGGCATCGAGGTGATCCTCGACGTCGTCTACAACCACACCGGGGAGAGCGACCACCTCGGGCCGACGGTGAACTTCCGGGGCATCGACAACGCCTCCTACTATCGCCTGCTTGACGGCGATCCGCGGCTCTACAAGGACTTCACCGGCACCGGCAACAGCCTCAACGTCCGCCACCCGCACACCCTGCAACTGATCATGGACTCGCTGCGGTACTGGGTGCTGGAGATGCACGTCGACGGGTTCCGCTTCGACCTGGCCTCCACTCTTGCCCGGGAGTTCTACGACGTCGACCGGCTCAGCGCGTTCTTCGATCTGGTGCAACAGGACCCGGTTATCAGCCAGGTCAAACTGATAGCCGAACCCTGGGACGTCGGCGAGGGCGGCTACCAGGTGGGCAACTTCCCCGGGCTGTGGACGGAATGGAACGGCAAGTACCGCGACACGGTGCGGGACTACTGGCGGGGAGAGCCGGCGGCACTCGGCGAGTTCGCCTCCCGGCTCACCGGATCCTCGGACCTCTACGAGGCCACCGGCCGCCGCCCGGTGGCCAGCATCAACTTCGTCACCTGCCACGACGGTTTCACCCTGACCGACCTGGTGTCCTACAACGAGAAGCACAACGAGGCCAACGGCGAGCACAACCGCGACGGCGAGAGCCACAACCGGTCGTGGAACTGCGGAGTCGAGGGCCCCACCGACGATCCGGAGATCATCGCTCTGCGGCACAGGCAGATTCGCAACGTCATGGCCACCCTGATGCTGTCCCAGGGCACCCCGATGATCAGCCACGGCGATGAGATCGGCCGCACTCAGCGGGGCAACAACAACGGCTATTGCCAGGACAACGAGATCACCTGGATCGACTGGGCCGCGGCCGGCGAGCACGCCGACACCCTGGAGTTCACCCGCAAGGTCACCGCGATGCGGGCCCGCCATCCGGTGTTCCGCCGGCGGCGGTTCTTCACCGGGGAGCAGATGAGCGAGGACGACCGGCGGCGCGATATCGCCTGGTTCACCCGCGACGGGGTGAAGATGACCCCCGACGACTGGAACTCCGGGGTCAAGTCGGTGGCGGTTTTCCTCAATGGCGAGGCCATCCCCGAACCCGACCTTCGCGGCGAGCGCATCGTCGACGACTCGTTCCTGCTCTGCTTCAACGCCCACGCCTACCCGGTGGACTTCATCACTCCGGACGGGCCGTACGCCAGCCAGTGGAAGGTCGCCGTCAACACCGCCGACCCGGCCGGCGTGGACACCCGCGAGCTGGCGGCCGGGGCCACCGTCGCGGTCGAGGGCCGGTCCGTGCTGGTGCTGCAGAAGACGGCGTAGGTCCTGGGCCCGTCACCGGGCTTGCAGCGCCGATGATTGGGCGAATGAACACCTCTCCGGCAACCGGCTGCTGAACCGGATCGCGATGGTGCCGTTGACGTCACGGCTACTCGACGAGGCAGCCTTGCTGCCGCCGTCAGGCCTGCGGAGCCTCGACGCCATTCATCTTGCCGCTGCCAACACCGCTCCCACCCTGCGCGCGGTGATCACCCATGACGATCGACTCGCCGATGCGGCCGAGGCACTCGGTGTGCCCGTCATTCAACCTGGTTAGGTCAGATACCGGTAAGCCGGCGAGCCCGGCTCCAGCGCCTCGACGTGCAGGCCCGACTCGTCCATCCGCGCCCGCAGCCCCTCGAGGTCGGCAGCCGAACTCAACTCGATGCCGACCAGCGCCTCGCCGGTCTCCCGATTGTTGCGCTTGACGTACTCGAACAGCGTGATGTCGTCACCTGGGCCGAGCACCTCGTCGAGGAATCGGCGCAGCGCACCGGGCTCCTGCGGGAAGTCCACCAGGAAGTAGTGCTTGAGACCCTTGTGCACCAGCGAGCGCTCCAGCACCTCGCCGTAGCGGGAGACGTCGTTGTTGCCGCCCGAAATCAGGCACACCACAACCGATCCCGGCGCGACATCCGTCTCCAGCAGGCCCGCGACCGAGAGCGCGCCGGCGGGTTCGGCGATGATGCCCTCGTTCTGGTAGAGGTCGAGCATCGCGGTGCACACCGCGCCCTCGTCGACGGTAGTCATCGACACCATGTCGCCGGCGGCCTCCAGCGCCTGGAAGGTCAGCGCCCCGGCCTGGCGCACGGCCGCGCCGTCGACGAACTGGTCGACATGGTCCAGCGGAACCGGCCGGCCCTCGGCCAGCGCGGCGATCATGGCCGCCGCGCCCGCGGGTTCGACACCGAGGACCGAGGTGGTGCTCGTCCGCTCGGCCAGGTAGGTGGTGATCCCGGCGATGCAGCCGCCGCCGCCGACGCCCACAACCACCAGATCCGGCTCGCGGCCGAGCTGGTCGAGGATTTCCACGGCGATGGTGCCCTGCCCAGCCATGGTGCGGGGGTCGTCGTAGGGCGGGACCAGGGTCGCCCCGGTGCGGGCGACGTCATCGCGGGCCGCCGCGGCGGCGTCGTCATAGGTGGCGCCGCCGACGATCAGCTCGATGAAGTCCCCGCCGTGGTAGCGGATCCGGTCGCGCTTCTGCTTGGGCGTCTTGGCGGGGACATAGACCCGGCCGCGCACCTTCAGCGCCTTGCAGGCCAGCGCGAAGCCCTGGGCGTGGTTGCCGGCCGAGGAGCACACCACCCCGGCCCGAAGCTGTTCGTCGGTGAGCTGTTTGAGGAGGTTGTAGGCGCCGCGGATCTTGTAGGACCGCACGCTCTGCAGGTCCTCTCGCTTGAGGTAGACGTCCGCGCCGGTGACCTCGGAGAGCCGGTCGCTGTGCTCGAGCGGGCTGCAGTGCACCACCTCGGCGATCCTGCGGGCGGCGTCGTCGACGTCGGCCGCGCTGATCGGCGGCGACAGGCGGCGGTTTCCCAGCTCAGCGGTCACCGGACAATGGTGCCACCGGCAGGGCGAAATCAGTGAATCGGGGTCAACACGAAGACCGGGATCTCCCGGTCGGTTTTGCGCTGGTAGTCGGCGTAGTCCGGCCACACCTCGACCGCGCGGCGCCACCAGGCGGCCTTCTCCTCGCCGAACACCTCACGGGCCTCGTAGTCACCGGTGGCGGTGCCGTCCTGCAGTTCGACGCGGGGATGCTTGACCACGTTGTGGTACCAGACCGGGTTCTTCGGCGCCCCGCCCAGCGAGGCGACGACGGCGTACTGCCCGTCGTGCTCGACGCGCATCAGCGGGGTCTTGCGCAGCTTGCCGGTCTTGGCCCCGATGGTGGTCAGCAACACCACCGGCCTGCCCTTGAGTTCGGTGCCCTCGGTGCCGCCGGAGGCCATGTAAAGCTCGGCGTTCTCACGGGCCCAATCCGAGGTGCTGGGTTCGTAGTCTCCGGTCAGCGGCATGGCTCCAGCATAGGCGGGGGCCGGTCGGCCAGACTGTCGCTGTGAGGCAGTCCACCGAGGAGAGCCCGCTGCCGGCGATAGCGGCACTGATCGCCACCATGGCAATGCAATTGGCAATCCCCAAGCACTACACCGTGGTTCCGCGCTGGCCGCTGATCGCCCTGGAGATCCTGCTCATCCTCGGACTGCTCGCCCTGCGGTCGGGACACTCCACCCGCCACCCCGCCTTCGGCCGCGACACCCGACTGGTGTTGCTGACGGCCATCACCCTGGACAACACCGCCTCGGCCATCCTGCTCGACTGGGACATCCTCAGCGGTGCGATCGCCAACAAGGCGTCGGTCCTGATCGGCAGCGGCGCGGCGATCTTCGTCACCAATGTCCTGGTGTTCGGCATGTGGTACTGGGAACTCGACCGCGGCGGCCCACTGGCCCGGGCGAACCGCGAGCGCCGCTACCCCGACTTCATGTTCCCCCAACTGGCCAACCCCGAACTGGCCGCGCCGGACTGGACGCCCACGTTCGTCGACTACCTCTACGTCAGCGTCACCAACGTGATGGCCTTCTCCCCCACCGACACCATGCCGCTGACCCGGTGGGCCAAGTCGCTGATGTCGCTGCAGGCCTTCGTCGCGGTCTCCACCCTGGCGTTGGTCTTCGCCCGCGCGGTCAATGTCCTGGGCTCGGGCTGAGTAGGCCGCCTGACGCGAAGCAGTGGCCGTCCCCGGACACCGCACCAAAGCTAGCCCAGGCAGCCCGGGCCTAGCAGCGCCTTGAGGTCGCCCATCAGCGCAGAGGACGGGGTCACCCGCAGCGAGGCGTCCAGTTCCAGCGTGGTGATCCGCTCACCACTGACCAGACGCAGATGAACCTGCGAGGTGCCCGGATGGCGGGCCAGCACCTGCTTGAGCGCGGTCACCTTGTCCATCGTGCACTGACGCGTCGGCAGGCTCACCGCCAGCGGCCGGTCGGCCCGGGCGTTGGAGAAGTCCGGCACCACGAGGTCATTGGCGATCAGGCTGATCCGGTCGTCCTGGATGCGAACCTTTCCGCCGACCAGAACCACCGCGTCGTCGGCGATCTCCGCGCCGAACAGCGAGTAGGTCTGTGGGAAGAACATCACCTCGATACCGCCGGTCAGGTCCTCCAGTTGTGCTGAGGCCCAGGGCATTCCGCTCTTGTTGACCCTGCGGTTCACTGAGGCGAGGATGCCCCCGACCCGCACCTGGGTGTCGTTGGTGACATCGCCGTCGAGGATGGCCGGGATGGCGGTGTCGACCTGGGCGGACAGCAGATGCGCGATCCCGTTGAGCGGGTGTCCCGAGACGTACAGGCCCAGCATCTCGCGCTCGAGGGCCAGTTTGTGCTTGTCGTCCCATTCCTCGTCGGGCACCTTGATGGTGAAGACGGCGTCTCCCCCGGACTCTCCGCCCCCGCCGAAGAGGTCGAACTGGCCCATCGCCTCGGCTTTCTTGGTACCCAGCACCGACTCGACGGCGTCGCTGTGCACCAGGAACAGGCCCTTGCGGGGGTGGCCGAGGGAATCGAAGGCACCGGCCTTGATCAGCGACTCGGCGACCTTCTTGTTGCAGGCGCCGACGTCGATCTTGCCCAGGTAGTCGGAGAAGTCGGTGAACTTGCCCTTGGCAGTGCGGGTGGCGATCAGCGAACCGACCACGTTGGCGCCGACGTTGCGCACCGCGCCGAGGCCGAAGCGGATGTCGGTGCCCACCGAGGCGAAGTTCAACTCCGACTCGTTGACATCCGGCGGCAGAACGGTGATGCCCAGTTTGCGGCAGTCGGCCAGATACACCGCGGCCTTGTCCTTGTCGTCGCCCACCGAGGTGAGCAGCCCGGCCATGTACTCGCCGGGATAGTTGGCCTTCAGGTAGGCCGTCCAGTACGACACCAGGCCGTAGCCGGCGGCGTGGGACTTGTTGAACGCGTAGTCGGCGAACGGCAGGATGGTGTCCCACAGCACCTTGATGGCCCCGGCGGAGAATCCGTTGGCCTTCATGCCCTCGGCGAAGCCCTCGTACTCCTTGTCGAGCACGTCGCGCTGCTTCTTGCCCATGGCCTTGCGCAGAATGTCGGCTCGGGCCAGGGAGTAGCCGGCCACCCGTTGCGCGATGCGCATGATCTGTTCCTGGTAGACGATCAGGCCGTAGGTCTCGGCCAGGATGTCGGCCAGCGGCTCGGCCAGTTCGGGGTGGATCGGCTTGATGGCCTGCCGTCCGTTCTTGCGGTCGGCGTAGTCGTTGTGGGCGTTGACGCCCATCGGGCCGGGCCGGTAGAGCGCCAGCACCGCGACGATGTCGGCGAACCCGGTCGGCTGCATGCGCCGCAGCAGGTCGCGCATCGGGCCGCCGTCGAGCTGGAAAACCCCGAGAGTGTCCCCGCGGGAGAGCAATTCGTAGGTCGCCGGGTCGTCGAGGGTCAGCGACTCCAGTTCCAGATCGACACCGCGGTTGGATTTGATGTTGGCCAGCGCGTCGCCGATGATCGTGAGGTTGCGAAGGCCCAGGAAGTCCATCTTGAGCAGGCCGATGGCCTCGCACGACGGGTAGTCCCAGCCGGTGATTACTGCGCCGTCCTGCGGGCGCTTCCACAACGGGATCACGTCGATGAGCGGTTCGGAGCTCATGATCACCGCGCAGGCGTGCACGCTGTTATTGCGGACCAGGCCCTCCAGGCCGCGGGCGGTCTCGTAGATCGTCCGCACGTCGGGGTCGGTGTCGATCAGACCGCGGACCTCGGCGGCCTCCTTGTAACGCTCGTGGGACGGGTCGGTGATGCCGGCCAGCGGGATGTCCTTGGCCATCACGGCCGGCGGCAGCGCCTTGGTGATCCGGTCGGCGATGGCGAAGCCGGGTTGGCCGTAGTGCACCCTGGCGGCGTCCTTGAGCGCGGCCTTGGTCTTGATGGTGCCGAAGGTGATCACCTGGGCGACCCGGTCGCTGCCGTATTTCTCCGCCGCGTAGCGGACCATCTCCCCGCGACGGCGGTCGTCGAAGTCGATGTCGATGTCGGGCATGGAGGCGCGCTCAGGGTTCAGGAACCGTTCGAAGAGCAGACCGTGCTCGATCGGGTCGATGTCGGTGATCCGCAACGCGTAGGCCACCAGCGACCCGGCGGCCGAACCCCGGCCCGGGCCGACCCGGATGTCCACCGAGCGCGCATAGCCGATCAGGTCGGCCACGATCAGGAAGTAGGACGGATAGCCCTTTTCGCAGATGACGTCGATCTCGTACGCCGCGCGCTCGACGTACTCGGCAGGCACGCCGTCGGGGAATCGGCGGGCCAGGCCGGCGTCGACCTCGCGGCGCAGCCAGCTGCCCTGGGTGTGGCCCTCGGGAACCGCGAACACCGGCATCCGGTCCCGCGGGGCCCACACGTCGGCGTAGGACTGCACCCGCTCGGCGATCAGCAGGGTGGAGTCACAGGCCTCGGGAATCTCGCCGTCCCACAACGCGCGCATCTCGGCAGCCGACTTGATGTAGTAGCCGTCGCCGTCGAACTTGAACCGGTTGGGGTCCGACAGGGTCTTGCCGGTCTGCACACACAGCAGCGCCTCGTGGTTGTGTGCGGCGTCGCGGGTGACGTAGTGGCAGTCGTTGGTGGCCAGCGGAGGGATGCCCAGTTTGCGTCCCACCTCCAGCAGGCCGTCGCGGACCCGCCTCTCGATGGACAGGCCGTGGTCCATCAACTCCAGGAAGTAGTTGTCCGCCCCGAAGATCTCCCGCCACCGGGCCGCGGACTCCAGCGCCTCGGCGTCCTGGCCCAGCCGCAACCGGGTCTGCACCTCCCCCGACGGGCATCCGGTGGTGGCGATGATGCCATCGGCGTGCTCGGCGATGATCTCGGCATCCATCCGGTTCCACTTGCCCAACTGGCCCTCGAAGGAGGCCAGCGAAGTCAGCTTGAACAGGTTGCGCAGGCCGGCAGCGTTCTCGGCGACCATGGTCAGGTGGGTGTAGGACCCGCTGCCGGAGACGTCGTCGCTCTTCTGGCTCGGGTCGCCCCACAGGATGCGGCGGGTGTCGAGGCGCGATCCGGGGGCGACGTAGGCCTCCACCCCGATGATGGGCTTGATGCCGGCCTTGGTGGCGGCGTGAAAGAACTCGCTGGACCCGTACATGTTGCCGTGGTCGGTCATGCCGATGGCCGGCATCTCCAGGCGCTGCGCCTCGGCCAGCATGGGCGAGATCTTGGCGGCACCGTCGAGCATCGAGTACTCGGTGTGGTTGTGCAGGTGCACGAAGCCCCGCCCGCTTTGAATCGCCATAGGCCCGTCAGTTTAGGGGTGGTCGAGGACACGTTCGGCGTGTCCTCGGCGCGTGTCCCGGCCCGGATTGGCTCAGGTCTCGTCCTTGAGCCTGCGGGCGATCTCCTTGGCCTGCTCGGGGGTCAGTTCCCCGGATAGCTGAAGGACCTGGCCGTCGATCGGAGCGGTGATCTTCGGGCCCCACACCACGGTCCCGTTGCGCACGAAGGCGACCTGCTTGCCCACCTGGCCGGCGGTGTACTTGGCGAACTGCTCGGAGGACTCGTTGGTCATGGTCATCTGGACCAGTTCGACGCCGGTCAGCGGGTTGCGGAAGGAGTCGACGTTGGTCAGTTGCACGGTCAGGGCCTGCGGGCCGAGTTCGTAGACCGCGGTCCGCTCGACGTCGCAGATCCGGGTGGGCTGGTCCGGCGGTCCCGACTTGGCCGGCGGGCACTGCTCGGGCGTGGTGACGAAGGCGCTGATCACCGGCCGCACCGGAAGCGGCTTGATGGTCAGGACCGGCGCGGTGGTCTTCGACGTCAGCGGCTCGCTGTTGTTATTGCGCATCAACTGCGACGACGACAGCAGGCCCACCAGGGCCGGCACCACGATGGCGGCGGCGGACAGCGCCGCCATGAGGGCGAACAGGAACTTCTTCTTCCGATGCAGCGTCATGATGCCTGCACGGTACCTGTGCGCCCGCGGCGGGCGCGAGACAACGCGTCGGTGCTGAAAATCGCCAGCGCGATCCAGATAAGCAGGAACCCGGCCCACCGGGCCGGCGGCATCGGCTCGTGGTCCACCAGCACGCCCCAGGTCAGCTGCATCGACGGGGTCAGATACTGCAGCAGCCCCAGGGTGACCAGCGGCAGCCGCTGGGCGGCGGCGGCGAAGCACAGCAGCGGCACCGCCGTCACCGGGCCGCACAGCACCATCAGCACGGTGTGGGCCGGCCCGTGGTTGACGAAGTCGGCGTCCCCGCTGAGCTGGATGAAGACCAGGTAGGCCAGCGCGAACGGCGCGGCGATGGCGGTCTCCACCGCGACGCTGACCCGCGGGTCGGTCCGGATGACCTTCTTGACCGCGCCGTAGAGGCCGAATGACAGCGCCACCCCGATCGCGATCATCGGCGGTCCGCCCAGACCGGTGGAGAGCAGGACCACCGCCGCCGCGGCCAGTGCCACGGCGAGCATCTGCACCCGGTTCAGCCGCTCGGCGAACAGCACGACGCCCAGCACGACGTTGACCAGTGGCGTGATGAAGTAGCCCAGCGCGGCGTCGACGACGTTGCCGGTGTTGACCGCCCAGATGTAGACCAGCCAGTTCGTCGAGATCAGCGCCGAGGCACAGATCAACAGCCCCCAGCTCCGCCGGTCGACGGCCCGCAGATTCCCCAGGCGTCCGCTGATGGCCAGCAGACCGGCCAGCAGTGCGACCGTCCACACGACCCGGTGAGCCAGGATCTCGGGGGCGCCGGCCGGGGTCAGCAGGGTGAAGAAGGCCGGGAACACCCCCCACAGCCCGTAGGCCGCGAAGCCGTACAGCAAGCCGCCGGCTTGCGGGTCCGGTGTGTTGCCGGCAGGGCTCACGACTCGGCGCGCAGCACGTCCAGGGCGTGCTGCAGGTCCGCCGGGTACGCACTGGTGATCTCGATGCGTCGCCCGTCGCCCGGGTGCGCGAAGGCCAGTGAACGGGCGTGCAGCCACTGACGCTCCAGGCCGAGGCGTCTGGCCAGCACCGGGTCCGCTCCGTAGGTCAGATCACCGGCACAGGGGTGGTGCAGCGCCGCGAAGTGCACCCGGATCTGATGGGTGCGGCCGGTTTCCAGGTGGATGTCGAGCAGGCTCGCGGCGCGGAACATCTCCAGGGTGTCGTAGTGGGTGATGCTGTGCCGGCCGCCCTCGGTGACGGCGAACTTCCACTCGGGTCCGCGGTGGCGGCCGATCGGGGCGTCGATGGTTCCGCTGGAAGGGTCCGGATGTCCCTGCACCACAGCGTGATAGCGCTTGTCGACGGTGCGCTGCTTGAAGGCCCGTTTGAGCACGGTGTAGGCGCGCTCGGACAGCGCCACGACCATGACCCCGGACGTGCCGACGTCGAGGCGTTGCACGATGCCCTGGCGTTCGTGGACGCCGGATGTGCTGATCCGGAAACCCGCCGCGGCCAGTCCGCCCAGCACAGTCGGGCCGTGCCAGCCGACTCCGGCATGCGCGGCCACACCGGGCGGTTTGTCGACGGCCACTATGTCGTCATCGGCATACAGGATGGTCATGCCCTCGACCTCGACGGGCGTGTTCTCCACCGGCGCAGGCGCTTCCGGCAGCGTGACGGTCAGCCAGACGCCGGCTTCCAGGCGGTCGGACTTGCCGGCCGGCACCCCGTCGATCAGCACGCCGCCGGTCTCGGCGGCCGTCGCCGCCGCGGTGCGCGACAGTCCCAGCAGCCGGGCCACCCCGGCGTCCACCCGCATTCCGGCCAGGCCCTCGGGCACCGGCATCGACCGCTCGGCCATCAGGCCCGCTCGCCCCCGGTGTCCTCGGCCTTGCGGCGGTGGGCACTGTCGAAGTCGTAGCCGAACAGCGACAGTGCCACCAGCAGGATCGCCCCGCCCACCACAGCCGGGTCGGCGACGTTGAACACCGGCCACCACCCGATCGACAGGAAGTCCACGACGTGGCCGCGCAGCGGTCCGGGCGAGCGGAAGAACCGGTCCACCAGGTTGCCCAGCGCGCCGCCCAGGATCATGCCCAGACCCACCGCCCACCACGGCGAGACCAGCCGTCGGCCCATCCAGACGATGCCGACCACCACACCGGCGGCCACCAGGGTCAGCACCCAGGTGTAGCCGGTCGCCATCGAGAACGCCGCCCCGGAGTTGCGCACCAGAGTCCATGTGACGGTGTCTCCGATGATCGACACCGGCTCCCCGGGGGTCAGCAGTCTGACGGCCAGCACCTTGGTGACGACGTCGAGG
>NZ_JBJTJF010000110.1:0-8303 GCF_046095365.1 Mycobacterium sp.
CCGCAGCAGCTGCCCGACGACGTGGCGCGCGCGCAGCTCGAAGAGTTCATCAAGGGCTAACCGCCTCGTGGACGAGTTCGGGTTCCTGCCTGCGAACGCCGAACAGGCCGGCGTGTCCGGTCCGCTGCCTGTAGTCGAGCGCATCAGCCGCGGCGACATCAGCGCGCTGCGCTGGGGCGCCGAGCCGGCGAAGGTGGTGTTCCTGCACGGCGGCGGGCAGAACGCGCACACCTGGGACACCGTCATCGTGGGTCTGGGCCTGCCGGCGCTGGCGGTCGACCTGCCCGGCCACGGCCATTCGGCCTGGCGCGAGGACGGCGACTACGGACCCAAACTCAACGCCGACGCGGTGGCGCCGGTGATCGCGGAGTTGGCCCCCGACGCCGATCTGGTGGTGGGCATGTCGCTCGGCGGGCTGACCGCGATGCGCCTGGCCGTCACCGCACCCGAGCTTGTCCGCGAATTGGTGATGGTCGACGTCACCCCGTCGGCACCCGAGCGCCACGAGCAGATGACCCAGGCGCAGATGGGTGCGGTGGCGCTGGTCCAGGGCGATCGCAGCTTCCCCAGCTTCGAGGCGATGGTGGAGGTCACCGTCGCCGCCTCCCCGCACCGGTCCCGGGAGTCGTTGCAGCGCGGGGTGTTCCACAACTCCCAGCAACTCGACGACGGCACCTGGACGTGGCGGTACGACACCTTCCGCAAGGGAGAGGGGTTCGAGGGCCTGTGGGAGGACGCCGCCGCGCTGCGCACCCCGACGACGCTGGTGCGCGGGGCGAAGTCGTTCTTCGTCAACGACGACGACGCCGCCGAGTTCGCCCGCACCGCCCCGGGTTTCCAGCGGGTGGTCGTCGTCGCGGACTCCGGCCACTCGGTGCAGGGCGATCAGCCGCGGGCACTGGTGGAGATCCTGCGTTCGGTGCTTGACTGACGCCATGTCCTTCCCCATCCGCATCGGTGTCCAACTGCAGCCGCAGCACTCCAGCCACTACGAGTACATTCGCGACGCCGTCCGCCGCTGCGAGGACATCGGCGTCGACATCGCGTTCAACTGGGACCACTTCTACCCGCTCTACGGCGATCCCGAGGGCGCCCACTTCGAGTGCTGGACCATGCTGGGCGCCTGGGCCGAGCAGACCTCCCGCATCGAGATCGGCGCGCTGGTCAGCTGCAACTCCTACCGCAACCCCGAACTGCTGGCCGACATGGCCCGCACCGTCGACCACATCTCGGACGGCCGGCTGATCCTGGGCATCGGGTCGGGCTGGATGCAGAAGGACTATGACGAGTACGGCTACGGGTTCGGCACCGTCGGCAGCCGCCTCGACGACCTCGCGGCGGCGCTGCCGCGGATCGAGGCCCGGCTGGCCAAGCTCAATCCGGCTCCGGTGCGGCGCATCCCGATCCTGATCGGCGGCCAGGGTGAGCGCAAGACGCTGAAACTGGTGGCCAGGCACGCCGACATCTGGCACGGCTTCACCGACGCCGCGACCTACCCCGGCAAAGCCGCGGTGCTCGACGCCCACTGCGCGACGGCCGGGCGGGACCCGGCCACCGTGGAACGCTCCTCCGGCGTCGGGGGCCGCGACCCGGCCGCGATCGTCGCCAACGCCGAAGCGCTGGCCCGTCTCGGTGTCACGCTGATGACCGTCGGCTGTGACGGCCCCGACTACGACCTCGGGCCGGCGCGGGCGCTGGTGGCCTGGCGCGACAGCCTCGCCAAGGGCTGATCCCGGCCCCGGCCAAGCAGTTAGACTGCCAAACCATGTCCGAGGTCCAGGCGCAGCTCACCGCCCTGGCGGCCGATCTGCAACGGGTCCTGGCCCGGCTGGTCACCGTGGTCCGCCGCGGCGACCCCAACCGGGCCTCCCAGCCGGACCTGACCATGGCCCAGATCTCGATCCTGCTGACGCTGCTCGACAGCGGCCCGATCCGGATGACCGACCTGGCCGCCCGCGAACGGGTGCGCACACCGACCACCACGGTGGCGATCCGGCGGCTGGAGAACCTCGGTCTGGTCAAGCGGTCCCGCGACCCGTCGGACATGCGCGCGGTTCTGGTCGAGGTGACCCCGGACGGTCAGGTGCAGTACCAGGAGGCGCTGCAGGCCCGGCGCACCCATCTCGCGGACCTGCTGAGCCGGCTGACCGAGGACGAGCGGGCCGATCTGGTCCGCGCCATCAAGCCACTCGAGCGGCTCACCGCGTCCGAGGACTGATCAGCCCAGCCAGTCCAGCACCGCCGCGGCGGTCCACGACTGCTGCATGCTGCCCAGCGGCTCTCCGGTGAACGGCTCGTAGTACTCGGCGAAGGTTCCGTCGCCGGCCTGCCGCAGGCCCTCGCGGCGCAGCATCATCGAACGCTCCGACCAGCCGCGGCGGGCGAACGCCCAGGCGAACAGCCAGTTCAGCACCGGCCACACCGGTCCGCGCCAGTACTCCCGCGGCCGGAAGTCCCCGGACACCGGCGATGTCGAGGGCAGCAGTGCGAACCGAAGGTCGGGGTGGCCGCAGAACCGCGGGCCCTCGAAGATCTTCAGCAGCCGTCGCTCCTGCTCGTGGGTCAGGCCGCCGCAGAGCAGCGGGGCGAAGCCCGCCACCGTGTCCGTGCTGATCCAGGATCCGGCCCGCAGATCGAAATCCCTTGCGAAACCGGATCTTTCATCGGCGGTGTCCACCACGCCCGCGCGAAAACGGTCCGCCCACGAATACAGGTCGCGGACATCGGCGTTGGGCCGCTTGTAGTCCTCCCCGACGGTGGCCAGCACCTCGCAGGCCACCGAGAAGATCGCCGAGACGAACACGTCCTCCACCGCGAAACTCATCACCCCGGGCAGCCGGTCGTCGTCGTAGCCGACCGACTTCATCTCCTCCAGCAGCAACAGATAGCGGTCGTACTCGCCGTCGGACGGACGCTGGCCGGGGTCGGTGATGATGTGGTTGTCCGCGCGCTCGTAACGGGGCACCGCCCTGGCGATCACGTTGGCGTAGGCCGAATCCCACCTCGGCGAGTTGTCCATGCCGGACTCCCACCCGTGATACAGCGTGACCCGGCCGCGCTGATCGGGGTCGCGGGCCTCGGCCAGCCAGCGGTGCCAGCGCACCAGGTCGTTCCAGCGCCTGTCCAGGAACCCCTCGGCGACCGCGCGGGTCGAGCGCCCGTGGCTGCGGGACCGGTCGAGGATGCGCTGGACCGCGATGGCGTGCACCGGCGGCTGGGTGATGCCGGAGGTCTGCCGGTCGCGCGGCGCGGCAGCGCTCAGCTCCCGGCATGCCCACCGCTCCGGCCCGGGGAAGTACCCCTGCACTCCCTCGGCGAAGACGATGTGCGGGATCATCCCGTTGGACCACTGGGCCGAGAGCAGCGTGTCCAGTTCGACGACCGCGCGCTCCACGCTGAGCACGGCCAGGCCCATCGACACGAACGCCGCGTCCCAGCTCCACATGTGCGGGTACAGGCGCGGCGCGGCCGAGGTCATGTCCCCCAGGTCGTTGCCGCGCAGCAGGTACGCCGCGCGGGCGGCCAGCTGGGTCGGCGTGTAGCCGGCGTCGAATGCCACGCGTTCATTCTGCGGTGCCCGGACGGCCCGCCGCAGGTCGGTAGGGTGGCGCCATGCCGACCGCGCTGATCACCGGGGCCGGCGGCGGGATCGGCGCCGCGATCGCCGACACGCTGGCGCCCACCCACACGCTCCTGCTGGCCGGCCGGCCCTCGGCCCGCCTGGACGCCGTCGCGCAGCGGCTGGGTGCCACCACCTGGCCGATGGATCTTACCGACGTCGACGAAATCGATTCCGCCGCAGAGGTTCTCGCCGAACTCGACGTTCTGGTGCACAACGCCGGCGTGGCCTTCCCGGGGCGGGTCGGCGAATCGACGCCGGAACAGTGGCGGGCCAGCTTCGAGGTCAACGTCACCGGCGCGGTCGCCCTGACTCTGGCGCTGCTGCCCGCGTTGCGTGCCGCCCGCGGCCAGGTGGTGTTCATCAACTCCGGCTCCGGGATCAACCCCTCCCCCGGCCTGGCGTCGTATTCGGCCAGCAAGTTCGCGCTGCGGGCGTTCGCCGACTCACTGCGCGCCGACGAGCCGCTGCTGCGGGTCACCAGCATCCACCCCGGCCGGGTGGACACCGAGATGCAGCGCGACCTGGTGGCCTACGAGGGCGGCGACTACGACCCCGCGCGATTCCTCACCCCGCAGACCGTGGCCGGCGTCGTCGCCCAGGTGCTGGCCACTCCCCCCGACGCGCACACCCACGAGGTGATCGTCCGCCCCCGCCGCTGACTTCGGCGCGGTATTCGCCGCCCAGCGGCGACGAGCGCGCCGAAGTCGCGCTAGACGACGACGTTGACCAGCCGGCCCGGGACGACGATCACCTTCCTCGGGGTGGCGCCGGCCAGGAACGCCTGGACCTTCTCGTCGGCCAGTGCCGCCTGCTCCAGCACCTCCTTGCCGGCGTCGGCCGCAACCGTGACGTGGCCGCGTACCTTGCCGTTGACCTGAACCGGGTACTCCACGGTGTCGGCCACCAGATAGCGCTCGTCGGCGACGGGGAACGGGCCGCGCGCCAGCGAGGCCTGGTGGCCCAGCCGCCGCCACAACTCCTCGGCCAGGTGCGGGGCCAGCGGCGCGACCATCAGCACCAGCGGCTCCAGCGCCGAGCGGGCGGTGACACCCGCCTTGGTCAGGTGATTGGTGTACTCGATCAGTTTGGCCGCGGCGGTGTTGTTGCGCAGGTTGACGTAGTCGTCGCGCACCCCGACGATGGCGCGGTGCAGCGCCCGCAACGTCTCGCCGTCGAGGGCTTCCTCGGAAACCCTTGTCGCACCGGTGTTCTCGTCGACGACCAGCCGCCACACCCGCTGCAGGAACCGGTGCGCCCCGACGACATCCTTGGTGGCCCACGGCCGGGATGCTTCGATCGGGCCCATCGACATCTCGTAGACCCGCAGCGTGTCGGCGCCGTAGGAGTCGCAGATCTCATCCGGTGAGATCGAGTTCTTCAGGCTCTTGCCGATCTTGCCGAACTCCTGGAAAACCTCGGTCTCGCCGTCCGGGCCGGGCAGGAAGAACCGGCCGGCGCGCTCCACGACGTCGGCGGCCGGCACGTAGGCGCCGCGGGAGTCGGTGTAGGCGAAGGCCTGGATGTAGCCCTGGTTCACCAGCCTGCGGTAGGGCTCCCGCGAGGTGACGAAGCCCAGGTCGTGCAGAACCTTGTGCCAGAACCGCGAATACAGCAGGTGCAGCACCGCGTGCTCCACCCCGCCGACGTAGAGGTCCACCCCGCCAGGGTCGGCCGCGCCGTGTTCGTCGGGCCGCGGCCCCATCCAGTACGCCTCGTTCTCGATCGCGCAGAACTCTTCGCTGTTGTGCGGGTCGGCGTAGCGCAACTCGTACCAGGAACTTCCGGCCCACTGTGGCATCACGTTGGTGTCGCGGGTGTAGGGCCGAAGGCCGTCGCCGAGGTCCAGCTCGACGTGCACCCAGTCGGTCGCCTTGTTCAGCGGCGGCGACGGCTCGCTGTCGGGGCTCTCCGGGTCGAACAGCACCGGCGAGTAGTCGGCGATGTCGGGCAGTTCCACCGGCAGCATGGAATCCGGCAGCGGGTGGGCCCGGCCGTCGGCGTCGTAGACGATGGGAAACGGCTCGCCCCAGTACCGCTGGCGGGCGAACAGCCAGTCCCGCAGTTTGTACTCGACGCGTGCGCTGCCCCGGCCGTCGGCCTCCAGCCGGGCGGTGATCGTCTTCTTCGCCTCGTCGACGGAGAGACCGTCGAGGTAGCCCGAGTTGACCAGGGTCCCGTCGGCGACATACGCCTCCTGCGAAACGTCCCCGCCGGCGATGACTTCGGTGATCGGCAGGCCGAACTCGGAGGCGAACTCCCAGTCCCGCTGGTCGTGGCCGGGCACCGCCATGATGGCGCCGGTGCCGTAGCCGAGCAGGACATAGTCGGCGATGAACACCGGAACGGGTTGCCCATTGGCCGGATTGGTGGCGTAGCTGCCGAGGAATACTCCGGTCTTGGTCTTGTTCTCCTGACGTTCCAGATCGGACTTGGCGGCTATCGAGCGCCGGTAGCCGGCCACCGCCTCGGCCGGGGTGGCCGCCCCGCCGGTCCAGCGCGGGTCCACGCCGTCCGGCCATCTCGCCGCGGCCAGGCGGTCGACCAGTTCGTGCTCGGGGGCGAGCACCAGATAGGTCGCGCCGAACAGGGTATCGGGCCGGGTGGTGAACACCTCGACGTCGGCGTCCCCGACGGCGAACAGCGCCGACGCCCCGGTGGACCGGCCGATCCAGTTGCGCTGCATGGTCTTGACCTTGTCCGGCCAGTCCAGCACGTCGAGGTCCTCGAGGAGGCGGTCGGAGTATGCGGTGATGCGCATCATCCACTGCCGGAGCCGCTTGCGGAACACCGGGAAATTGCCGCGCTCGCTGCGACCCTCGGCGGTGACCTCCTCGTTGGCCAGCACGGTGCCCAGGCCGGGGCACCAGTTGACCATCGAGTCCGCCCGGTAGACCAGCCGGTGGCCGTCGACCACGTCGGCGCGCTCACCCGGCGTCAACGCCGCCCAGTCGCGGCCGTCCTCGAGTCGCCTTGCTCCGCTGTCGAATTCGGCGATCAGCTCACCGACCGGGCGGGCCTTGCTGCGCTGCGGATCGAACCAGGCGTTGTAGATCCGCAGGAAGATCCACTGCGTCCAGGTGTAGTAGCCGACGTCGGTGGTGGAGAAGCTGCGGCGCTGGTCGTGGCCGAGTCCCAGCCGCCCCAGCTGCCGGCGGAAGTTCCCGATGTTGGCCTCGGTGCGGGTGCGCGGGTGGGTGCCGGTCTGCACCGCGTACTGTTCAGCGGGCAGGCCGAACGAGTCGAAACCCAAGGCGTGCAGCACATTGCGGCCGGTCATCCGGAAGTAGCGGGCGTAGACGTCGGTGGCGATGTAGCCCAGCGGGTGACCGACGTGCAGTCCCTCACCGGAGGGATACGGGAACATGTCCTGGACGAACATCTTGTCCTCGGGCACCGCGGTGCCGTCGGTCGGCGCCAGCGATCCCACCGGGTTGGGCACGTTGAACGGTCCCCACCGCCGCCAGTTGTCCTGCCACCGCCGTTCGATGCCGCCGGCCAGTTCCGCGGTGTAGCGGTACGGCGGTGCGTCCGTGCCGTCCGCGGCGGTCGTCGGCGATTCGGTCACGCCAGACAGGGTATCGGCAGCCCGGTGTCGGCAACGGTGCGGTATCGGTTGCGTCGCAGGCCGGTCAGGGGTTGGTTCCAGGTCGGTTCCGGCGCTGTCGACGGCCCCCGGACGGTGGTTATGGTCGGCACGGAAGTGGGCTGCGAACGCTCCGATCGTGCGGCCCAACCGTTGCGAACAAGGACATCGAGGATGAACACGAATACCCGTAACTGGCGGGTAGTGCTCGGGGGTGTGGCCGCGGGTACGGCGGCCGTCATCGGACTCGCCGGCGCCAACGCGTCGGCTGAGCCGGACCTGCCCGCCCCGCCGGCACCTGCCCCCGCCACCGTGACCCAGACCGTCACCGTCACCGCCGCGCCGGTCGCCGCCACACCGAGTCCGGCCCCGGCCGCCGCGAGTGTCACGGCTGCGGCCGCACCCGCGCCGGCCGCGTCGACCACCGCCCCCGCTCCCGCCTCGGCACCGGCTCCGGCCACCGAACCGGCGCTGCAGCCGGCCACCTCGGGCACCATCACCGAGTTCTTCAAGGACAAGGGCGTGGCGCTGGAGCCGCAGAAGTCCACCGGCTTCACCGCGCTGAACATCGTGCTGCCCGTCCCGCCGGGCTGGAGCATCGTGCCTGATCCCAACGTTCCCGACGCCTTCGGCGTGATCGCCGACCGCAAGGGCGGCGACGGTCTCTACACCTCCAACGCGCAGTTGCAGGTGTACAAGCTCGTCGGCGACTTCGATCCGCGTGAGGCGATCACCCACGGCTACATCGACAGCCAGAAGCTGCGGAGCTGGCAGTCCACCTCTGCCTCGCTGGCGGAGTTCGGCGGCTTCCCGTCGTCGGTCATCACCGGGACCTACCGCGACAACGACATGACGCTGAACACCACGCGGCGCTACGTCATCGCCAAGACCGGCTCGGACAGCTACCTGCTGTCGCTGTCGGTGACCACCGCGGCGAACCAGGCGGTAGTCACCGCTACCGCCACCGACGGGATCCTCAACGGGTTCCGGGTGACCGATCCGGCCGCGGCCCCGCCGGCCGCACCGGCACCCGCCGCGGCACCCGAGGCACCCGCACCCGCCGCACCGGCACCCGCCGCACCCGAGGCACCCGCACCC
>NZ_JBJTJF010000111.1:0-15302 GCF_046095365.1 Mycobacterium sp.
GCCCGCCCCGGTGGCGGTGTCCGATCCCGGGCCGAAGACATCTGGCCCGGAGCATGACGACATCACCTGAGGCCGCCGAACTCGCCGACTTCGCCGGCCGGCTGACGTTTCGACTCGACCCGTTCCAGGTCCGGGCCTGCGAAGCCCTCGAGCGCGGTCACGGGGTGCTGGTATGCGCCCCGACCGGGGCGGGCAAGACGGTGGTCGGCGAGTTCGCCGTGCACCTGGCTCTCGCGGCGGGGCAGAAGTGCTTCTACACCACCCCTATCAAGGCGCTGAGCAACCAGAAACACAGCGATCTGGTGCGACGCTACGGACCGGAGCGCATCGGCCTGCTGACCGGCGACCAGTCGATCAACGGCGACGCCCCGGTGGTGGTGATGACCACCGAGGTGCTGCGCAACATGCTCTACGCGGGCTCTGATGCGCTGCAGGGCCTTTCCTACGTCGTGATGGACGAGGTGCATTTCCTGGCCGACCGGATGCGCGGTGCGGTGTGGGAGGAGGTCATCCTCCACCTGCCCGAGGAGGTGCGGCTGGTCAGCCTGTCTGCGACGGTCAGCAACGCCGAGGAGTTCGGGGGCTGGATCAAGACCGTGCGCGGCGACACCACGGTGGTGGTCGACGAACACCGACCCGTGCCGCTGTGGCAGCACGTGCTGGTCGGCAAGCGGCTGTTCGACCTGTTCGACTACGACGGTTCGGGCCCCAAGGACCGCGTCGACCCGGACCTGATGCGCCACATCGCCAACCGCCGCGAGGCCGAACGCCTCGGCGACTGGCAGCCCCGCCGCCGCGGGCCGCGCCACCACGGTCCGGGTGTCTACCGTCCGCCGTCGCGACCCGACGTCATCACCACGCTCGACCGGGAGGGCCTGCTGCCGGCCATCACCTTCATCTTCTCGCGGGCCGGCTGCGACGCCGCGGTCAAGCAGTGCCTGCGCAGTTCGCTTCGGCTGACCACCGAGGCGGACCGGGAGCGCATCGCCGAGGTGGTCGACCGTCGCTGCGGCGATCTGGCCGACGCGGACCTGGTGGTGCTGGACTATTACGAATGGCGCGAGGGACTGCTGCGCGGTCTGGCCGCGCACCACGCGGGGATGCTGCCGACCTTCCGGCACACCGTGGAGGAACTCTTCACCGCAGGTCTGATCAAGGCCGTTTTCGCCACCGAGACACTGGCATTGGGGATCAACATGCCGGCCCGCACCGTGGTGCTGGAGAAGCTGGTGAAGTTCAACGGGGAGCAACACCTGCCGCTGACACCGGGGGAGTACACCCAGCTGACCGGCCGGGCCGGGCGCCGCGGCATCGACGTCGAGGGACACGCGGTGGTGCTGTGGAACCCGCAGGACTCCACCGCCGACCCGACCGAGATCGCCGGCCTGGCCTCCACCCGCACCTTCCCGCTGCGCAGTTCGTTCGCGCCGTCCTACAACATGACCATCAACCTGGTCAGCCAGATGAGCCCGCAAGACGCCCACCAGCTTCTGGAGCGGTCCTTCGCTCAGTACCAGGCCGACCGGGCGGTCGTCGGTCTGGTGCGCGGCGCCGACCGCGGCGAGCGGATGCTCGACGAGATCGCTGCCGAACTCGGCTGGGACCGCCGCACGGCCGGGGCGGAACCGGCAGTACTGGACTATGCGAGGGCGCGGGCCAGGATTTCCGAGCGGGAACGCGCGCAGGCACGGACCTCGCGGCTGCACCGACGCCAGGCGGCCGGCGAGGCGCTGGCCTCGTTGCGCCGCGGCGACATCATCAATATCACCCACGGCCGCCGGGGCGGCCTCGCCGTGGTCCTGGAGCCAGCCCGGGTTGCCGATGATCCCCGGCCGCTGGTGCTCACCGAGAACCGTTGGGCCGGAAGGATTTCGGCCGCCGACTACCCGGACGGGGCGGCTCCCGTCGGTTCCATGACGCTGCCCAAGCGTGTCGAGCACCGCCAGCCCAGGGTCCGCCGCGACCTGGCCTCGGCGCTGCTGGCCGCCGCGGAGAGCCTGGTGGTGCCGTCGGTCCGCAAGCGTCGCGGCGGCCAGGACGAGCCCGACGCCGACCCCGAGTTGCTGGCCCTGCGCGAGGCGATGCGCCGCCACCCCGCGCACCGGATGGCCGACCGGGACACCCAGGTGCGCGTCGCCGAGCGCTATCTGCGGGTGGAGCGCGACAACGCCCAGATCCGCGCGAAGGTCAGCGCGGCCACCAACTCACTGGCGCGGACATTCGACCGGATCCTGGACCTGCTGACCGAGCGGGGCTATGTCGCCGCGGCGCATCCCGGCGGGCATCCGCGGGTCACCGATGACGGGCGGCTGCTGGCCCGGATCTACAGCGAGAGCGATCTGCTGGTCGCCGAGTGTCTGCGCGGCGGCGTGTGGAACGGCCTGCAGCCCGCCGAACTGGCCGCGGTGCTCTCGGCGATGGTCTTCGAGACCCGCGGTGGCGACGGCCCCACCCCGGTGCACCAGATCGACATGCCCACCCCCGCGGTGCGCCGGGCGCTGGCCGAGACCCGGCGGATCTCCGACCAGTTGCGTGCCGACGAGCACCGGCACAAGCTCACCCCCTCCCGGCAGCCCGACGAGGGCTTCGTGCCGGCAGTCCACCGGTGGGCCACCACCGGCAACCTGGCCGCCGCACTGGACGCCTCCGACGCCGCCGGCAACGGCACGCCGCTGCCGGCGGGTGATTTCGTCCGCTGGTGCCGTCAGGTGCTCGACCTGCTCGATCAGGTGCGCAACGCCGCCCCCGAGGAGGGCATGCGCCGGGCCGCGAAACGCGCGATCGACGACATCCGGCGCGGCGTCGTGGCTGTTGACAACGGGTAGGGTGATGCAAACGCTACTGTTGTGGTCGTTTCGAGGGGTGCGCAGACACCTGACATTCGAGGAGAGACTGATGAGCGGACCGCAGGGATCCGAGTCCAACCCCTGGCAGGTTTCGGGTGCCGACAATCCGGCCGGCGGGACGGACCAGCCCTCCGCCGGGTGGCAGCCGGCGGGCAGTGAGGCTCCCGCCTGGCAGCCGCCCGCCTACACCCCGCAGCAGTACCCGCAGTACGGCCAGCCCGCGGGCTATCCGGTGGCGCCGCCCTACGGCGCCCCGGCCGAGTACAACCCCGCCGCGTACGGACAGCCCCCGTACGGACAGCCCCAGTACGGCCAGCCCGGTCCCTACGGAGCGCCGCCGCAGTACGGTCAGTACCCGCCGCCGGGCCAGTACCCCCCGCCGGGCCAGCCGGGCCAGTACCCCTACATCCCGCCGGGCGCGGAGGGCGCCGCCAAGGCGTCGACGAAGACACTCGGCAGCATCCTCGGGGTGCTCGCCGCGCTGGGGCTGCTCGCGGTCCTGGTGCTCGGTTTCTGGAAACCGGGCTTCTTCGTGACCACCAGACTCGACGTCGACAAGGCTCAGCAGGGCGTCCAGCAGATCCTCACCGACGAGTCCAACGGTTACGGCGCCAAGAACGTCAATGACGTCAAGTGCAACAACGGCCAGAACCCCAAGGTCAAGAAGGGCGACACCTTCAACTGCGAGGTCAGCATCGACGGCACCAAGCGTCAGGTGACGGTGACTTTCCAGGACGACAAGGGCACCTACGAGGTCGGCCGGCCCAAATAGCAGCTCGGCCGCTACAGGGAGTCCAGCGCCTTCTGCAGTCTGCCGACCGGCGAGGTGATCCCGTAGTGCTGCGCCAGTGCGGCCAGGCCGGCCGGATCAGCGGCGTGCAACGGCAGCCGGTCGTCGTCGCCGGAAAGACGCACCGGGGCGTCGCAGGCCACCCGGACCACCGGCTGGGCCGCCTCGATGTAATCGGTAGCGGCCAGGATCTTGGACCGGAAAGCCTTGGGCAGCAGGGATTTCGGGTCATGGGCAGCGATCAGGATCGCCTCCAGCGACCCGTACTGCGAAAGCATCGCCGCGGCGGTCTTCTCACCGACACCGGCGACTCCGGGCAGCCCGTCCGACGGGTCGCCGCGCAGCAGGGCCAGCTCCGCGTAGGCCGGACCGGCGCGGTCTAGGGGAACCCCGTACTTCTCAGCGACCTCGGCGGGTCCGAAGGTGGTCGCCCTGGCAAGGCCACGGCCCAGGTAGAGCACCCGCACCGCGACCGGTTCGTCGCGAACCAGTTGCAGCAGGTCCCGATCACCGCTGACGACCACCACCGGATCGCGGCGCTCCGCGGTGGCCAGCGTGCCCAGCACGTCGTCGGCCTCGAATCCGGGTGCGCCCGCGGTGGCGATGCCGAACGCGTCCAGAACCTCCAGGATCATCTCGACCTGAGGACTCAGGTCGTCAGGCACCTCTTCGGTGTCGTCCTCGGATGCCTCACCGAGCGGGCTGCCCTCCTCGAGGACCCGGTGGGCCTTGTAGGACGGGATCAGCTCGACCCGCCAGGCCGGACGCCAGTCCACGTCCAGACACACCACCAGCCGCGACGGGCGTTCGCGGGTGATCAGGGTGGCGACGCTGTCGAGGAAGCCGCGCACCGCGTTGACCGGCCGGCCGTCGGGTGCGGTGATCGACGCGGGCACTCCGAAGTAGGAGCGGAACCACATGCTGGCGCCGTCGAGCAGCAGGACCGGTCCGGACATAACAGCCCACGCTAGCCTGACCGGTATGACCGATCGGTTCGGCAGCGACGTCTACGCCGCCCGGCTGGCCGCCGCCGCCGCCGGGGCTTCGCGAGCCGGACTGGCGGGGCTGGTCGTCACACCCGGCTACGACCTTCGATACCTGATCGGGTCGCGGGCACAGACCTTCGAGCGGCTGACCGCCCTCGTCATCCCGGCCTCCGGCGCACCCGTCGTGGTGCTGCCGCGGCTGGAGTTGGCGGCGCTGAGGCATTCCGCGGCGGCCGATCTGGATCTGAGCATGCTGGACTGGGTCGATGGCGAAGATCCCTACGGTCTGGTGGCCGACGCCCTGGGCGGGCACGCGCGGGTGGGTGTGACCGATTCGATGCCGGCGCTGCACCTGCTGCCGCTGGGCGAGAAGCTCGGTGCGATTCCGGTGCTGGCCACCGGCGTGCTCTCGGCGCTGCGAATGGTCAAGGACGCCAGCGAGATCGACGCGCTGCGCCGGGCCGGCGCGGCCATCGACCGGGTGCACGCCCGGGTGCCCGAGTTCCTCAAAGCCGGGCGCACCGAGGCCGAGGTTGCGGCTGACATCACCGAAGCCATTGTCGCCGAGGGGCATTCGGATGTCGCGTTCGTCATCGTCGGATCCGGCCCCAACGGCGCCGATCCGCACCACCTGTGCTCGGATCGCCGTCTGAGACCCGGTGACGTCGTCGTCGTCGACATCGGCGGTCCGGTGGAGCCGGGCTACCACTCGGACTGCACCCGCACCTACAGCCTGGGCGAGCCGGCCCCGGAGGTCGCCGGTCACTATGCGCTGCTGCAGCAGGCCCAGGCCGCCGCGGTGGCCGCGGTGCGGCCCGGGGTGAGCGCCGAACAGGTGGATGCCGCCGCCCGCGGCCCGCTGGCCCGGGCTGGGCTGGCCGAGTACTTCGTGCACCGCACCGGACACGGAATCGGCCTGTCCATTCACGAGGAGCCCTACATCGTCGCCGGCAACGACCAGCCGCTGGCTGAGGGGATGGCGTTCAGCGTCGAACCGGGAATCTACTTCCCGGGCCGCTGGGGTGCCCGGATCGAGGACATCGTGGTCGTCACCGCGGACGGGGCGCTGCCGGTCAACACCGGCGCGCATGACCTAATCGTCGTCGACTGACCGGTCGAGCAGGGTCGAGGAACCCAGTACCCGTTTGACGAGCACCTCGACCACCACCCGCCGCGGGTTCGGTTTGGGGGTGCGGTAGCGCTGGGCATAGCGCAGCTCGGCGTCGCGGATCGCCTCGGGCTCGCGGTTCACATTGGCGATGCCCTCCAGGGACAGCCAGCGGGCGCCGTCCACCTGGGAGAGCACTCCGATGTGGCTGCGCTCGGCGTTGATCGCCTTCTGCGAGCCGTCGCTGGTGATCACCCGGGCGATGTGGGTGATCGGGTCGAAGGTGAACCCGACCGCCACCACGTGCGGAGAGCCGTCGGCGCGCAGCGTGGTCAGCATCGCCAAATGGCGCTCGGTGAGGAATTCCAGTGCGTCGCTGGTCAGCCTGGTGGTGGGCATCAGGGTCACGGTAGCGCAGGGAATAATCCCAGCCGTGGAGGACACAGCGGCCGCGGTCGTGGTTATTTTCGGCGGTCGCAGTGAGATCGGCCTGGAACTGGCCGCCCGGCTGGCGCCCGGAGCGACGGTGGTGCTCGCCGCGCGCGGCGCCGACCGGCTCGCCGGCGAGGTCGCCGCAGTCCGGGCCGCCGGGGCGGTCGCGGTGCACGCCGTCGAGTTCGACGCCGACGACCTGGACTCGCACGGGCCGATGGTGGACCGGTTGACCGGTGAGTTCGGCGAGATCGACGTCGCCGTGCTGGCGTTCGGCGTCCTGGGGGATCAGTCCCGGGCCGAGACCGACGCCTCCCACGCCGCGGCGATCGTGCACACCGACTACGTGGCGCAGGTCGGCCTGCTGACCCACCTGGCCGCCCGGATGCGCGCGGCCGGTCGCGGGACGCTGGTGGTGTTCTCCTCGGTGGCCGGGGTGCGGGTGCGCCGGGCCAACTACGTCTACGGCTCGGCCAAGGCAGGTCTGGACGGCTTCGCCAGCGGGCTCGCCGATGCGCTGCACGGCAGCGGGGTGCGACTGCTGCTGGTGCGCCCCGGCTTCGTCATCGGCAGGATGACCGAGGGGATGGACCCGGCACCGCTGTCCAGCACCCCCGGGCAGGTGGCCGACGCGACGGCGCGGGCGCTGGCTGCCGGCCGCCGCACGATCTGGGTGCCGTGGGCGCTTCGGCCGCTGTTCTTCGGGATGCGGCTGCTGCCGCAGCCGATATGGCGGAGGATGCCCCGGTGATGAACGAAGTGAAGAGCCGAGTGGGATTGCGGTGATGAACGAAGGGCGCATCGTCGTCGTCGGTATCGGCGCCGACGGCATGGCCGGGCTCTCGGAGAGTTCACGGGCCGAACTACGCGGCGCCGCAGTCGTCTACGGATCGCCGCGCCAGCTCGAGCTGCTCGACGACTCCGTCGGCGCCCCCCGGAGGCCCTGGCCCAGTCCGATGCTGCCGGCCCTGGAGCTCCTGTTCGACGACCACCCCGACGGTGACATCCACGTGGTGGCCAGCGGGGACCCGATGCTGCACGGGATCGGCGCCACCCTGGTCCGGGTCCACGGCGCCGAGCGGGTGCAGGTGCTGCCGCACGTGTCCTCGGTGGCCCTGGCCTGCGCGCGGATGGGATGGGCCGCGCACGACACCGAAGTCATCAGCCTGGTCACCGCTCCGGTTCACACCGCGGTCCGCCGCGGAGGGCGCGCCGTGGTCCTGTGCCGCGACGCGACAACCCCCGTCGCCCTGGCGACCGTGTTGGCCGAAACCGGCCGCGGCGCTTCGGAGTTGACTGTTCTGGAGCAACTCGACGGCCCGGACGAGCGGATCCGCTCCGGCCCGGCCGCCGCCTGGGCCGCCGCGCCGCCCGCGGATGTCGACGACCTCAACATCATCGCGGTCCGCTACCTGCCGGACGAGCGCGACCCGTCCGCGCTGGCCGACGATGCCTTCAGCCACGACGGCCAGATCACCAAGCAGACCATCCGCGCCGTCACGCTCGCCGCGCTCGCGCCGCACCCCGGTGGGCTGCTGTGGGACGTCGGGTCGGGGTCGGGCAGCATCGCGGTGGAATGGTGCCGCGCAGCGCGGGGGTGCCGTGCCGTCGCCTTCGAGGCCGACGCCGGACGGCGTGACCGGATCGCCGCGAACGCCCGGGCGTTCGGGGTCGACGTCGAGGTGCGCGGAGCCGCGCCTGACGACTTCACCGGCGCCGAGCGGCCCGACACGATCTTCATCGGCGGCGGCCTGAGCACCGATAACCTCGTCGACGAATGTCTCGCGCAGATCTCCGGTGGCGGCCGGCTGGTGGCCAACGCTGTCACCGCGGAGTCCGAAGCGATTCTGGTGCACTGGCATTCACGGCTCGGGGGAGAGCTGGCCAGGTTCCAGCACTATCGCGGTGAGCCGCTGGGCGGTTACACCGGCTGGCGGCCGCAGATGCCGATCACCCAGTGGGCGGTCCGCCTGCTGTGAGGACCACGACGTGACGGTCTACTTCATCGGCGCGGGTCCTGGGGCGGCGGACCTGATCACCGTTCGCGGCCACCGGCTTGTGCAGCGCTGCGGGGTCTGCCTCTACGCCGGTTCGATCATGTCCGACGACCTGCTGGCGTACTGCCCGCCCGGGGCCCGGGTCGTCGACACCGGCCGCCTCAGCCTCGAGCAGATCGTCGCGGAATTCCAACGCGCCCACGCCGAGGGCCACGACGTCGCGCGGCTGCACTCCGGTGACCCGTCGATCTACAGCGCCGTCGCCGAGCAGTGCCGAAGGCTCGACGAGTTGGGCATCGGCTACGAGATCGTGCCGGGGGTAACGGCTTTCGCGGCCGCCGCCGCCGTGCTCGGCCGGGAACTGACGGTGCCGGGGGTTTCGCAGACCGTCACCCTGACCCGGGTGTCCACGCTGTCCACCGCGATGCCCGAAGGCGAGAGTCTCCCCGCCCTCGCCGCTCACGGATCGACGCTGGTGATCCACCTGGCGGCACACCGTATCGACGCGATCGTCCCGGAGTTGCTGGCGGGCGGCTACCGACCGGACACTCCGGTGGCGGTGGTGGCCTTCGCCAGCCGACCGCAACAGGTGGTGCTGCGCGGCACCCTGACCGACATCGCCGGGCAGATGCACGCCGCGGCCGTCACCCGCACCGCGGTGATCATCGTCGGGGATGTGCTCGCCGCCGAGGGGTTCACCGACAGCTACCTCTACTCGGCCGGCCGGTCCAGGGGAGACCGGCACTGATGCCGGTGCTGCTGCTAGGCGGCACCGCCGAGGCCCGCGCATTGGCAGCGAGCCTGCATCCGCGGATCGACATCGTCAGCTCGCTGGCCGGCCGGGTGCCCGATCCCGCGCTGCCGGCCGGGCCGGTCCGCATCGGCGGATTCGGCGGCGTGGACGGTCTGCGGGACTGGCTGTCCGGCAATTCGGTCACCGCCGTCGTCGACGCCACCCATCCGTTCGCGGCCACCATCACCGCCAGTGCTGCGCGGGCCTGCGCCGAACTCGGGCTGCCGCACCTGGTGCTGAGCCGACCGCCGTGGGAGCCCGCCGGGGCACTTGAGGTCGACTCAGACAGTGATGCCGCCGATATCGTTGCTGCCAAAGGGTATTCGCGGATCTTCCTGACCACCGGCCGATCCGGGGTGGCTGCGTTCGCCGGCAGCCGGTCTTGGTGTCTGATCCGCCTGGTCACCCCACCGGATACCGGTTGCCTGCCCCCCGACCACCAGCTGCTGCTCTCCCGAGGCCCGTACCGCTACGACGGCGAGCGCGAACTGCTCAGCGCCCACCGCATCGAGGCCGTCGTGACCAAGAACAGCGGGGGGGCGATGACCGCCGCCAAACTGCAGGCCGCACGGGACCTCGGCGTCGATGTGGTGATGATCCGGCGGCCGGCGCTGCCCGCGGGGGTGACCGTGGTCGGGACGGTGGACGAGGCGCTGGACTGGGTGCTCAGCCGGGGTAGCGCCGCGGGGTGAAGACGGTGTCGCCGTACCACTGGGTCTGCGAGGACCCCACGATCAGCAGGCAGCGCATGTCCACGTCGGCCGGGTCGAGGTCGGCCAGGCGCACCACCGTCACCGATTCCTGCGGCCCCGACACGTCCCGGCCGATCACCACCGGGGTGCCGGCGTCGCGGTGCTCGAGCAGCAGATCCCGCATCGCGGCCACCTGCCAGGTCCGGCCGGCCGAGGCCGGGTTGTAGACGGCCAGCACCAGGTCGGCGGCGGCGGCGGCCGACAGTCGGCCGGCGATCACCTCCCACGGTTTGAGCCGGTCGGACAGCGAGATCACCGCGTAGTCGTGTCCCAGCGGCGCGCCCACCCGGCTGGCCACCGCCTGCGCGGCGGTCATGGCCGGGATCACCCGCACCTCGACGGCCGGCCACTGCTTGGCCTCCTCGAGGACCGCGGTGGCCATCGCGAAGACCCCCGGGTCGCCCGAGGACACCACCGCCACCGCCCGGCCCTGCTCGGCCAGTTCGCAGGCCAGCCTGGCGCGGTGTGCCTCGTCGGTGTTGTCCGATGCGTGGCGGCGCTGCCCGGGCCGCTGCGCCACCCGGTCCAGATACCTGCGGTAGCCGATCAGGTCGGTGGCCGCGGCCAGTTCCCGCCGGCTCTGCGGCGTCATCCATTCGGCGCCTCCGGGACCCAGCCCGATCACGGCGACGGTCCCGGGGCGGGCGGCGCGTCCGGTCCGCCCGTCTGCGGGCAGGATGGCCAGCGAGAAGTACGGAACCCCCGCCTGGTCCACCTCCGCGGCGGGCAGTACCTGCTGACCCTCGGTGCTGGCGCGCTCCACATACCAGGCACCGTCGAGCCGACCGGCCAGCGAAAGCGCCTCGCGCACTTGCGGATACGTGCGGCCCAGCTTGAGCACGACAGCCGCGTCCGCATCGGCGAGGCGTCGCGCGAGCTCGGCGACGGGCAGTGTCCCGGGCAGCACCGACAGCACCTCGTCGCCGCTGACCAGCGGGGTCGCGATGGCCGCCGAGGCGGCGCTGACCGAGGTCACCCCCGGCACGATCACCGCGTTGAAGCGTCCGGTGAGCCGGGCGTGCATGTGCATGTAGGAGCTGTAGAACAGCGGGTCGCCCTCGGCCAGCAGCGCGACGTTCCGCCCGGCTCCCAGATGGGCCGCGATGCGTGCGGCGGCCTCGGTGTAGAAGTCCTCCATGGCGCCGGCGTAGCCGCCGGGGTGGTCGGTGGTCTCGGTGGTCACCGGGTAGACCAGGTGCTCCTCGATCTGGCCCGGGCGCAGGTAGGGCTCGGCGATCCGGCGGGCGATGCTGCGGCCGTGCCGGGCGCTGTGGTAGGCCACCACGTCGGCCTCACCGATGACCCGGGCGGCTTTGACGGTGACCAGTTCCGGGTCGCCCGGGCCCAGCCCGACGCCGTAGAGGGTGCCGCCGGTCATTCCGGCACCCTGGCGATCGCATTGACCGCCGCCGCCGCCATCGCGCTGCCGCCGCGCCGCCCGCGCACGACCAGATACTCCATGCCGCGCGGGTCGGCGATCAGTTCGTCCTTGGACTGCGCCGAGCCGACGAACCCGACCGGCCCGCCCAGCACCGACACCGGTGCCGGGACTCCCTCGTCGAGCAGTTCCAGCAGCCGGAACAGTGCGGTGGGGGCGTTGCCGATGGCCAGCACCGCGCCGGCGAGCCGCTCGGACCACAGCTCAACCCCGGCCGCCGAACGGGTGGTGCCCAGCCGTTCGGCCAACTCCGGCGCCCGCGGGTCGGCGACCAGCGCCACCACCTCGTTTCCGGCCGGCAGCCGGGCGGCGGTGATCCCGGCCGCCACCATCGAGGAATCGCAGAGCACCGGTGCGCCGGCGGCCAGCGCGGCGTGGGTCGCGCTGACCACCTGCGGGGTGAATGCCACCTGCCGGGCGAGGTCGGTCTGCCCGCAGGTGTGGATCATCCTGACCACCACCCGTGCGACGTCCCCGGGGAAGCCGGCCAGGTCGGCCTCGGCCCGGATGGTCGCGAACGACTGCCGGTAGATCTCGGCGGCGTCGCGGATGTAGTCGAGCACGGGTTAACCCTACGGTCGCTCAGTCGCGGCCCTGCAGTGGCCGGTATCCGCCGTCGGTGGCCACCAGGACCTCACCGGCCACCGGTCTGCCGCAGGCGCGTTCGCACCCGGCGTAGTGCACGGTGCCGCCGACGGCACCGGACTCGGCCGCCCGGCGGGCCTCGGCCCGGACGTCGGCGCGGGACCGCTCGCAACCCGGGCTGCCCACGCAGGCGCTGACGTCCAGCCATCGCGAGGTCTCGTCGAAGACCAGCCCCAGTGGGGCCAGCACCCGCAGGGCGGTCTCGGCGACGCCCTCCTCCAGGTCGCAGATCAGCAGCGAGCGCCACGGTGTGATCACCACCGGCGCCCCCACCGCGGCCACGAACTGCGCCTGGCGTGCCGGGAGCACCCCCAACGGGACCGCGGCGCCGAGCGCGACGCGCCCGTCGTCCTGGCTGATCCATCCGACCGGAGGACGGGCGCCGGGACGGATGGCCGGCCGCGCTGAACCGCTCCGGCCGAAACCCGCAAGAAGCACCTGTGGGTCGTCCAATTCGCTTATCCGCCAGGCATTCCCGCTTACATCCACGAAACGCCTGGCCACCGTCACCAGTGCCTGGACCGCTTCCGTGGGCCTGAGCCGGACGCCGGTGTCGTCTCCGGCCAGAAGCAGCGCAACCCCGTCGGGTCCGGCCATTACGCCGGCGTCGGCGGCCAGGCCGGACACGTCGGCGCTGCCGTCGTCGAGGCTGAACCAGAACCGGCCGGGCAGCCCGGCTAGCGAGGCGTCGCTCCGGATCGCGCCGTCCAGGGCCGTCACCCACGGCCTGACGTCGGCGCGTCCGCCGGCCCGGCCGGACAGCGGTGAGGCCACGATGTTGCGCACCCGTTCGTGGGTCGCCGAGGGCAGCAGTCCCGCGGCGGCCACCGCGGCGGCCACCGCGGCGGTGTCGGTGATACCGCGCAGTTGCACGTTGCCGCGGGCGGTCAGTTCCAGCGTGCCGGCGGCGAACCGGGAGGCGATCCCGGCCAGGGCCTCCAACTGGGCCGCGGTGATCAGTCCGCCGGGCAACCGCACCCGGGCCAGTGCGCCGTCGGCGGCCCGGTGCACCTGCAGCGCCCCTGGGCACGCGTCGCGGTCGCTGGTCCGGCTCACCCGATCACGGTACGTCCGCGTCCGTGCCACGATGGACATCACCGGTGGTAAGAGGCCGCGGGAACGAGGCACGCGGGGGGAGGTCGGGCGATGACCCGGACGAAGTCCCGCGCGGCCCGGGTGGCTCTGGTGGTCGCGCTGCTGCTCGCGGCGGCGGTGGCGCTGCGCGGCAGGATTCCCGACCTGCCCCCGACCACCCGGGCGGCCTCCTCTGACGATCCGGCATCGCTGGCCGGGGTGATCGCCCTGCTGGGCGTCTCGATGGTGGTGATGGCCTTCGCGGTGTTCCTCCGCCGCCCGCAGGCGGCCAAGGCCGCCGCATTCGAGATGCGGGACTTCGCCGGCGGCGGCGGCGGCCGGCTGAACGTGCGACTGGTGCTGATCGCGCTGGGGCTGGTGCTGCTCTGGCTGGCGGTGTTCGTGGCGATCAGCCAGTTCCGCCTGGTCATCGACGTCGACCAGGCGGCGCCGACGCCCACGGCCGTCCCCGATTCCGGCCAGCCGGTGCCGTCGGCGCCGCCGAAGCTGCCGCAGAAGCCCAAGAGCGGCGTCTATCAGGTGCTGGCGATCGGCACCGGCGTCCTGCTGGTGATGATGGTCGCCGCCACCGTCGTGGCCGCCCTGCGCAACCGGTCGAAGCTGCCCCCGGTCGTCATCACCGACGCGCCCGGCGTCGGCGGGTCGGCCGGCGCGACACCGCTGGCGGCGGCGGCCGAACGCGGACTGGCCGAGGTGTCCAACCTCGGGCTGGCGCCGCGGGAGGCGATCATCGCCTGCTACGCGGCGATGGAGGACGGACTGGCCGGCCGGCCGGGCTCGGCCCCGCAGGCCTCCGACACCCCCTCGGAGGTGCTGGCCCGGGCGGTCCAGAGCCGGGTGATCAGTCCCGGCGGCGCCTCCACCCTGGTGGGTCTGTTCACCGAGGCCCGCTTCAGCCGGCATGTGATGACCGAGGAGCACCGGGAGGAGGCCGAGCGGGCGCTGCGCTCGGTTCTCGGCCAGCTGCGGAGCAGTGCATGAATCAGCTCAACCGGGTGCTGGCCGTGGGTTTCCTGGCCGTGCTGCTCGCCGAGATCGTCGGTGTGATGTTCAACTGGCGGCTGGCGCTGCCGGTCGCCGGCGTGGCGGTGGCGGTGTTCGGCCTGCAGATCAGCCAACGGCTTGCGCAGGCCGGGCGCGACGACGCCGAGGCCGGGCCGGACAACGACGCCCTGGAGGCGCTGCTGCGCTGGAAGGGTCAGACCGAGGAGCTGATCCGGTGGGCCGACACCACCAGGGGGGACTGGGACCGCCATCTGCGGCCGAGGCTGGCCCGCGACTTCCTGGTGGCGACCAAGCAGAAGGAGCCTGCCGCGGTGGCCTCGACGGGCCGGCTGGTGTTCGGCGACGAACTGTGGCAGTGGGTCGATCCGCAGAACGTATCGTCGGCCAGGCGGCACGAGCCCGCGCCCGGCCGCGACGCCCTCGAACAGATCCTCCGGCGACTGGAAGACGTATGACGACATCGGCCACCGAGACCACCGCGCTGTGCGAGGCGGTCCTCGACGAGGTGGAGCGCGCCGTGGTCGGCAAGCGGGCGGCGCTCACCCTGATCCTCACCACCGTGCTGGCCGGCGGGCATGTGCTGATCGAGGACCTGCCCGGCATGGGCAAAACCCTGATCGCGCGCTCGTTCGCCGCGGCGCTGGGACTGCGCTTCACCCGGGTGCAGTTCACCCCCGACCTGCTGCCCGCGGACCTGCTCGGCTCGACCATCTACGACATGCGCTCGGGTCAGTTCGAGTTCCGCCGCGGCCCGATCTTCACCAACATGCTGATGGCCGACGAGATCAACCGCACCCCGCCCAAGACGCAGTCCGCGCTGCTGGAGGCGATGGCCGAGGGCCAGGTCAGCATCGACGGCGAAACTCACCGGCTGCCTTTGCCTTTCATCGTCATCGCCACCGACAACCCCATCGAGTTCGAAGGCACCTACCCGTTGCCGGAGGCCCAACTGGACCGGTTCGCGGTCAAGGTCGCGCTGAAGTACCTCTCCGAACAGGAGGAGGCCTCGATGCTGCGTCGCCGGCTCGAGCGCGGCGCGGCCGAGGCGCAGGTGGACCAGGTGGTCGACGCCGACCGGCTGCTGGCCATGCAGGACGCGGTGGAGCAGGTCAGTGTCCACGACGATGTGCTGCACTACGTGGTGTCGGTGGCTGCCGCCACCCGCAACCACCCGCAGGTGATCGTCGGCGCCAGCCCGCGCGCGGAGCTCGACCTGGTTCAGCTGTCCAGGGCGCGCGCGCTGCTGAGCGGGCGCGACTACGTGGTGCCCGAAGACGTCAAGGCGCTGGCGGTGCCGGCCTTCGGGCACCGGATCACACTCCGTCCCGAGATGTGGGTGCGCAGCATGCATGGCGCCGACGTGGTGGAGCAGTTGCTCAAACGGCTGCCGGCCCCGCGGACGCCCGGGTGATGGA
>NZ_JBJTJF010000112.1:0-4742 GCF_046095365.1 Mycobacterium sp.
GGTGTTGGCGGTGACGGTGACATTCTTCGAATCCTTGAGGAGGATTCCGTCGGCTCCGTTGTTGGAGATCGTGTTCGAACCGATGACGGCGCCCTTCACGGTGTCCAGACTGATGCCGGAGGTGCCGTTGCCGACGATGACGTTGCCGATGATGTTCACTGCGGAGGTGTCTTTGACCTGGATTCCCTCTTTCCCGTTTCCGGCAAGGCGGAATTCCGAAATCGTCAGTGGCGCAGCACCGTCCACGATCACGGCGGCGCCGGTGAAGCTCTGGATCAGCGCGCCGCCGGTGAACGACGCGGACACACCATTGCCGATCTTGATTCCCGTCTCCGCCGAGTAGCCCAGGTTGCCCAGGAGTGCCAGGGAGTTATTCACGTTGACGGTCGCCGATCCCGAGTCCGTTGCACTCAGTTGCATGCCGCCGAGTGGATTGATCTTGCCGATGGCGCCGTCGAGGTTTGCCGTCTTCCGGTCGCCCGGGGTCAACCCCAGTTGATATCCCTTGCCGGCCGCCGAGTCTATGGAGCCGCCGAAGAGGATGTCACCACCGGAGACCGCAGCGGGACCCGCGAGGGTGCTGGTGCCCGCGACCGAGAAGGTGCCCTGCTCCACGGAGAACACACCGCTCAGGGAGACGGCGTCGCCGTAGGTCTGATCTCCGGACGTGCTGGCGCCCGCTGTCGTGGTCGACCCTCCGGCATCGGTGGTCAAGCTAGCCAACGGCGTCTGACTACCCACGACGCGAACGAAATTGGTCGCTCCGCTGCTGTTCACGGTGAGCGTCGATGCGCCGTCGACCGTTCCCGAGAAGGTGACGTCGCCGCCTTTGGTGCCGACCGAGGTGTCGCCGTCGAGGGTCGTGACGCCCGCCACCGAGAAGGCCCCGCCCTCTGTGGTGTAGTCGCCCGCGAGCACGGCGTTCTGCCGGTAGGTCTGGCTTCCGGTCGTGGCGACCGAACTCAGTGTCACAGTCGCCTGGCCGCCGGTTGGCCGCAGATAGATCTTCTGACCGGCCACATCGAACATGACGTCGAAGGAGTTGTAGAGGGTCAGGGCGCCGTTGACGTTCTCCGGGTTGTTGACCTTCTGGGTCTTCTCGTACGTGACCAGATCGACCGATGAGATGTCGCCGGCGGTGAATTGCCATATCAAGGGGATTGGTCGGTCGGGAGTGGTCGGGAACGTCGCCTTGAATGTGGTGCCCGGCTGCAACTGCTCGCCGTTCTTCGTGGCGAAGTAGGCGGTGGAGCCCTCACCCAGCCTGATACCACTGGCCGGGGCGCCGCTGTCGATCAGCGTCGGCAAGCAGGGCTCCGACGTCTGGCACGTGATGTTCACCGGGGGTTCGCTTGGATTCCCGAGGACGTGTGACTCGGTGCCCTGGGTGACGGTATACGTTGGCGCAAAGCCGAATTGGTCGAGGATGGCCAATCCCGAAGTCGGATAGGTTCCACCCTTGGGCGACACGATCACCGGGACGGCGTAGGGGAACTGCTTCCTCAGCGCTTCGGTGATCCCGACCGTGAGCTGCGGCGTCACTCCGATCGGACCGAGCTGTACGACAAAGCCGTTGGCCAGGTTGCCCGGCAACTGGACCAGCGGACTGGTCAAGCCGTTGTTGACGTTGAACGACGCCCCGAAGTCCCCGAAGAACCGGCCCTCCACGGGCGGGGCCGCGGGGTCGGTGAAGGTGAATGTCTTGTTGGTCTTCGAGTTACCGCCGGCGAGGATGGCCCCGATGGCGATCGGTTGCGCCGTCGAAACCGTCTGATCTCCCCGCCCCAGAGTCACCCGGGTATTGGAAACCACCCCGTCGAAGTAGTTGCCGGAGTTGTAGACCTCACTGGCCGGCGTCGTGGTGAGCGGAACGCCAACCCAGAGCGGCTGGTTGTAACCCGCGAACAAACCCGTTCCGCCGGTGTCGAATTCGTACACCTGGGAGGGATTGTCGCCGATTGCGACATCGATGCCGTACTTGACGCCCGGAGATGCATCGGTGGGAGGTGCGATGCTCAGTTCCGGCAGGAAATGCAGCGGAATCGTCTTCGTGTCACCGGACTTGGCGATCACCAGGGGCTCGATGCCCTGGGTGAGCAGACCGGCCAATGGTGTGGTTCCGCCGATGGGGGCGTCGAAGACCGTCGTCGCCAGCGCGGTCACCTTGAGGGACTGCTTGCCCTTCTTCGTGCCGTCGACGGCGCCCGTGACGTGGGCACCGGGTCCGCCGGCGTCGATCTCGACGTCGTTGGCGAGCACCACCGCGGCATCGATGGTGACCCCGTTCCCTCCGCGCACCGCATCGCGCAGGGTCAGCGGGTGCCCGGCTACGGTCGCGCCGACGCTGCCGTCGAATGCAGAGTCACCCTCGAACCGGATGGCGTCGATCTGGCTGGTCGCAAGACTGCCCTTGGCGGTGCCGGAGGTGAACACGAATCCGGCGCAGCCCGCGTTGCCCGGATTGGTGACGGCCACCGTCTGGTCCGCAGTCAGCGTGAACGGTTTGGCGCCCAGAAACAGCGGGTCTCCCGAGACCTGCACGAAAGTGCCGTCCTGACGGAAGTAGGCGACGCTGCCGGTGTTGACAGCGATCGACAGGCCGTTGGCGGTCTGGGAGGCCGTCACTCCCTCCGGGACGAAGAACAGCGTGCGTCGAACCAACGCCAGCGCGCCCGTCAGGAGGTCGGAGATCGGACCGCCGGGCAACGTCGACAGCACGTCGAACGTCGAGTTGAACCGGTGGTTGATGACGGTGCTCAGCGCCTGCCTGAAGGTCGGGGCCCCGGTGCCCCTGCAGGCCGCGCACGAACCTTTGCCGGCGACTGCAGCGGCAGCCGTACCGTTCGCCACTGCGGGCGGAGCCGCGATGGCGGCTGCGATGCCGGCCGGGATGGCCGGGGACGGCCGCACCGACGCAGCCGGGGACGTGATGCCAACGGCGCCGGGGGAATCGGCAGAGTGCCGAGCCGGCGTGGCCGTCACGCGCATCACGACACGTGGCGTGGCTGCTGCGGGCCGCTGCCGCGCTCGGTCACCGTCACCGGCAGGCCCAGTTCGCGGCATACCGAAGCGATCTCCGAGCCGACGAGGCCCTGCGGGCTGATCCGCTTGCGGCAATCCATCCCGGTGTGCCACGGGTGCGTCGACGTCGACGGGCACCGTGGCCGAACGTTGCGATGCAGCTTCGGCTGGCACGCCGGCCCGCGTGTGAGGCGTTGTCGCAGCCGGCGGCGGAGCGGCCGATCCATCGGTCGTCGCACCCGCCCGAGCCCCTCGTGATCCCCCGCGCTGCCAACCGGGCGGCGTCGCCCGATCCGGCGAGCTGCCGGCCGAGGCCGAAGCCGCATCTGGATCCGGACCGTCGGCCGAGGCGACCGCCGCGTGTGGACCTGCGACGGAAAGACCGAGAACGACAGCGGCCGCTCCTACGCGCACGATGGGAATTCGCGTCATCGTCACTCCCTTACGAGGCCGCTGGAGCCGCCGATGGCGACCGCCGGCACCACGACCACCGCCGCACCCATCGCGACGTAGGTCATCCCCTGAGAACTCCAAAGTGGTTTTGGTATTAGGTAGCTGTGTTTCAGGTTAAACCACGACCGCCTCACCGCGGCCAACTTGACCTGAGTCTGAACTCCGCTCCTCTACCCGGAGCTTCCGGAGATCGACCCGGTGACACCGAGACCAGCTCCGGGAGTCCTTGATTCAACTCGATATCGCGTCTAACCCAACCGAAGTAGTGCCCCCAGTCGGACTCGAACCGACACTGGGCGGATTTTAAGTCCGCTGCCTCTGCCAATTGGGCTATGGGGGCGCCGCGGCCTGACGCGATGAACTCGGCATACGCACCGTACCTGCCGGCGGGTCCATCGATTCCGGTCCTCGGGAACCAACCCAGCGGGTTTTGCGCTGACACACCCCGCCCCGGCGAACTATCGTTGAACACGTAGCCCGCGCGGCGTGGGCCCCGAAGGAGATGATCTGAGAATGCGTATCACCGAGGTCAAGCGCGTCGGCGGCTGCAGCTGCCGTTGCAATGCCTGCAAGAGCCAGGCTCACTGCCGCAACATCGGCAGTGGTTGCAAGATCAAGCTCTGAAGCCGGCGCACCCGTTCCGGCCGGACGGCCCCGGCGCCCGCGGGCACCGGGGCCGTTCTGTTCTGTCTGGCATCACCGGGGCAGCGAGAGGGCGATGCCGTCGAGGATGTCGTGCTCGCTGACGACGAGTTCGTCGATGCCGGCCCGCTGAGCCAGAGCGGCGGCCAGTTCCTGCACCACGATCGCCCCGCCCCCGATCACGTCCACGCGGCCCTCGTGCATCGGGCCCAGCGCTGAGCGTTCCGCGCGGGTCATCGAGATCAGCCCGTCGCACACGTCCAGAAGGGCCGGCAGGCCAACCCGGGACAGGTGAATCGCCTCGGAGTCGTAGGTGCTCATGTGGTGGGCCAGCGCGGCGAGGGTGGTGAAGGTTCCGGCCACGCCGACCCAGGTGCGGGCCTGCTGCACCGGGACGGCCCGCAGCGCCTCACCCAACCGCTCACGCACCACCGCACGGGCGGCGGCCACCTCCCCGGCGGTCGGCGGATCGGAATGCAGGCACCGCTCGGTCATCCGCACGCATCCGATGTCGGCGGAGTGGCTTGCCCGAACCCCGGACCTGTCACCCAGCACCACTTCGGTGGAACCGCCGCCAAGATCGACCACGACGAAAGGTTCGGCAGCCGAATCCAATTCGGCCACCG
>NZ_JBJTJF010000113.1:0-20615 GCF_046095365.1 Mycobacterium sp.
CTCCGCCGCCGCCTCCGCGCCCGGCCCCCAAGCCGCCGGCCCCGCCGGCTCCCAAGCCCGTGGTCAAGACGCCGCCCCCGCCGCCGCCGGCCCCCAAGCCGGTCGCCCGGCCGGTGGAGCACATCCGCGAGGAGATTCGGGAGGTCAAGGCAGAGATCCGCGAGGCCATCCACCACGAGGAGGTCTCGCCGGTGATCAGGTACGAGAGCACCGGTCCGGTGGAGACCAACATGCAGGTCACCTACGAGAACAACGCCGTCGGTGATGATCAGGAGAGCCGGGCCGACAAGAGCGACCTGACGCCCGACCACCTGCAGGAGTGATCCTGGGCTCGAAACCGGTCCACCAACCCGGCTGTCCGTACCGGACGGCCTCCTAGAAGGAGAACAGCATGGAATGGGTACTCGGCGCTCTGGGCGGACTGCTCGGCGGTAACGCCGCCGGCGCGGGTAAGAACAGCCTCGGAGTCGGCGGCAACAGTGTCACCGGCGCCCTGGGCGGGCTGCTCGGCGGCGGGCTGGCGGGCAACCTGCTCGGTGGCGGCGGCGACATCTCGCACATCATCGGTCAGCTCGGCGGCGGCGGTGTCGTCGGTGCCATCCTGACCGCGGTCGTGGGCGCCGTTATGAAGGGCCGCAAGTCCTGACAACGCAGTGCTAGCCGAAACACCCGGCACGGATGCGACAGCACCGTGCCGGGTGTTTCGTTTCCGGGCCGGTCAGTGAACGGCTACCGGAGTTGTCTCGTCGTGGTCACGCTCGGCGGGTACCGGCCAGGGTTGCGGCACCGGACGTTGCCGCACCACCTGCGGCCACCAGAACCACCGGCCCAGCAGAGCCGCGAGGGACGGGGTCATGAAAGACCGGATGACCAGCGTGTCGAACAGCAGACCCAGCCCGATGGTCGTGCCGACCTGGGCCAGGATCTTCAACTCGCTGAACATCATCGCCGCCATCGTCACGGCGAACACCAGTCCGGCGGCGGTGACCACCGACCCGGTTCCCCCCATGGCCCGGATGATCCCGGTCCTCAGGCCGGCCGGGATCTCCTCTCTGAACCGGGACACCAGCAGCAGGTTGTAGTCCGAACCCACCGCCAGCAGGATGATCACCGACATCGCCAGCACCATCCAGTGCAGCGGTTGGCCGAGCAGGTGCTGCCAGATCAGCACCGACAGCCCGAATGACGTGCCCAGCGACAGCGCCACCGTTCCCACGATGACGGCCGCCGCCACCACGCTGCGGGTCAGGATCAGCATGATGACGAAAATCAGGCTCAGGGCCGCGACTCCGGCGATCATCAGGTCGTAGTTCGCGCCGGTCTGCATGTCCTTGTAACTCGTAGCGGTGCCGGCCAGGTAGATCCTGGACCCTTCCAGCGGTGTGCCCTTGATGGCTTCGAAGGCGGCGTTCTTGATGGTGTCGACGTGGGTCAGGCCCTCCGGAGACATCGGGTCGCCCTCGTGGGAGATGATGAACCGCACCGCCTTTCCGTCCGGTGACAGGAACATCTTCATGCCGCGCTTGAAGTCCGGGTTCTCGAATACCTCCGGCGGCAGGTAGAACGAGTCGTCGTTGTTGGACTTGTCGAACGCCTTGCCCATCGCGTTCTGGTTCTCCTGCATGGACTGGATCTGATCCCACATCCCGGCCTGAGTGCTCTGCATGGTCAGCTGCATGGTGCGCATGGACTGCATGGTGGCGATCATCGGCGGCATCAGCGTGCGCAGTTGTGCGGTCAGCGCGTCAAGCCGGTCCAGGCTGGGCAGCAGCGCCTGCACGTCGTCTGACACGGCGTCCATTCCGTCGAGGGTGTCGAAGACCGACCGGATCGCGAAGCACACCGGGATGTCGAAACAGTGCGGCTCCCAGTAGAAGTAGTTGCGCATCGGGCGCAGAAAGTCGTCGAAGTCGGCGATGTTGTCGCGCAGATCCTTGACGTCCTCGTAGGTCATGTGCATCTTGCCGACCATGTCGTGGGTGACCGCGTTGAGCTCACCCATCAGTTCGTACATCTGCTGCATGCTGTCGATACTGGCTGCCATGTCGTCGCCCATCCGCAGCATGTCATCCATCCGGTCCTGCAGATAGGACATGTTCAGACTCTGGATGGTGCCCTGCATGCCGAGCATGAACGGGATCGAGCTGTGCTCGATGGGCGTGCCCAGCGGTCGGGTGATGGTCTGCACCCGGCTGATCCCCGGCTGATGGAACATCGACTTGGCTATCCGGTCGATCACCAGGAAGTCCGCCGAGTTGCGCATGTCGTGATCGCTCACCAGCATCAGCAACTCAGGGCTGAGCCGGGCGGCCGGGAAGTGACGTTCGGCTGCCGCGAACCCCTCAGTCGCCGGAACGTCCTGAGGCAGATAGTGCCGGTCGTTGTAGTCGGTCCGGTAGCCCGGCAGCGCCAGCAGACCGACCAGGCACAACGCCGTGGTGCCGACGAGTATCGGAGCGGGCCAGCGCACCACCGCGGTCCCGATGCGGCGCCAGAACCGGATGCGCATGGCGCGCTTGGGTTCCAGTCCGCGCAGCGCACCGGCCACGGTGACCACCGCGGGTCCCAGCGTCAGCGCAGCCGCGACCACCACCAGCATTCCGATGAACAGCGGAACGCCCATGGACTTGAAAGTGGGCAGCCGGGTGAAGTGCAGGCAGAGCAGCGCTCCGGCGATCGTCAGGCCGGAGCCGAGGATGACGTGCGCGGTGCCGTGGAACATCTCGTAGTAGGCCGACTCTTTGTCCTTACCGCGGCTGCGCGCCTCCTGGTACCGGCCGAACAGGAAGATCACGTAGTCGGTCGCCGCCGCGATCCCCACCATGGTCAGCAGGTTCACCGCGAAGGTGGACAGTCCGATCAGCTGATGGTGGCCGGCGAACGCCACCACCCCGCGCGCCACGGCCACTTCCAGGAAGACCATCAGCAGCGCCAGCACGACCGTCACGACCGAGCGGTAGACGAACAGCAGCATCACCGTGATGACGCCGAAGGTCAGTCCGGTGATCATCTTCAGGCTGCGGTCCCCGGCGATGTGCGCGTCGGCGATCAGCGCGGAGGGGCCGGTGACGTAGACCTTGACCCCGGGCGGGGGCGGGACGCTCTCGACGATCTTCTTGGCCGCGTCCACCGATTCGTTGGCCAGTCCCTCACCCATGTTGCCGGCCAGGTAGACCTGGACGTAGGTGGCCTTGCCGTCGGCGCTCTGCGAGCCCGCCGCGGTGAGTGGGTCGCTCCAGAAGTCCTGGACGTGCTCGACGTGCCTGGTGTCGGCGTTGAGCCTGCGCACGACCTCGTCGTAGTACTGGTGCGCGCCGTCGCCGAGTGGTTCGTCGCCCTCCAGCACGATCATCACCGAGGTGTTCGAGTCGAACTCCCCGAACGTCTTGCCGATGGTGTTCATCGCGATGGTCGACGGCGCGTCCGCCGCCGCCATCGGCACGGACCGCTCCTGGCCGACCACCTCGACCGGGGGCACCGTGATGTTGGTGTAGACCGTCAGGGCCAGCCAGCCCAGGATGATCGGCACCGCCAGCCGGCGGATCCACAGTGCGATGCGCGGCCGCGCGGGACCCTGCGTGTCCGGGCGGCGCTGTCTCGGCTGGGGGGTTGTCCGGACTCGGGTGATCATCCGGACTTGACGATGCAGAAGGTCTGGGCGGCGACCCCGCTTGACCACCGCTCGGCCTTCACCACGCCGTCGACGGTGATCCGGCACCCGATGCTGTCGCTGTAGCCCTGAGCGACGAGGTTGGCCGCGGCCGCGGGGGCGGTGGTGCTCAGCTCAAGGGTCCACGGCAGCGCGACGTCCCGTGCGATCTGCGGCTCGGCGTCGAGGTTGAGGTAGTTCACCGTCGCCGTAGCCCCCGGCGGGCCGAACACCTCGTAGACCACGACCTTGGGGTTGAACGGCTCGGCGTCCTCGGCCAGGCCGCTGCCCGGCCGGGTCAGTTCGGTCTTGCCGAACACGCCGTGCAGCCGGTCCACGGCGAACGCCGCCACCGCGACCACGGCGGCGATCAGCAGCACCATCCAGGACTTGCGCAGCAGTCTCATCAGCCAGTAACCGAGGGTGCGGCGGGGCCGGCGACGCTGCTTGGCGGCAGCCCGGACCTGGGCCTTGGCCCGCCGCTTCTCGCGCCTGCCCTCGGCCGGGCGCGGGGTTTCGGCCACCGTCTGCGGCGGCGCGTCCGGTTCGGCGGTGCTGTCCACCGTCACCGCATCCACCCCGAGGCCGAGCCGACCGCAACGTAGCCCACCGCTACATAGTAGAACTAAACATGTAGAACCAAACATTCCCGCGGCGCTAAAGCACCGGCGCACGCGTCACCGGGTGGTCAGGAGATGATGCTGGCCGTCAGCCCGAAGTCGTCGAGCGCCCGCTGCGCCACCGCGGTCAACTCCCCGACGGTGGTGGACCCCTCGGCGTCGGAGTGACAGATGCTGATGTGAATCCTGCCGCCGAGCCGGCCCGAGGCGACGGGGAAGAACAGGCCGCCCGCACGCCGCAGCATCTCCGGTTCGGCCATCTCAGGCGTGCGGGCGTGGCGGACGTAGAACACCTCCGCATCGGTGCCGTCGGGCCTGTTCACCGCGGGGTCGAGGTCCCCGAAATGCGAACAGGTGATGCTTGCGCTGCGCTGCACCACGGTCTGGACGCGGTTCGCGGCGAACTTCGGCACGAACGGGACGAGCGCGAGCGGCGCCATGATCCGGCCGCGGGCCCGCTCCAGTCCCGACAGCGCCGACTTGACCGCCGCGCGGATACCCCCGAGATCGGAGGCGACGGCGGGATCCAGGGTCAGCGTGACGCTGGCCAATGCGTTCGCCCGGTTGTCGCCGGGCGTGCGCTCATTGACCGGCATCGCGAGGTTGGCCAGTCCGTCGGTGTCGAGCCAGCCCAGCAGGTAGCACAGCCGCGAGGTGAACCCGAGCAGCAGTGAATTGCTGGTGCCGCCCAGACTCGCGGCGCACTCGTCCCACTGCGGGATGTCGATGAGCATCGTCAGCGAGGGAAGTCTGCGGGCGCGGCCGGCGTTCGCGGCCGGCAGGGCCGCCGGGCGGTCCGCCCGGCGGGCCCGTTTCTCCAGTCCGGCCCGAACCCGCATGGGTACTTCCTTGGCTGCCAGCGGCGAGAGCACCAGGGCCCTGGCCGCTTTGGGCAGGTCGCGGATCAGTTGGCGGACGTCCTCGGCCAGCGCCCGGCCCCGCGTCCGCGAATGCGGCGGCGGCAGCCCCAGGTCCCGGGTCACTCCGTTGACGGCATCGGCCACCGAATTGCTCATCCCCACCCCGTCGGCGACGGCGTGGGCGACCAGAAGAGAGACCGCCGCGCCGCCGCCGGCCAGCGGCTGGATCGCCAGTCGCCAGGGCGGACCGTTCTCCACCGAAAGCGGACGCGCCGCCTCCTCGTCCGTCCAGCTTGTGAGTTCGTCCTGCGGCCTTGGCCTTTCGGCGACATCAAGATCAGCCGGTGGCGTCCAGGCAACCCAGCGGGACCTGCCGAACGGCAGCGGCGAGTGCTCGATACACCGGCCGAGCAGTCCCCGGCCGAGGTTGTGCTGGAAACGCCGCAGCGCATCCAGATCGGGGTCGTGCCGGTAGATCCAGACGAACTGGATCATCGGACCGTGGCCCTGGGCCCGGAAGTCGAGAAAGAAGCTCTCGTCCATGAAATCCAGGACGTTGTCCGCCGGCGTGGTCATCGAAGCGTTCATCGACGGCTAGATGAACGTCGCGGAGAGCCCGAAGTCGGCGACCGCGCGGCCGATCAGATCGCCGAGTTGCTCGCGCGTATTGCTCGTGCCGACCTGCCAGGCGGTGACCATCAGCAACACCTTGCCGTTCAGCCTGCAGGATCCGACCAGCAGCCAGTTGCCGATCCGGTCAAGACCGGCCGGTCCGATCGGCCATTCGACACCGCGGGCGAACAGGAATTCCGCCGGGGTTCCGTCAAGCTGGGTAAGCGCCTCGGGCAGGTCCCCCATGTTCGTGCAGCCCACCACCGGGCCGTCTCCGAGAGCCAGCCACTCCAGCCTCCTGACCACCCGCTTGGGCGTGAGCAGCACAAGCGGTAACGCCGCCAGCGCGGCATTCGACTCGGCGGCAACCTCTTTCAGCCCGGCCTTCATGTCGGCGCGCAGCTTCGCCAGATTCGTCAGAACCTCGTCGGGATCGGCGCTGACCGTCATCCCGGTCAGCGCGTTGGCGCGGGTGTCACCGTCTCCGCGGTCACTGACCGGGAAGTTCAGTGTGACCGAACCGTCCGGACGGCCCTGGCCCATGAGCGACCCGAGCCGGACCGCGAAACCGGCGACCAGCGAACCGCTGTTGCCGCCGATCTCCTTGGCCCGGGCATCCCACTCCTCGGTGGGCACGAACGCGAACACCGAGGGTCTGATCGCCGTGGTGGTATCCCGGGTTCGGGCCGGACTCGCCGGTCTGGGCGATGCCGGCCTGCCCTCCCGCAGCACCGGCAGTGCGGCCTTGACCCCGTGGCGGATGTCGGGGACCGCGCCCCGGAACTCCCTGACGTCCTCGCGCAACGCCCGTCGCCTCATCCGCGACCCGGACGGTGGATACCCGAGGTCGGCCTTCACGCCGGCCAGTGCCCCGAAGATCGAGAACAGGATGCCGCCGACGTCGGCCACCGAGTGCGAGACGACCAGCGTCACCGCTGCGCCCCCGTCGGTGAACGGGACGACCGCCATGCGCCAGGCCGGCCCGCGCTCCGGGTCGACTCCCATCGTGCCGATCTCGTCCATCCAGTCCGTGAGCTCGGCGCGGGGCCGCGCCGGGCTGACCAACAGCTCAGACTGATCCGGCGCTGACACCCAGCGGTGCCGGCCGAACGGCAGCGGCGAGCGTTCGATGCGGCGGCCCAGCAGGGTGTGCCCGAGATTGCGATGAATCTCCCGCAGTCGCTCGACATTGACGTCGTGGCCGTAGAGCCAGACCAGCTGCTGAACCGGTTCGTGGCCGAGAGCCCGCATGGCCAGGAACGAACCCTGGTCGATATAGGCCAGCTGGTTGTCCACCGGGCCGATCCTACTCAATCCGACCCTGCTCAGACCCGCTCATGTGCAGGGCCGTCCGCACCCGGCCGGGCATCCATACCCGACTCCTTGCGCTGGGCGGCGGTGATCGGCGCCGGCGCGTCGGTGAGCGGATCCACCCCGCCTCCGGACTTGGGGAAGGCGATGACGTCGCGGATCGAGTCGGCGCCGAACAACAGGGCGGTGATGCGGTCCCACCCGAAAGCGATCCCGCCGTGCGGCGGCGCCCCGAACGTGAAGGCCTCCAGCAGGAATCCGAACTTCTCGTCGGCCTCGGCCGCGTCGATGCCCATCACCGCGAACACCTTCTCCTGCACCGCGCGGCGATGGATGCGGATCGATCCGCCGCCGATCTCATGACCGTTGCAGACGATGTCGTAGGCGTCGGCCAGCACGGCACCGGGGTCGGTGTCGATGACACCGGCGAACTCCGGCTTGGGCGCGGTGAAGGCGTGGTGCACCGCCGTCCAGGCGCCGGAACCTACGGCCACGTCGCCGGATGCGGTCGCATCCCCGGCCGGTTCGAAAAGCGGCGGGTCGACGATCCAGACGAACGCCCACGCGGCCTCGTCGATCATGTCCAGGCGCCGGGCGATCTCGCCGCGGGCCGCCCCCAGCAGTGCACGCGAAGCCTTGGCCGCACCGGCCGAAAAGAACACGCAGTCACCGGGTTTCGCACCCACGTATGCGGCCAGCCCGGCGCGCTCGGCGTCGGAGAGGTTCTTGGCCACCGGGCCCGACAGCGTGCCGTCCTCGCCGATGAGCACGTAGGCCAGGCCTTTGTGGCCACGCTGTTTGGCCCACTCCTGCCAGCCGTCCAGGGTCCGGCGCGGCTGGGAGGCGCCGCCTGGCATCACCACCGCGCCCACATAGGGCGCCTGGAACACCCGGAACGGGGTGTTCTTGAAGAAGTCGGCGCATTCCACGAGTTCGATCCCGAACCGCAGATCCGGCTTGTCCGACCCGAACCGGCGCATCGCCTCGGCGTAGCTCATCCGCGGGACGGGCCGGGGCACCTGGTAGCCGACCAGTGCCCACAGCGCGGCCAGGATCTCCTCGGCGACGGCGATGACGTCGTCGGCGTCGACGAAGCTCATCTCGATGTCGAGTTGGGTGAACTCCGGCTGTCGGTCGGCACGGAAGTCCTCATCGCGGTAGCAGCGGGCGATCTGGAAGTACCGCTCCATGCCGCCCACCATCAGCAGCTGCTTGAACAGCTGGGGGCTCTGCGGCAGCGCGTAGAAGCTGCCGGGCTGCAGCCGGGCCGGCACCAGGAAGTCCCGCGCTCCCTCCGGCGTCGAGCGGGTCAGCGTCGGGGTCTCGATCTCCACGAAGTCATGGCCGGCCAGCACCGACCGGGCGGCGGCGTTGACCGCCGAACGCAGCCGAAGCGCGTCTCCGGTGCCGCCGTCCCGCCGCATGTCCAGGTAGCGGTGTCTGAGCCGGGCCTCCTCTCCGGCCGGTTCGTCGAGTTGGAACGGCAGTGCGGCGCACTCGCCGAGAACGGTCAGCGACGTGGCGTTGACCTCGATGTCACCGGTGGGGATCTCCGGGTTGGCGTTGCCGTCCGGGCGGATCTCCACAACTCCCTCGACGGCGACGCAGAACTCGGCGCGTAACCGGTGCGCGGCAGCCAGCACGTCGGCCTCCCGGAACACCACCTGCGCCACACCGGAGGTCTCCCGGAGGTCGATGAAGATCACCCCGCCGTGGTCTCGCCGCCGCGCCACCCAGCCCGCCAGGGTGACCCTGCGTCCGGCGTCGGAAGCCCGCAACGAGCCGGCGGCATGACTGCGCAGCACCACGATCTCCCAGGAATCGGCGAATCAGACGAGGGCTCAGTCTAGGAGGTGCCCCCGGACTCGCCGCCGACGCCTCCCGGCGGCCGCGCCGACCACACCACCCGGCGGTGACGCTGTGGCAAACTGGTTCCGGCAGGCGCCCGGCCAGTCGGGCCGGAGTACCGAGGAGCGCTCATGACCTTCAACGAAGGCATGCGGATCGACACCAGCACCACCCGCAGCAGCGGCGGGTCGGGCCGCGGGATCGCGATCGGCGGCGGTTTCGGCGGCCTGGCGGTCATGCTGATCGCACTGTTCCTCGGGGTTGACCCCGGTCCGATCCTCCAGCAGCCGGCCGGGCCCGGGCAGTCCGCCCCCGGTTTCGACCTGGCCCAGTGCAAGACCGGCGCCGACGCCAACAAGTTCGCCGAGTGCCGGGTGGTGGCCACCGGCAACTCCCTGGACGGCATCTGGTCCCAGCTGCTCAAGGGCTACCAGCGGCCCGGGACCCGGTTGTTCAAGGGCAACGTGCAGACCGGCTGCGGCGCGGCCAGCAGTGACATGGGCCCGTTCTACTGCCCGGCCGACCAGACCGCCTACTTCGACGTCGACTTCTTCAACGTTCTCAAGAACGAGTTCGGCTCGAGTGGCGGCCCGCTGGCCCAGGAGTACGTCGTGGCCCACGAGTACGGGCACCACGTGCAGAACCTGACCGGAGATCTGAGCCGCTCCCAGAAGGGCGCCAAGGGCGCGACCGGCGGAGGCGTGCGCTCGGAACTGCAGGCCGACTGCTACGCCGGGGTGTGGGCGCACTTCGCGGCCATCACCAAACAGCCCGGGACCGACGTCACCTACCTCGAGCCGCTGAGCGACAAGGACATCGCCGACGCACTGTCCGCGGCCGCCGCCGTCGGCGACGACCGGATCCAGGAGCAGGCCACCGGACGGGTGAACCCGGAGAGCTGGACCCACGGCTCGTCGGCCCAGCGCCAGAAATGGTTCACCGTGGGGTATCAGACCGGCGACCCGAACAAGTGCGACACCTTCAGCGCTCGCGACCTCGGCTAGCGCCTGCGATCACCAGGGCCGAAGCGCGCACTGCACGCCACTGCCACCCTGCTGGGACGCCACGACCTGGCCGTCGACGGCGATCTCGCAGCGGAACTCGGGGTTGACCCGCAGACCGCCGCTCGCACTGACGAATGCCCACTTCGTCGGGTCGTTCAGGCTGGCCTGGAAGGTCCACGGGGCGCCCGGCCCGACCATCGTGCGCGCCATCGGCATGTACTGCGCGGTGTTGGCCGACGCCTGGTCGGGGGGGTCGGCGGTGACGTAGTAGATGTTGGCGGTCAGATCGCTGGTGGTGGTGACGGTGTAGGTGACCTGGTGCGACCCCGCCGCTCCGGTCGCCTCGGGCGCTCCGGTCGCCTCGGCGCCGGCCGGCGCGGTGCTGGTGGGGCCCGCGGGATCGGCGGGATCGGCAGGGTCGGCCCAGCAGGTCGGGGCTCCTGCCACCCCGACGGCCACCATCCCGGCGGCGATCACCGTCAGATATCGCATAACCCGATTATCGGAGCGCGCGGACGGCGCGTTACGGGGCCGGTCAGCCCGCGTCACGCAGGGCGCCAGGGGCCTGCTGGGCGGGCGCCACCACCGCCGTCATCAGACCGAACAGTTCGACAGCGCCGGACACCGCGGCCTCGACGAAGTCGGCGAACTCCGCGGGGCCGCCGGGACGCTGCTCCGCCCTGGCCAGCACGCCCACCAGGTGCGGGTCGGACGAATCGAGTATCACCGATCGCACCACCCGGGCCTCGGCGTTCCACCGGTCGGCCACCCCGGCGAGGACTTCACGCCGGCCGGCCGGGTAGTACCGATCCGGGGAGACGCTGACCTGCACCGAGTCCCGGTCCGCGCCGGACGCCTCGAGATGGACGTTGAGCCGCCCGCGGTACGCCTCGGCGACGAAGTCGACGAGGAAGAAGTACTCGTCGTCGTGGTGGCCCCGGAAATACCGCACACCGCGGGCGCGCAGATAGTCCTCGATCAGCCGATTCATATCCCGACAACGGACAGTGCCCCGCGCCGGGTTCCCCGCGCCGGATTAAGAAATCAGTGAGGCCGGACGCGCCGGGGACAGGACGCGTCAGGTCAGCCGCGAAAGAACCTCGGCGACAACGGAGTCAACGGCGATCTCGTCCTGATGGCCGGTGGACAGGTCCTTCACCCCGACGGTGCCGGCGTCGATGTCGCGATCACCGGCCACCAGGGCGATCCGGGCACCGGAGCGGTCGGCGGCGCGCATCGCGCTTTTGACGCCGCGGTCGCCGTAGGCGAGATCGGCCCGCACTCCGGCGGCGCGCAGTGCCGCCGCCAGCCGGGCCAGCTCCAGCTTGGCCTGCCCGCCCAGCGGAACCCCGAACACGTCGCAGCGGGCGTGCCCGCCGGCCGGCCGGCCCTCCGCGCGCAGCGCCAGCATGGTGCGGTCCACGCCCAGCCCGAAGCCGATGCCGGAGAGGTCCTGGCCCCCCAGCCGATCCATCAGCCCGTCGTAGCGGCCGCCGCCGCCGATGCCGGACTGCGCACCCAGACCGTCGTGGACGAATTCGAAGGTGGTCTTCGTGTAGTAGTCCAGGCCGCGCACCAGACGCGGGTTGACGACGTAGGGGACTCCGAGTGCGTCGAGATGCGCGAGCACCGTCTCGAAGTGCGCCTTGGCGGCATCGGAGAGGTGATCCAGCATCACCGGCGCGCCCGCGGTCAGTTCACGAACGAGCGGCCGCTTGTCGTCGAGCACACGAAGCGGGTTCAACTCGGCGCGGGCGCGAGTCGCCTCGTCGAGATCGAGCCCGAATAAGTAGTCCTGCAACAGCTTCCGGTATTGCGGACGGCATGTCTGGTCACCGAGCGAACTGATCTCCAACCGGAAGGCGTCAAGACCCAGGGAACGGAATCCCTCGTCGGCGATGGCGATCACCTCGGCGTCCAGCGCGGGATCGTCGATCCCGATCGCCTCCACTCCGACCTGCTGCAACTGGCGGTAGCGGCCGGCCTGGGGGCGCTCGTAGCGGAAGAAAGGGCCCGCGTAGCAGAGTTTGACCGGCAGCGCCCCGCGGTCCAGGCCGTGTTCGATGACCGCGCGCATCACCCCGGCGGTGCCCTCCGGTCGCAACGTCACCGACCGGTCGCCGCGGTCGGCGAAGGTGTACATCTCCTTGGAGACGACGTCGGTGGACTCCCCGACCCCGCGAGCGAACAACTCGGTGTCCTCGAAGATCGGCAGTTCGACGTCGCCGTAGCCGGCCCGCCGGGCCGCGGCGAGCAGTCCGTCGCGCACCGCGACGAACTCGCCCGACTCCGGCGGGAGGTAGTCGGGCACCCCCTTGGGGGCCTGAAATCCCGTCACAGCGTCAGGCCCTCGAGGAACGGATTGGTGACCCGCTCCAGCCCGATCGTGGAACTCGGTCCGTGCCCGGGAAGAACCTTGGTCTCATCGTCGAGGACCAGCAGTTTGTTGAGGATCGAGCCGAGCAGGTCCCGGCCGCTGCCGCCGGGCAGGTCGGTGCGGCCGATGGACTGCTTGAACAGGGTGTCGCCGGTGAACGCCACCGCTCCGCCGTCGCGCGGCACCCGGAAGGTCACCGACCCGCGGGTGTGACCCGGTGTGTGGTCCACGGTGACCGTGATGCCGCCCAGGTCCAGGGTGTCGCCGTCGCGGTCGAGTTCGACCACCTGCCTGGGCTCGCGGAACAGCGCCCCGAACGCAAGTTGCGCGATCTTCGGGCCGAAGCCGCGGATCGGGTCGGTGAGCATGTAGCGGTCCTCGGGGTGGATGAACACCGGACAGCCGAAGGTGTCGGCCACCTTCTGCGCCGACCAGAGGTGGTCGATGTGGCCGTGGGTGAGCAGCACGGCGGCGGGAGTCAGCCGGTTCTCGTCGAGGATCCGGCGCAACGGACCGAACGCCCGCTGGCCCGGGTCGACGATGATGGCGTCGGCACCCTGGCGCTGCGCCAGCACATAGCAGTTGCAGGCCAGCATCCCGGCCGGGAAACCCGTGAGCAACACGCTGACCAGTCTCCCACCCGGCGGTTCGGGCGGGCCCTCAGCCCCGCTCACATGTTGGGCTGGCACACTCGTCTGCGCGATTTCACGACGAGCCGAGACGGAGGGACCACAGCGGTGTCCAGCAACGCAGAGCGACGCGAGACGGCCAAGCGCAAGCTCGAAGAGCAGCTCGAGCAGCGCGCCCAGCAGGAGAGGCGCCGGCGGATCCTGACCGTGGTCGCCGCCATGCTGACCCTGGCCGTGGGCGCCGCTGCGATCGCGGCGTTCGTGCTCAAAGGAGACAAGGCGGACACCGCAACCGCTCCGACCAGCACGGCTCCGGCGCCGCCTGGTGCACCCACCCAGCTGGTGCGCGGGGGCGGCCCCGACCAGTTGCCCGCCTTCAAGGCTCCGGACGGCCTGGGCGCGAACTGCCAGTACCCGGCGGCCGGGCCGAAGGCCAAGGACGTGCCGCCGCCCAACACCGGCAAGGTGCCCACCGACCCGGCCACCGTCAGCGTCAGCATGTCGACCGACCAGGGCAACATCGGCCTGATCCTCAACAACTCCGAGGCCCCGTGCACGGTGAACAGCTTCGCCAGCCTGGCCCAGAAGGGCTACTTCGACGACACCGTCTGCCACCGGCTGACCACCGCGCCCGAACTGGGCGTGCTGCAGTGCGGCGATCCCACCGGCTCCGGCTCCGGCGGACCGGGCTATTCGTTCCCCAACGAGTACCCGAGCAACCAATATTCGAAGGACGACCCGGCGCTGGCCAAGCCGGTTCTCTACCCGCGCGGCGCGCTGGCGATGGCCAACGCGGGGCCGGACACCAACGGCAGCCAGTTCTTCCTGGTGTACAAGGATTCGAAGCTGCCGCCGAACTACACCGTGTTCGGCACCATCGACGCCACCGGGCTGGCGACCCTGGACAAGATCGCCGCGGCCGGCGTGGCCGGCGGCGGCCAGGACGGCAAGCCCGCCACCGAGGTGAGAGTCAAGTCGATCCTGCTCGATTAGACCTGGGCTGGATCTGGTCCGGCCCCGTAAGCCGTTGCCGCTCAGGCCATCCCGGCCGCGGTCTCGGCCGGGATACCCGGGTGCAGCACAGCGACCGGGCTGCTGGCGTGCGCCAGCACCTTCTGGCTCACCGACCCCATGATGAGCCCGGCGAACCCGCCGGACCCCCGGCTGCCGACCACGAGCAGTTCGGCGCCGTCGGCCTCGGAGAGCAGCACCTCGGCCGGACGGCCCGTTCCCGCCACGAACTTCACCGGGACGTCTGGAAAACTCGACGCCGTCACGATCACCGGCGAGTGGAACGCACTGGTGTCCGAGCCGGGTGTGGCGTTCTCCGGGTCGATCTGCTCGGTCTCCGGCTCTCCCCTGCCGGCCTCCACGCTCACCGCGACCACGCCGCAACCGAGGGCCTCGGCGTGACGGAAAGCGAAGGCCGCCGCCCGGTTCGACGCCGGCGAGCCGTCGTAACCCAGGACGACCTGCCCGGGATTGCCCGGGCAGCCCTCGGCGTCCTCGAACGGAACCCCGCCCTCCAGGCCCGAGTGCACCACCACGACCGGGCACTGGGCATAGGGCGCGACGTGCATCGTGGTCGAACCCAGCAGCAGACCCCGGAAGCCTTCGATCCCGCGGGACCCGATGACCAGCAGGTCGGCGTTCTCGCCCGCGGCGAGCAGCGACTGCACCGGGGCGTCGGGCATCTGCAGCGCCCGGATCTCCAGGCCCGGAGCCGCGGTGCGGGCCAGCGCCACCGCCGCCCCGAGCACCCCGGTGGGCTCGGGGACCAGCGTCGGTTCGGCGGCGGCATCGGGGCGGGCATAGAGGACCGTCAGCGGCAGGCCGTAGGCCGCCGCGGTGTGGGCCGCCCAACGCACCGCGGCGATCCCGTGCTCTGACCCGTCCGCACCGACGACGACACCGCTCTCGACCAAATCGACCGCTTCGGTCATTCCGGGGTGCCTTCCCTCAGCTCCAGCTCCGACATCCAAGGCAAACACGCAACGCACCATCGTGTCAGCGGTACGGTACTTCTGATTCGAGCAGATCGTGATGTGATCCCGGCGGGGGGTATGAACGAGACACACGAGGTCCACCACGCCCCCGAAGCCGACCTGCAGGAGAAGGGTCTTTCCCGGAACTCGCTCGGTGTCTTCGGCAGTGTCGTGCTCGGTATCTCCTGTGTCGCACCGGCCTACACCCTGTCGGCGACGATAGGCATTCTGGTCACCCAGGCCGGCTACAAGACCGCGCTGGTGATCATCGCGGGCTGTCTGCCCATGTTCTTCGCCGCCTACGCCTACCGCGAACTGAACAAGGTCATGCCGGACTGCGGAACGTCGTTCACCTGGACCAGCAAGGCGTTCGGGCCCTACGTCGGCTGGATCGGCGGGTGGGCCGCGATCCTGGCGACGGCCATCGTGCTGTCCAATCTCGCCGGGGTTGCGGTGGAGTTCTTCTACCAGCTGCTCGGCGAGGTCTCCGGAAGCGCCAGCCTGGGCACGCTCTGGGAGAACAACACGGTTAACGTGCTGACCTGCCTCGCCTTCCTCGCGCTGGCCACCTGGGTGGCCTACCGCGGCGTCACCACCACCGAGAAGGTCCAGTTCGTCCTGGTCGGCTTCCAATTGAGCATGCTGCTGGTCTTCGCGGTGTTCGCCGTCATCAAGTCCACCTCAGACGGCAGCTTCAACTGGGGAACGGCGATGGTCGAGACGCCCGATCTGCCGGAGCGGCTTCGGCATGTCGCCGACCTGTGGTTCAGCCCTGCCGGGCTCACATTGTCCGCATTCATCGCGGGTCTGTCCGGGTCGATTTTCGCGTTCTGGGGATGGGACACCTGCCTCACGGTCAACGAGGAGTCCAAGGGCTCGGACAAGACGCCCGGGCGCGCGGCGCTGCTGACCGTGCTGTCGATCCTGGTGACGTATCTGATCGTGTCGATGGCCGCCGTGATGTTCGGCGGTACCGGGACCGAGGGCTACGGATTGGGCAACGAGAAGATCGCGCACAACGTTTTCGGCGCACTGGCCAAGCCGGTGCTGGGAAGTCCCTGGCACATGCTGCTCTACCTGGCGGTGTTGGCCTCCAGCATCGCCGGCCTGATCACCACGTTCCTGCCCGCGTCGCGAACCATGCTCGGTATGGCGACATACAAGGCTCTCCCGGCCCGGTTCGGCGCGATCCATCCGCGCTACCTGACGCCCTCCTACGCGACCGTTGCCGCCGGCGTCTTCGCCGGGAGTTTCTACACGGTGATGACCATCCTCAGCCAGAACGCCCTGACCGACACGATCTACTCGCTGGGGATCATGATCTGCTTCTACTACGGGATGACGGCCTTTGCGTGCATCTGGTTCTTCCGCCGGGAACTGTTCGTCGACGCCAAGAGCTTCGTCTTCAAACTGCTCTTGCCGCTGTTCGGCGGCGTGGGGCTGTTCGGGGTGCTGATCGTGACTCTGCGAGACAGTGCCTCACCCGAATACGGAAGCGGCGCGAGTGTTTTCGGCGTCGGGCTGGTTCTCGTCCTCGGGCTCACCCTTATTCTTCTCGGGCTGGCACTGATGCTGGCCTGGCGCGCGGCGGCACCGGCCTTCTTCCGCGGTGAGACGCTGCACAAGGACACGCCGACCGTGGTGGATTGACGCCCGACTACCGTCAGTCGGCGTGGCAGGACCCGCCTCCACCCTTGGGCGTCGGCGGCGCGTCGATCGACGGGTTGCGGTCGAAGAAACCGGACGGCTTGAGCCAGAAGGACACGGTGTCGACCGACATGATCGGCCACTCCTCCATCCTCGTGATGTGGTGGATGCCGAACACGTACCAGAGAACGACGTCGGTGTTGACCAGTGGTGCGTCGTCCTTGATCCACTCGGTCATCCCGGCGTCGGTCTCGGACTGGACCGGGTAGGCGCCCGCCGGCCAGCGCTCGTCCGGACTGTTCTTCGTCACCCAGAGGGTGTGGCCGATGACCGGAGCCCGCAGGAACTGGGGCGCCAAGGGATCCATCATCGGCGGGAAGCACGCGCCGGGGACGAGTTTGTAGCCCACGTTGGTGCCGTGCTTGTTCGTCTTGCCCGGATTGATCACCTTCCAGCTCCGCTGGGTCGACCAGTCGAAGTCGCGGGCGGCCTCCGCCTCCGAGGTGATCGGCGTCGTCTCGTTCACCAGAGCCAGGCCGTAGGGATTGTCCGCGGACAACGGCGGCGCCACCGAGTCGATCTCCAGCACGGTGTTGTCCTCACCGTCGACGTCCAGGTCCAGCCGGGCGACCAGGAAATGCTGATGGAACGGGGCATAGGTGTTCTTGTCGACGACCGTCCCGTAGGGCGGCGGGGTCGTGCCTTCCGGGAAGGGTGTGGTCACCATGATTCCGGTGGCCCTGATTTCGCACTCGATGTTGCCGTCCTGGTACAGGCGCCAGTAGACGAGGTACTCATAGTTGGCCACGGTCGCGTGGCAGGAGATCACCATCCGGCGTTGGCGGCGCACCTCGGGCCCCGTCCGGTGATCGACGTGCTTCCAGAGAACGGCGTTGTCCTCCTCGTGCAGGCAGATCGCGTTCTTGATGGTGTAGGGCTCACCACGGGTGTTCGCCAGGGTGGCGTCGAGGTAGACGATCTCGCCCAGGCAGTCACACCCCAACTCGAGCGAGGTCGTCATCGCTCCCAGACCCCACTCCCCGATGTCGAACGCGGTCCTGCGGTAGTGGTCGAAAGACGGGTCGCGATAGGGAACCACCATCTCGGCCAGGGATATGCGGTAGGCGACATCACGCCGGGTGCCGTTGTCGTCGAAGGCCAGCTGGTAGATGACCGGGCCCTCCCGGTAGTTGAAGCCCAGTCGCAGGGTCCAGTTGAGCCACTTCAGCTCCGAGCCGTCCAGGGTGAACGACGGCCCCTCGGGCTGGGTGATGTGCAGCGGCTTGACATCGGTCCGCAGCGGAGTGCCGCGTAACGAGGGCACGTACTCGCAGTCCACCTCGGGCTGGCCGTAGGAGTGGTCGTTGTCGATCTCCAGCAGTTCACCGGTGTTCATATCGACGACCAGTTGAAGGCCCGAGACCGGATGGCCGTAGGGATTTCCCTCCGGTGTCGCCCGGGCCCACAGGTCGCACCAACCGAGCCTGCGGTCCGGGTACTTCTCTCGTCGTCGCAGGACCGCGCGGGCGAGCTCCACCGAAGCCGGCATCAGAGCCCTGGCGTAGGCCCAGGTGTCGATCAGGATGAGGTTCATGTCGGTATAGCCGCGCTCGGCGAGCGCGGCGATCACGTCGGGATGCTTGCGCATCGCCTCGTCCATCTCGTAGAACTCGTCGAGGGTGAAGTTGGGCTGCACACCGGGGATGTACTCGAAGGACACCACGCACTGGTCGATCAGGTCGACGATGGCTTCGTAGGTCTTGTTCTCGGCGCGGTCGAGCAGGACCGCGAACGAGGCTCGAGGTATGGGATCACCGGGCCGCCAAGCCTTGACCCTGCTCTTCTCCGGCTCCTGGAGTTCGATCGCGGCGAACCGCCACCCCTCGGTCACCCGGACTTCACGGCGGAGAATCTCAGCGGTCTGCCGGAACTCATCGGCCGACAGCGGGTCCAGTGGGTGCTGGGCCATCGAGGCCTCCTTCGTTGGTTCGGCTCACCCTGTTTCCAGGTCGCCGGCGTCTGCGGCGTGAGAGAATCCGTCTCGGCAAAGCCCCGATCAACCGGGAAGGATCTCGGAAATCAGATGATATCCAACGTATTCCGATCCCGGGGTCTGAACGGAATCCCGGAAATCCGGACGTTCTTCCGGACCAACGAGCAACCCATTTTCTTCGTCGGTCCGACGGCCTTCAACCTGCTCGGGATCGACCGGTGGGCCAGAGGATTCGAGTACATCGTATATCACGACTCCTGGGACTCGGCGCATCCCCGGGTCTTCACTCCCAAGAGCAAGCCCTACATCGAGTTCACGAGTTCAGAGGAAATCAACAACTACCTGCTTCGTGATGCCGAGGTGAAACGCCATATCGAATCCCGTTGCGCGGCAACGGGCTTACGGCCGATGATCGCGATGGTCTTCTTCGACGAGGAGACCGAGAGCATCTGCCGCGAACTCGATTACAACCTGATTCTGCCGCCGGACGCACTGCGCCGCCATCTCGACTCCAAGATCGTCACCACACAGCTCGGCGAGCAGGCCGGAGCTCCGTCGGTGCCCAACACCCTGGCGCGCGCCGACAGCTACCAGCAGCTCAGCGAACTGGCTGCCGCGGCCGGCCTGGGCTCGGACCTGGTGGTTCAGACACCCTACGGCGACTCGGGCAAGACGACCTTCTTCATCACCGGCCAAGCCGACTGGGACCGGGACAGCGCAAACATGGTCGGCCAGGACCTCAAGATCATGAAACGCATCAACAACCGGGCGGTGGCCGTGGAGGCGGTCAACACCGAACACGGCACGGTCGTCGGGCCGTTCATGACCGACCTGACCGGCTACCCCGAGCTGACCCCCTACCGGGGAGGGTGGTGCGGCAACGACCTTTTCCCCGGGGCGCTCTCCGAAGCGCACCGCAACGTCGCGATCCAGCACGTGCGGCGCCTCGGCGACCGGCTCCGCCAGGAGGGTTACAGGGGTTTCTTCGAAGTCGACGTCCTGGTGGACCTCGACTCCGACAACGTCTACCTGGGCGAGTTGAACCCCCGCATCTCCGGGGTGTCCTCGATCACCAACGTCACCGCGGGCGCCTACGCCGACATCCCGCTGTTCCTGTTCCACCTGCTGGAGTTCATGGACATCGACTACGAGGCCGACATCGACGAGATCAACGAGCGCTGGCGGGATCTGGCCGCCGTGGACGTGTGGGCGCAGTTGGTCATGAAGGAACCCGATGACTCCGTCGAGCGGATTCTGGCCGCGCCGGCGACCGGGCGCTACCGGTTGGACGAGGACGGCGCGCTGAACTTCGTCGGGGTCACCAACGACTGGCACGACGTGACCCACGAGGACGAGTGCTTCTTCCTGCGCATCTACGGACCCGGGGACTACCGGTTCAAGGGTGCCGACCTGGGCATCCTCGTCACCAAGGGCCGGATGCAGACCGATGACGGGCTCACCCGGCGCTGCCGGCGCTACATCGACGGCATCCGCGCGATGTACGTCAGTGAGGCGCTGCCCTCTCCCCCGGCGGTCTACCCGATCGGGTTCGTCAAGTAGCGGCGCTCACCGTTCGCCGCGATCGCGGCTTTTCGCCACCCCGATCGGCCCGGTCAAGGCGCCCGGGCCGTGGGCGCCACCGGGAATCCCGGCCAGGACACGGCCCGTCGCGGCGAACGCCCGGATGGTGTCGACGAGATGGGCCGGCGACTGCGCCGCCGGCCACGACGACAACTTGACCGACACCGTCCGGGTGGCCCGGTCGACGACGACCATCTGGCCGTGGATGCCCAGGCACACCTGCAGATCGCCGAGTGGTCCGGGTACGTACCAGAACTGGTTGCGGTACCAGCCTCCGCTCAGCGTCGCCTCGGAGGCCGACGAGGAGAACGCGCCCCGGATGTCGGGGTCGATGGTGCGCGACATCGCCAGGTTCGGACAGATGCTCCTCGACGACGGCTACGTGGCCGGACGGCCGGTGGTCCTGAACAAGTGGTTGATGCAGTCGCGAACCATCGACCCCGACATCCGGGGTGCGTTCTCCTCGTCGGCCTCCGAGGCGACGCTGAGTGGAGGCTGG
>NZ_JBJTJF010000114.1:0-43322 GCF_046095365.1 Mycobacterium sp.
CGACAACCCGCAGCCCGGCCAGTCCCGCCGCCTCTACCGGTTCGTAGCTGGTCCGCAACCCGCCCTCGTGCGCCACCGAGATCACCGGGCGCCCGGCCAGCGAGCCGGCGAACACCACCGTCCCCGGGCCGGCGGAGTAGACCGGCTGGCCCGGCCGTCCGGCCAGATCCACCCCGCGGTGCCCGCGCTGCCAGTCGGGCACCGGCGCGTCGAACGCCCGCGTCACCGCCGCCGGCTGCAGCGGCCACTGGAGTCGCACGTCGTCGGCCCGCACGAGCGGGGCGAACACCAGCAACCCGGCAAGCATGGCGACGGCACGCATTCGCCCAGTTCACCGCGGGCCGCGCGGTCCGCGCCTGCCGGCGATCGGCGATTGGGGATCAACCCGGTGTTGTGTGTAAACTCCCCGGTGCAGCCTGCGTAAGCGGGCTGACTTCGCGCGTTTGAGTGCTGTGCCGAAACCGGCACATGCCGCGCCCACCGGTTGGTCCCGCCGAAAGGCGGGTCGGTGTGCGCGCAGACGCCAGGGCCCGGCCTCACCCGACGCCGGGCGACAACCGACGACTCCACAAGGACTGGCCAAATCATGGCTGTTGTGACCATGAAACAGCTGCTCGACAGCGGCACCCACTTCGGGCATCAGACCCGGCGCTGGAACCCCAAGATGAAGCGGTTCATCTTCACCGACCGCAATGGCATCTACATCATCGACCTCCAGCAGACCCTGACCTACATCGACAGGGCCTACGAGTTCGTCAAGGAGACGGTCGGCCACGGCGGCAGCGTGCTGTTCGTCGGCACCAAGAAGCAGGCCCAGGAGTCCATCGCCGAGGAGGCCAAGCGGGTCGGCATGCCCTATGTCAACCAGCGCTGGCTGGGCGGCATGCTCACCAACTTCGCCACCGTGCACAAGCGGCGGCAGCGCCTCAAGGAACTCGAGGCGATGGAGCAGACCGGGGGCTTCGAGGGACGCACCAAGAAGGAGATCCTGGGTCTGACCCGGGAGAAGAACAAGCTCGAGCGCAGCCTCGGCGGTATCCGGGACATGCAGAAGGTGCCCAGCGCGGTGTGGGTCGTCGACACCAACAAGGAGCACATCGCGGTCGGCGAGGCCCGCAAACTGGGTATCCCGGTCATCGCGATCCTCGACACCAACTGCGATCCCGACCTCGTCGACTATCCGATCCCGGGCAACGACGACGCCATCCGGTCGGCGGCGCTGCTGACCAAGGTCATCGCCTCCGCCGTCGCCGAGGGCCTGCAGGCCCGCGGCCAGGCCGGACGCACCGAGGCCGGCGCCGAGGTCGAGGCCGAGCCGCTCGCCGAGTGGGAGCAGGAACTGCTGGCCAGCGCGGCCATCGACGCCGCCCCCACGGGGGATGTTCCGGCGGCCGGGCCGGTCGCCGACGAATCCACCACCGTCACCGTCACGGAAGGCTGACATGGCTAACTACACCGCCGCCGACGTCAAGCGGCTCCGCGAGCTGACCGGCTCCGGGATGCTGGACTGCAAGAACGCCCTGGCCGAGGCCGACGGCGATTTCGACAAGGCGGTCGAGGCGCTGCGCATCAAGGGCGCCAAGGACGTCGGCAAGCGTGCCGAGCGGGCCACCGCCGAGGGTCTGGTCGCGGCCAAGGGCGGCGCGCTGATCGAGCTCAACTCCGAGACCGACTTCGTCGCCAAGAACGCCGAGTTCCAGGCTCTCGCCGACGCTGTCGTCGACGCCGCGCTGGCCGCCAAGGCCACCGACGTCGAGTCGCTGAAGGCCGCGAAGATCGGCGACAGGACCGTCGAGGAGACCATCGCCGAGCTGTCGGCCAAGATCGGTGAGAAGCTGGAACTGCGCCGGGTGCAGTTCTTCGACGGCAACGTCGAGACCTATCTGCACAAGCGGGCCGCCGACCTGCCGCCGGCCGTCGGAGTGCTGGTCGAGTTCACCGGCTCCGACACCGACGCCGCCCATGCGGTGGCGCTGCAGATCGCGGCGCTCAAGGCCAAGTACCTGACCCGCGACGAGGTGCCCGCCGACCTGGTGGCCGCCGAGAAGCGTGTCGCAGAGGAGACCGCCATGGCCGAGGGCAAGCCCGTGGCCGCGCTGCCCAAGATCATCGAGGGCCGCGTCAACGGGTTCTTCAAGGACGTCGTGCTGCTCGAGCAGCCGTCGGTGGCCGACAACAAGAAGACCGTCAAGGCGCTGCTCGACGACGCCGGTGTGACCGTCACCCGCTTCGTCCGCTTCGAGGTCGGCCAGGCCTAGCGGCCCGAGGCCACGGACCCCCATGCGTCAGGTCAACGCCTTCGGTGACGACGCGCTCGGCGGCCTCGACGCCGTCGGGATGGTCGAGGCGATCCGCACCGGCCGGGTGTCGGCGGCGGAGTTGGTCGACGCGGCGATCGCCCGGACGGAGGCGGTCAACCCGGTGCTCAACGGCCTTGCGCACGAGACGTTCGCCGCGGCGAGGGCCCGCGCGGAGGAGAAGTCCGGCGGCTACTTCGACGGCGTGCCCACGTTCATCAAGGACAACGTCGACGTCGCCGAGATGCCGACGATGCAGGGCACCGACGCCTGGACGCCGCGGCCGGTGCGGGAGCACGGCGACTTCGCCCGGTTCTTCCTGCGCACCGGCCTGATCCCGCTGGGCAAGACCCAGCTCTCGGAGTTCGGGTTCAGCGCATCGGCCGAGCATCCGCGTATCGGCGCGGTCCGCAACCCGTGGGACACCGACTACACCGCCGGGGCGTCGTCGTCGGGATCGGGGGCGTTCGTCGCCGCCGGGGTGGTGCCGCTGGCCCACGCCAATGACGGGGGCGGGTCCATCCGCATCCCGGCCGCCTGCAACGGCCTGGTGGGACTCAAGCCCTCGCGCGGGCGGCTGCCCCAGGACAAGCTGTCCCGTCAGATGCCGGTGAAGATCGTCCACGACGGTGTTCTGACCCGGTCGGTCCGTGACACCGCAGCGTTCTACCGCGAGGCCGAAAGGGTATGGCGCAACAGGTCTTTGGCGCCGGTCGGTGCGGTGACCGGTCCCGGCCGGGAACGGCTGCGGATAGCCGTGATGACCCGGTCGGTCAACCGCGACTCCAGCCCCGCCATGCGCGAGCACACCCTCAAGACCGCGGCGCTGCTCGAGGAGCTGGGACACCGTGTGAGCCACCTCGACGCCAGTCCGGTCCCGGCGTCGTTCGCCGACGACTTCCTGCTGTACTGGTCGTCGCTGGCGATGACACTGGTGCGCACCGGGCGCCGCACCTTCGGCCCGAGCTTCGACCGCAGCCGGCTGGACAACCTGACCCTGGGCCTGGACCGCCACGCGACCCGGAACATCCACCGGCTGCCGGCCGCGATAGCCCGGCTGCGCCGGCTGCGACGGATCAGTGAGCGGTTCTACAGCGACTACGACGTGCTGCTGACCCCGACGCTGGCCGAGGACACTCCGCCCATCGGACATCTCGACCCCATGGCCGACTATCGGCAGGTCATCGACAGGCTCGTGGACTGGGTGGCGTTCACCCCGCTGCAGAACGCCACCGGTGAGCCGTCGATCTCCCTGCCGTTGGCCCAGTCCGGCGGGGGTCTGCCGGTCGGAATGCTCTTCAGCGCGCCGCTGGGCCAGGACCGCCGACTGCTCGAACTGTCCTATGAACTCGAGGCAGCCAGACCGTGGCCGCGCATTCAGGACGCGGCGACGGCCTGATAGCGCCGCTGAATGCGATCGAGCATCTGGTCGAGGTCGGCCGGTGAGATCGGGTACAGCATCGCCCGCCAGGTGTTGGCCAGCCGCTCGAACGGGTCGTCGCCGAGGGCGCCTGACAGCAGATGGCTACCCAGCACGCCCGCCCAGACGCCCTGCGCCAATTCGGTGACGTCCCGGTGCGCCGGCAGGTCCATGCCCGCGACAGCGCGGCTGAAGCCCTTGACGAAGCGCTCGGTCCACTCGGCGTAGGTCTGGGTCGCGGTGGTGCTGATCTGGCTGAGGGCCTGCAGCAACTCGTTGCCGATCCGCGCGGTCTTGTCGTACCTGATCATCGCGGCCGAGGCGAAGCTGGCCGCGACGAACTGCTCCAGCGGCGAGGCGGACGCGTCGGTCTCGGTCTGCAGCATCACCGAGACCCGGCCGCGGAAGTCCTCGATGATGGCCGCCGCGAGTGACTCTTTGGAGGTGAAGTGGTAGTAGAAGGCGCCCTTGCTGACCCTTGCCCGTTGCAGCACGTCGGCGAGTCCGGTCTCGCCGTAACCCAGCTCACTGAACAGATCCACCGCGGAGTCGAGGATCCGCTGACGTGTCGCCTCCGCCCGCGCTTGCATAGCCACCGTTGATCAACTCCCGGGGTTCCAGATTGGGTAATTGTCGCGGGCGCTGCTTGCCCAGGTCGTGCGAGACATGAGTGTAGTACCACCGCGGGCGGGACAGGCCGCAACCAGCCCGGGACGGCGGGGCGGGCGGGGCCCGGGATTCCCGATGAGGCAGGATGACACGGCAGAACGATGGTGACGACGAGGTGAGGAGTTCGATGGGCGAACCGGCACTCCTGCCCGACGGCAGCGGGCGGCCCAGGTACTCGCGGGTGGTTCTGAAGCTGGGTGGGGAGATGTTCGGCGGGGGCGCCGTCGGCCTGGATCCCGACGTGGTGGCCCTGGTCGCCCGGCAGGTCGCCGACGTGGTGCGCAGCGGCGTCCAGGTCGCCGTGGTCATCGGCGGCGGCAACTTCTTCCGGGGAGCGCAGCTGCAGCAGCGCGGCATGGAGAGAACCCGTTCGGACTACATGGGCATGCTGGGCACCGTGATGAACAGCCTTGCGCTGCAGGACTTCCTGGAGAAAGAGGGGATCGACACCCGGGTCCAGACCGCCATCGCCATGGGCCAGGTCGCCGAGCCCTACATCCCGCTGCGGGCGCGCCGGCACCTGGAGAAGGGCCGGGTGGTCATCTTCGGCGCCGGCATGGGCCTGCCGTACTTCTCCACCGACACCACCGCCGCCCAGCGGGCACTGGAGATCGGGGCCGAGGTGGTGCTGATGGCCAAGGCCGTCGACGGCGTGTTCACCGATGATCCGCGGTCCAACCCGCAGGCCGAAATGCTCACCGAGGTCAGCCACCGGGAGGTCATCGACCGGGAACTGCGGGTGGCCGACGCCACCGCCTTCAGTCTCTGCATGGACAACGGAATGCCGATTCTGGTCTTCAACCTGCTCACGGATGGCAATATCGCCCGGGCGGTCGCCGGTGAGAAGATCGGGACACTGGTCACCACCTGACGGGGACGATGGAGGAACGGCGGAATGATTGACGAGGCGCTCTTCGACGCCGAGGAGAAGATGGAGAAGGCGGTCTCCGTCGCGCGTGACGACCTGTCGTCCATCCGGACCGGTCGCGCCAACCCCGGCATGTTCGCACGCGTCCTCGTGGACTATTACGGCACGCCGACACCGGTCACCCAGATGTCGAGCGTCAATGTCCCCGAAGCGCGGATGGTGGTGATCAAGCCGTACGAAGCCGCCCAGCTGCGGCCCATCGAGGAGGCCATCCGCAATTCCGATCTGGGCGTCAATCCGACCAACGACGGCACCATCATCCGGGTGTCGATTCCCCAGCTCACCGAGGAACGCCGCCGCGAACTGGTCAAACAGGCCAAAGCCAAGGGTGAGGACGCCAAGGTCTCGGTGCGCAACATCCGGCGCCGGGCCATGGAGGAGCTGCACCGGATCAAAAAGGACGGGGAGGCCGGCGAGGACGAGGTCAGCCGCGCCGAGAAGGACCTCGACAAGTCCACCGCGCAATACGTGAACCAGATCGACGACCTGGTCAAGCACAAGGAAGGGGAGTTGCTCGAGGTCTGAGGACCCGGCACGGACCCCCGACGTGGCAGACACCGAATCGCCGCCGGCGAACAAGTCGAAAGCCGGGCGCAACCTGCCCGCCGCGATCGCCGTGAGCCTGCTGCTCGGCGGGATGGTCATCGCCACCCTGATTTTCGCGCCGCGCGGCTGGGTGGTGATCCTGTCGGTGGCGATGGCGATCGCGACCCACGAGGTGGTCAAGCGGCTGCGGGAGGCGGGCTACTCGATCCCGCTGATCCCGCTGCTCATCGGCGGGCAGGCGATGATCTGGCTGACCTGGCCGTTCGGCGCCGCGGGCGCTCTGGGGGGTTACGGCGGAACGGTACTGGTCTGTCTGATCTGGCGGCTGCTGAGCCAGGGTCTGGACAGCCAGCCGGTGAACTACCTTCGCGACGTCGCCGTCACGATCTTCCTGGCCACCTGGATCCCGCTGTTCGCGGCGTTCGGCGCGCTGCTGGTCTATCCCGAGGACGGGTGGGCGCGGGTGTTCACCTTCATGCTGGCCGTGGTGTTCTCCGACATCGGCGGCTACGCGGCCGGTGTGCTGTTCGGCAAGCACCGCATGGTCCCGGCCATCAGCCCGAAGAAGTCCTGGGAGGGCCTGGCCGGATCGCTGGTCTGCGGGACGACGGCCGCTGTTCTGGCCGTGGTGTTCCTGATGCACGAGCCGTGGTGGGTGGGGGTGCCGCTGGGCCTGATGCTGGTCGTCACCGCCACCGCGGGAGATCTGGTGGAGTCGCAGTTCAAGCGGGATCTGGGCATCAAGGACATGGGCACCCTGCTGCCCGGACACGGGGGTCTGATGGACCGCATCGACGGGGCACTCCCCTCGGCCGTGGCCACCTGGATCGTGCTGAGCCTGCTGGCCCGCTGATCGCCGATACTGACGTGGTGACGCAGGACCTGGTGTTCGACGCCCCGCGCCGGGGCCTGCCCCCCCGGCACTTCGCCGACCTCGACGCCGCGCAACGGGTCGCCGCAGTCACCGAACTGGGGCTGCCGGCGTTCCGGGCCAGGCAGTTGGCCACCCACTACTACGGGCATCTGCTCGCCGACCCGCAGCAGATGACCGACCTGCCCGCCGCGGTGCGCCAAGCCGTGGCCGAAGCTCTGTTCCCGCCGCTGCTCTCGGTGGTGCGCGAGGTCGAGTGCGACGCCGGCGATACCCGAAAGACGTTGTGGCGAGGCCACCCCGGCAGTCCCGGGGGCGCCACCTTCGAATCGGTGCTGATGCGTTATCCCGACCGCAATACGGTGTGCATCTCCTCGCAGGCCGGCTGCGGGATGGCCTGCCCGTTCTGTGCCACCGGGCAGGTCGGCCTGACCCGCAACCTGAGCACTGCCGAGATACTCGAGCAGGTTCGTGCCGCGGCGCTGACACTTCGCGAGCATCCACGCAAGGGGCCGGGTGGCGACCGGCTTTCCAACGTGGTGTTCATGGGCATGGGGGAGCCGCTGGCCAACTACGCCCGGGTGGTGGCCGCCGTGCGTCGCATCACCGCCGCGCCGCCGGACGGCTTCGGCATCTCGGCCCGGTCGGTCACGGTGTCGACGGTGGGCCTGGCCCCGGCCATCCGCAAACTGGCCGACGAACACCTCGGCGTGACGCTGGCCGTGTCACTGCACACACCCGACGACGAACTGCGGGACACCCTGGTGCCTGTCAACAACCGATGGAGGATCAGCGAGGTCCTCGAGGCCGCCCGCTACTACGGCGACGTCACCGGGCGTCGGGTGTCGATCGAGTACGCACTGATCCGCGACGTCAACGACCAGCCCTGGCGGGCCGATCTGCTGGGAAAGAAGCTGCACCGGGCGCTCGGGCCGCTGGCACACGTCAACCTCATCCCGCTCAATCCGACGCCGGGCAGCAAGTGGGACGCCAGTCCCAAACCGGTTGAGCGGGAATTCGTGCGACGGGTGCGCGCCCAGGGTGTGTCCTGCACAGTGCGGGATACCCGCGGCCGCGAGATCGCGGCCGCCTGCGGACAACTGGCCGCCGGCGGGTAGCTACCGCAGCAGGCCGCGCTTGCGCATGATCACATCGCGCAGCATCACGATGGCGATGATGATGGCGAAGGCGATCAGGAACCAGTCCTCGACATGGCCGACGTGGTTGCCGTGCAGCATGCCCACCAGGAACAGGATGATGAAGATACCCAGCCCGTACCAGGTGCGGTGGTGGATCTTGCTCCAGCCCCACGCCGCCGATGGCACGTCAGCGGTATCGACGCCGGCGTAGCGCTCGACCTCGGTGTTGGCCCCGGTGTTGCCCATGGCGGCTCCTGTCTTTCGGCTGGGGTCATTCTGGCATATCCGGCTCAGCTCAGAAGGCCGTACCGGCGCAGTGCCTCGGCGCGTTCGGCGGCGTGGTCCACGATCGGCTCCGGATATCCCGGTGGCGGTCCGCCCTTGAGCCGGTGGGGGTCGGGAGTCCCGGCCAGCTCGGGTACCCAGCGGCGGACGTAGTCGCCTGCCGGGTCGAACTTCTCGCCCTGTGCGGTGGGGTTGAACACCCGGAAGTACGGCGCGGCGTCGGTCCCGGTGCCGGCGCACCACTGCCAGCCGTGCTGGTTGCTGGCCATATCGCCGTCGACGAGTTGTTCGAGGAACCAGCGCGCCCCCCACTGCCACGGCAGGTGCAGGTCCTTGACCAGAAAGGATGCCACGATCATGCGGACCCGGTTGTGCATGAAGCCGCTCCCGCTGAGCTGGCGCATGCCGGCGTCGACGATGGGGAAGCCGGTGCGGCCCTGCTTCCACGCCTCGAACGCGGCCCGGGCCTCCGAGCCGGTGTCGAGTTCGATGGCGTCGAAGGCCGGATTCCAGTTGCTCCACGCGCTCGCCGGCCACTGGTGCAGCACGGCGGCGTAGAAGTCCCGGAATGCAAGCTCGCGCAGATAGGCCGCGGCCCCGGGCTCGCCGGTGTCGAGGTCCGCGGCCATGGTCCGCGGATGGATGGTCCCGAACTTCAGGTGTGCCGACATCCGGCTGGTGCCCGGCCGGTCGGGGCGATCGCGGTCGGTGGCGTAGGTCTGTAGACCGCCGGCCAGGAACTCCGACCACTGCCGGCGCGCGGCGTCCTCGCCGGCGGGCATGTCCAGGACCGCTCCCGGATCCGGGGCCTCGACCCGATCGGGCAGTCCGGCGACCCCGGCCGGGTCGACCCATACCGCGCTGTGCGCGCCGGACTGCGCGGGGCCGCGCCAGCCGACTTCGCGCCAGCGGCGGAAGAACGGCGTGAACACCTTGTACGGGTTGCCGTCGTCCTTGGTCACCCGGCCCGGCGACACGAGGTATGGCGACCCGGTCGCGAAGACGGAAACGCCTGCCGCGGAGAGGATTTCGGTGACGGCGGCATCGCGGCGCTGTCCGAAGGGGCTGAAGTCGGCGGAAATGTGAACGCTGCCGGCGCCGACTGCGGCGCAGATCCGCGGCAGCAGCTCATCGGGACGGCCGCGGGTGACCAGCAGCCGGCCGTCGAGGGCGGCGTTGAGTTCCCGCAGCGAGTCGCCGAGGAACTGCAGCCGGCGCGCGCCGCTGGAGGATTCCAGCCGCGGGTCGAGGACGAAGCAGGCCAGCACCTCGGGACCGGCCTCGACGGCGGCCAGCAGTGGCGGGAGATCCCCAAGCCGCAGATCCCGTCGGAACCACAGAACGGTCGGCATGCCCCCATGCTGCCGTATGGGCAGACGGCCAGGGGCGTGTAGGGGGACACGACCCCTGGCCGTCTGATGACGTGCCGCGCCGGGCGCCGCCGGCTCAGGCCGCCGGGGGCAGCAGCACCGTGTCGATGAGGTACACCGTCGCGTTGGTGGTCGCGATGCCGCCGCACACCACGCTGGCGTTGTTGACCATCAGGTGGTCGCCGCTGCCGCTGACCGTCAGGGTGGCGCCGTTGACCGTCTTGTGCGTGCCGACCACCTGGTCGGGCCCGGCCTGGCCGGACACGACGTGGTACGTCAGGATCGACGACAGCAGGTTGGCGTCGGTCTTGAGCTTGTCGAGGGTGGCCGCGTCGATCTTGGCGAACGCGTCGTTGGTCGGCGCGAAGACGGTGAACTGCCCGCCGTTGAGGGTGTCGACCAGGTTCACCTGCGGGTTGAGCTGGCCGGAGAGCGCGGCGGCCAGGGTGGTCAGCACCGGGCTGTTGGCGGTGGCGGTCGCCACCGGGACCTTGGCCAGTTCGCCGACCGAACCGGGCCCGGTGGGTACCTGCTGGGCATAGCCGGTGCAGCCGGGTCCCACCAGGTGGGTGTCGGCCGCGGCGGTGGGCGACACGACCAGCGCGAGGCTCATCGCGGCCGCCGCCAGTCCGGCCACCGGCAGGGCCCTCGAAGCCTTCGTGGAGTCCTTCATCGTCGTCCTTTCGGTATGGGAGCACCCGATCGCGGGTGCGGTTACGACTGCGATTCGTACCCGCCGGCCGGCCGGATTGGTGAGTTGCGCCACACGCCGCGCGACACGACTTCCCGGCAGGCGGTTCGGATCGCCGTCAGGGCGCGGTGGTCGTGCTGGTCGGGGAGCCCGACGTGGTGGCCGCCGCGGGCGTGGGCGGCATGAGCACGGTGTCGATGAGATACACGGTGGCGTTGGTCGTTCTGATCGGCCCGCAGGCCACGGCTGCCCCGTTGACCTTGAGGTCCTCTCCGGAACCGCTCACGTTGAGGGTGTCGCCCTGCAGCGACTTGTGCTCACCGGCCAGTGATTCCGGGTCGGTCTGGCCGGAGACGATGTGGTACCCAAGCACCGACGTGAGCAGCTTGGAGTCGGTTTTGAACTTGTCGACGGTGGCCGGATCGACCCGGCCGAACGCGTCGTCGGTGGGGGCGAACACGGTGTACTGGTCCTTGTTGAGGGTTTCGACCAGATCGACCTCGGAGTTGAGTCGGCCCGACAGCGCACCGGCGAAGGTGGTCAGCATCGGGCTGTTGGCCAGCGCGACCGTCAAGGGGTCCCGGCTCATGCCCTCCAGGGAGCCGGGCCCGGCGGGCACCTTGTCCTGGTAACCGGTGCAGCCGAGACCGGACATGCCGGCCGGCGCGGGCCTCGGTGCGGACGTGGTCGTCGTCGGGGCCGTCGTGGCCGCGGTGGCGGCAGCCGGCGCGGACGGCTTGGACGGACCGGCCGGCCCGGCGGCAGGAGACTGATCGCCGCCGGCCGAACATCCCGGCACGGACAGCGCGGCGGCCACGGCCAGGCCCGCGGCGGCGATGGAGGATCGCCGGGCGCTGACGGCCCGCCTGCTATCCGTCGTCACGACACGACTCTTGCACGACATGACATGCCTCCTACCCGACACGGCACGACTCCGACACGACAGAATGGTCCGGTGAGTTCAACCGACCGCCTGCGCGTGCTGATCCTAGGCAGCACCGGCTCGATCGGAACCCAGGCCCTGGACGTCATCGCCGAGAACGCCGACCGTTTCCAGGTGGTGGGCCTGGCCGCCGGCGGGGGCAACCCGGATCTGCTGGCCCGCCAGCGCGCCCAGACCGGCGTCACCCGGATCGCGGTGGCCGACCCGGCCGCCGCGCAACGTGTGGGGGATGTCACCTACTCCGGTCCCGACGCGGTGACCCGCCTCGTCGCCGACACCGAGGCCGACGTCGTGCTCAACGCGCTGGTCGGCGCACTCGGCCTGGAACCGACCCTGGCCGCGCTGGCCGGCGGTGCGCGACTGGCTCTCGCCAACAAGGAATCGCTGGTGGCGGGCGGGCCGCTGGTGCTCAAGGCGGCCAGCCCGGGACAGATCGTACCGGTGGACTCCGAGCACTCCGCGTTGGCCCAGTGCCTGCGCGCCGGCAGTCCCGAGGAGGTGGCCAAGCTCGTGCTGACCGCCTCCGGGGGTCCGTTCCGCGGCCGGACGGCCGCCGACCTGGAGTCGGTGACGCCCGAACAGGCCGGGGCGCATCCCACCTGGAACATGGGCCCGATGAACACCCTGAACTCGGCATCGCTGGTCAACAAGGGCCTCGAACTCATCGAGACGCATCTGCTGTTCGGCATCCCCTACCGGCGCATCGAGGTCGTGGTGCACCCGCAGTCGGTGGTGCACTCGATGGTCACCTTCTGCGACGGCTCGACGATCGCGCAGGCCAGCCCGCCGGATATGAAGCTGCCCATCTCGCTGGCCCTGGGCTGGCCGCAACGGGTGCCCGGGTCGGCCGCCGCCTGCGACTTCAGCGCCGCCTCCACCTGGGAGTTCGAGCCGCTGGACTCCGCGGTGTTCCCCGCCGTCGACCTGGCCCGGCAGGCCGGGGAGACCGGCGGATGCATGACCGCGGTGTACAACGCCGCCAACGAGGAGGCCGCCGCGGCGTTCCTGGCAGGGCGCATCCGGTTCCCGGCCATCGTGAGAACAATCGCCGACGTGCTGGGCGCGGCAGGCCAGTGGGCTGCCGAACCGGCTACCGTGGAGGACGTACTCGACGCCCAGCGATGGGCCCGGCAGCGTGCCCGCGATGCCGTCGACGTCGCCGCACAGGAGGTCGCTTCACACCGATGAGGGTGGACTCATGATGTTCGTGCTGGGCATCGTCCTGTTCGCGCTGGCCATCCTGGTCTCGGTGGCGCTGCACGAATGCGGCCACATGTGGGTTGCGCGCGCCACCGGCATGAAGGTCCGCCGCTACTTCGTCGGTTTCGGGCCCACGCTGTGGTCGACCACGCGGCCCAACAGGCTGGGCTCGACCGAGTACGGACTCAAGGCGATCCCACTCGGCGGCTTCTGCGACATCGCCGGCATGACGACGGCCGAGGACCTGCCGCCGGAGGACGAGCCGCACGCGATGTACAAGCAGGACACCTGGAAGCGGGTGGCGGTGCTCTTCGCCGGGCCGGCGATGAACTTCATCATCGGGCTGGTGCTGGTCTACGGGATCGCGATCGTCTGGGGCCTGCCGAACCTGCACCCGTCCACCGCCGCCGTGGTCGGCGAGACCAGCTGCGTCAAGGCCGAGGTCGCCAGGGGGCAGCTCGGGGACTGCTCGGGCGGCGGGCCCGCGGCGGCCGCCGGGATCCGGCCCGGCGACGTGGTGGTCAAGGTCGGAACCACCGACGTGAAGACCTTCGAGGAGATGGTCGCCGCGGTTCAGAAGTCCTCCGGGCAGACGCCGTTCGTCGTCGAGCGCACCGTCGACGGGACGACGAGCACCTTCGACACCGTGGTCGACGTCACCTCGACGAAGCGCTGGGTCACACCGGCAGGCGGCGGAGAGGCCACCGGGCCCTCCGACGTGGGAGCCATCGGGATCATCGCCGCCCAGTACCCCCCGACCCGGTACAGCCCGCTCGCGGCGGTACCGGCCACCTTCGCCTTCACCGGCGACCTGGCCGTCGAACTCGGCAAGTCCCTGGCGGCGATCCCCACCAAGGTCGGTGCGCTGGTGGAGGCTATCGGGGGCGGGGAACGCGACCCGGAGACGCCGATCAGCGTCGTGGGAGCCAGCATCATCGGCGGCGACACCGTCGACCACGGTCTGTGGGTGGCGTTCTGGTTCTTCCTCGCCCAGCTGAACTTCGTCCTCGGCGCGGTAAACCTGGTGCCGCTGCTGCCGTTCGACGGCGGACACATCGCCGTGGCGGTGTTCGAGAAGCTGCGCAACATGCTGCGCGCGGCCCGCGGGCTGCTGCCCGCGGGCCCGGTCGACTACGGCAAGCTCATGCCCCCCACCTACGTCATCCTCGTCCTGGTGGTCGGCTACATGGCCTTGACCGTCACCGCCGACCTGGTGAACCCGATCCGGTTGTTCCAGTAGGAGATTCACATGTCCAGCGCTTCAGTCGGTCCGTCCGCCGGCCCCTCGGTCGGCCTGGGAATGCCGGCGGCCCCGCCGCCGACCCTCGCCCCCCGCCGTCAGACCCGTCAGCTCACGGTGGGCGGCGTCGGCGTGGGCAGCGATTCGCCGATTTCGGTGCAGTCGATGTGCACCACCAAGACCCACGACGTCAATTCCACGCTGCAGCAGATCGCCGAACTGACCGCGACCGGCTGCGACATCGTCCGGGTCGCCTGCCCGCGCCAGGAGGACGCCGACGCGCTCGCCGAGATCGCCCGCAAGAGCCAGATCCCGGTCATCGCCGACATCCACTTCCAGCCCAAGTACATCTTCGCCGCCATCGACGCCGGCTGCGCCGCCGTCCGGGTCAACCCGGGCAACATCAAGGAGTTCGACGGCCGGGTCGGCGAGGTCGCCAAAGCCGCTGGGGCGGCCGGCATTCCGATCCGTATCGGCGTCAACGCCGGATCGCTGGACAAGCGCTTCCTGGAGAAGTACGGCAAGGCCACCCCCGAGGCGCTCGTGGAGTCCGCTCTGTGGGAGGCCTCGCTGTTCGAGGAACACGGTTTCGGCGACATCAAGATCAGCGTGAAGCACAACGACCCGGTGGTGATGGTGGCCGCCTACCGGCTGCTGGCGCAGAAGTGCGACTACCCGCTGCACCTGGGCGTCACCGAAGCCGGACCGGCCTTCCAGGGCACCATCAAGTCCGCCGTCGCCTTCGGCGCGCTGCTCTCCGAGGGCATCGGGGACACCATCAGGGTGTCGCTGTCGGCCCCGCCGGTGGAGGAGGTCAAGGTCGGCAACCAGATCCTGGAGTCGCTGAACCTCAGGCCGCGCGGGCTGGAGATCGTGTCGTGCCCGTCGTGCGGGCGCGCGCAGGTCGACGTCTACAAACTGGCCAACGAGGTCACCGCCGGACTGGAGGGCCTCGACGTGCCGCTGCGGGTGGCGGTGATGGGCTGCGTGGTCAACGGCCCCGGCGAGGCCCGCGAAGCCGACCTCGGGGTGGCCTCGGGTAACGGCAAGGGACAGATCTTCGTGCGCGGCGAGGTGATCAAGACGGTGTCGGAGTCCCAGATCGTCGAGACGCTGATCGAGGAGGCGATGCGAATCGCCGAAGAGCTCCGGGCCGCCGACGAGTCTGCGGGCGGTTCGCCGGTGGTCACCGTAAGCTGAGCGGGCAACCCACCCCGGGCTGACCCCCGCCGCGAAGAAAGAACGACCATGTCGGCTCCGTCGCTCTCGCGCCCGGTCGACGGGCGGCGCGTTTCGCTGGCCCGGGACGCCGACGCGGTGTCCCGGGTGCTCGCCGGAGATCCGGTGGCCGCCTGCATGGTTGCCGCGCGGGTTGCCGACCACGGCGCCGATCCGGCCGCACTCGGCGGCGAACTGTGGACGCGCCACCGGGTCGAGGACTCGCTGTGCTACGCCGGAGCCAACATCATTCCGTTGCGCGGCGGGCCCGCCGATCTGCGGGCCTTCGCCGACCGGGCGCTGAGCACGCCGCGGAGATGCTCGTCGGTGGTCGGCCGTTCCGATCTCGTGCTGCCGATGTGGGAGCGGCTCGCGCAGGGCTGGGGCCCGGCCCGCGACGTCCGCCGGTGCCAGCCGCTGATGGCCCTGAGGTCCCGGCCGCGTTGCGCCGTCGACCCGGCGGTGCGGCGGGTGCGGCTGGAGGAACTCGACGCCTATCTGGTCGCCGCGGTCGACATGTTCATCGGCGAGGTCGGCATCGACCCGCGGGCCGGCGACGGCGGACGCGGTTACCGCCGCCGGGTGGCCAACCTGATCACCGCCGGGCGGGCCTTCGCCCGCTTCGAGCGCGGGCGGGTGGTGTTCAAGGCGGAGATCGGCTCGCAGTCTCCCGCGGTCGGGCAGATCCAGGGTGTCTGGGTGCACCCGGAGTGGCGCGGCCACGGTCTGGGAACGTCGGGAACCGCCGCGGTCGCCGAGGGGGTGCTGCAGACCGGCCGTATCGCCAGCCTGTACGTCAACAGCTACAACAGCGTCGCGCGGGCCGCCTACAGCCGGGTGGGCTTCCGCGAGGTGGGCACCTTCGCCACGGTTCTTCTGGACTGACGCGCCGGCTCGCGGGGGAACGGCCACCGCAGTTTCGCCGAGATTGCGTTCACGCCCTTTTGCGACGACGGAACTGCTGCGTGGTTGCAGTCTCGGGGTCGGCCGCGCATCGGTGGGCCGGTGCGCCTCCACCGAATCACCATCACAGGCTCATAACATCAGCCTCAATGGCAACTTTCATATCAAAAGTCGCAGCCGTCACCGCAGGCCTGGTGCTGGTCACGGGAACGCTGTCGGCCTGCACCCCGCGTCCCGACGGCCCCGCGCCGACGGCGGCGGAGTTCTTCGCCGACCTCGGCCGGGGGGACACCCGAGCCGCGGCCGCGCTCAGCGACCGCCCCGCCGAGGCGCAGGCCGCGCTCAACGAGGCGTGGTCGCGGCTGCAGGCCGGCCACCTCGACGCCACCGTCCTCGGCACCCGCTACACCGGGGACACCGGCAGCGTGAACTACCGCTTCACCTGGCAGCTGCCCAAGAACCGCACCTGGACCTACGACGGCGTGCTCAACCTGATCCGCGACGAGGGCACCTGGCGGGTGCGGTGGGCGCCGAGCGCGCTGCACCCCGACCTCGGTGAGCGCCAGACCGTCGAACTGCGCGCCGACCCGCCCAAGCGGGCCTCGGTCAACGAACTCGGCGGCACCGAGATTCTGGTGCCTGGCACCCTTTTCCGCTATCAGCTCGATGCGACGCGGGCCGGTGCCGAGCTGATGTCGACCGCCCGGGCGGTCACCGACGTCCTGCGGCGCTTCGACGACACCCTCAACCCGCAGCGACTCGCCGAACTGGCCAGTTCGGCGACCGGTCCGCTGGACCTGATCACCCTGCGGCCTTCCGACCACGACCGGGTCGCGGGCGCGCTGGACGGGCTGCCCGGGGTGATCGTCACCCCGCAGGCCGACATGCTGCCCACCGACCCCACCTTCGCTCCGGCCGTGGTCAGCGCCGTCAAGAAGGAGGTCCTCGACGAACTCGACGGCGAGGCGGGGTGGCGGGTGGTCAGCGTCAACCAGAACAGTGCCGACGTCGATGTGCTGACCGAGGTCGCCCCCAGGCCGGCGCCGGCGATATCGCTGACCCTGGACCGCCTGGTGCAGGACGCCGCCCAGCATGCGGTGGACACCCAGTGGCGCAAGGCCATGCTCGTCGTGCTCAAACCCTCGACCGGCGAGATCCTCGCGGTGGCCCAGAACGGCGCCGCCGACGCCGACGGCCCGGCCGCCACGACCGGGCTCTACCCGCCGGGTTCGACATTCAAGATCGTGACCGCCGCTGCGGCCGTCAATTCCAGGATGGCGACACCGGACACGATGCTGGCCTGCCCGGGCGAGATGGAGATCGGTGACCGCGTCATCCCGAACTACGACAAGTTCGATCTCGGTGTGGTGCCCATGGCGAGGGCTTTCGCCAACTCCTGCAACACCACCTTCGCCGAACTCGCCAGCCGGATGACTCCGACGGCTCTGACCACGGCGGCCTCGGCGTTCGGGATCGGCCCGGATTACACGATCGCCGGGCTGACCACTGTCACCGGAAGTGCCCCTCCCACAGTCGATCTCGCCGAGCGTACCGAGGACGGTTTCGGACAGGGCAAGATACTGGTCACGCCGTTCGGGATGGCGTTGGCCGCCGCGACGGTCGCCGCCGGCCGGACCCCGACCCCGTTCCTGATCGCCGGCCGGCAGACCGTGGAGACCGGCGACCATCCGCCGGTCGACCCGGCCGCGCTCGACGGGCTGCGCTCGATGATGCGGCTGGTGGTAACCAGCGGAACGGCCAAGGCCATCGACGGCATCGGCGAGGTGTACGGCAAGACCGGTGAGGCGGAGTTCCCCGGCGGCTCACACGCCTGGTTCACCGGCTACCGGGGTGATCTGGCCTTCGCGGGCCTCATCGTCGGCGGCGGCAACTCGACCTACGCGGTGCGCATGGTGCGGCAGATGCTCGAGGAGTTGCCGCCGGACTTCCTGGCTTAGCTACAACTGGCCGGTGACGATCTCGCTGCCGCGAAGCGAGATCGGCCGCGCCGCCAGCGCCTCGGTGGCGGGGCCGTGGGCCACCGAACCGTCGAGGTTGAACTTGCTTCCGTGACAGGGGCATTCGATGGCCCCGTCCTCGATCTTCAGCGCGCACCCGGCGTGCGTGCAGCGCGCGACGAAGCCCTTGAACACCCCGGCGCTGGGCTGGGTGACGAGGGTTCCCTCGATGATCCGCGCCTGACCGACCGGCACGTCCGCGGCCGGGGTGAGCACCCCGCCCTCCGCCGGGGCCGGCTGCGCCGCGGGCTCACCCTTCTTCCCGCAGCCGGCGGCCAGCGGGCACAGTGCGGCCCCGATCAGCACCGAACGTCGCGGCATGTCAGGCATGACCTCTCAGCGTAGTCCCGGCATAGGCACTGCGTCGCGGGTTGGGTCGCGGGTCGGCCTGCCCCGGGGCGCGCCGCCCACCTGCCGGTCGGCGGCGGTAGATTGGACCGGTCATGACCGAGATCGGGAACAGGATCGACACCACCGCGGTGGTCCGCTACGACAGCCCGCCCACGCTGCGGGTGTCCGACGCCGACCGCAACGGGACCCTGCGGCGGCTGCACAACGCCGTCGCGCTGGGGCTGATCGACATCGGCGAGTTCGAGGAGCGCTCGGCCCAGGTCGCCACCGCCCGGCAGCCCGCCGAACTGGAGTCGCTGGTCGGGGATCTGCCCAGCACCGGAGCCATCGCCTCGTCGTCGGCCGACCGGCTGGAGTTGCGCGGCTGGATGGGTTCGCTGCGCCGCAGCGGGGAGTGGACGGTGCCCACCCGGCTGTCGCTGGTGCGGCGGGTCGGATCGGTGGACCTCGACCTGACCAGCGCGCGGTTCGCCGGGCCCGTCGTGGTGATCGAGTTGGACATGGTCCGGGGTTCGCTGGACATCCGGTTGCCTGAGGGGGCCAGCGCGTCTCTCGACGACGTCACCGTCTATGGCGGCAGCGCCCGCGACCGGCGCAAGGACCCGCCCGCCGAGGGCAAGCCGCACGTGGTGCTCACCGGCCGGGTGGTGCTGGGGTCGGTGACCGTCCGCGGGCCCCGGCGGCCGCTGCTACCGGTGCCGCCGATACTCCGGCGCGGGCCGATTCCGCGACGGTGAGCGACGTGCGCGGCGCCCTCACCGCGGGGACGGTCTCACCGACCCTGCCGGTGCCCAAGTCCATCGCGCGCCCCGAGTACGTCGGCCGGACCGATGCCGCCGAGGGCGGCGAACCGTGGGTGCAGACACCCGAGATCATCGAGAAGATGCGCATCGCCGGGCGCATCGCCGCGGGTGCGCTGGCCGAGGCGGGCAAGGCCGTCGCGCCGGGCGTCACCACCGACGAACTCGACCGGATCGCCCACGACTACATGGTCGACCACGGCGCCTACCCGTCGACCCTGGGCTACAAGGGCTATCCGAAGTCCTGCTGCACCTCGCTCAACGAGATCATCTGCCACGGCATCCCCGACTCGACGGTGATCGCCGACGGCGACATCGTCAACATCGACGTCACCGCCTACATCCACGGCGTGCACGGCGACACCAACGCCACCTTCCTGGCCGGCGACGTCGGCGAGGAACACCGTCTGCTCGTCGGGCGCACCGAGGAAGCCACCATGCGCGCGATCAAGGCCGTCAAGCCCGGGCGTGCCCTGTCCGTGGTGGGCCGGGTGATCGAGTCCTACGCAAACCGGTTCGGCTACAACGTCGTTCGGGACTTCACCGGCCACGGCATCGGCACGACCTTCCACAACGGCCTGGTGGTCCTGCACTACGACCAGCCGAGCGTGGATACCGTGCTCGAGCCGGGGATGACCTTCACCATCGAGCCGATGATCAACCTCGGGTCGCTGGACTACGAGATCTGGCCGGACGGCTGGACGGTGGCGACCCGGGACCGCAGATGGACGGCCCAGTTCGAGCACACCATCGTGGTGACCGACGACGGCGCCGAGATCCTGACCCTGCCGTGACAGGCGGGGCTCTGCTGGTCGCCGGAACCACATCCGATGCCGGCAAGTCGATGGTGGTCGCCGGACTGTGCCGGGTCCTGGCGCGCAAGGGGATTCGAGTCGCCCCGTTCAAGGCACAGAACATGAGCAACAACTCCGCTGTCACCGTCGATGGCGGGGAGATCGGCCGTGCGCAGGCCGTCCAGGCCCGGGCGGCCGGACTCGCCCCGAGCATCCGTTTCAACCCGATCCTGCTCAAGCCCGGGAGTGACCGCACCTCCCAGCTGGTGGTGCGAGGCCGGCCGGTCGGTTTCGTGGGAGCGCGCGACTACATCACCCACCGCGACCGGCTGGCCGGCGTGGTCGCCGAGGAACTCGCCGGCCTGCGCGCCGAGTTCGACGTGGTGCTGTGCGAAGGCGCGGGCTCGCCGGCTGAGATCAACCTGCGCGCAACCGATCTGGCCAACATGGGCCTGGCCCGATCGGCGGAGATCCCCGTCGTTCTGGTCGGGGATATCGACCGTGGCGGTGTGCTGGCACACCTGTTCGGCACCGTGGCGGTGCTGGAACCGGCGGACCAGAAGCTCATCGCCGGATTCATCGTCAACAAGTTCCGCGGCGACCCGGCGCTGCTGGCGCCCGGCCTGGACCAGTTGCGCGCCCTGACCGGCCGGCCCACCTACGGAGTGCTGCCCTACAGCGAGGAGCTGTGGCTGGACGCCGAGGACTCGGTGTCGGTGACGTCCCGCGACGTCGTGGGCAGCCCCGGCCCGCCGGAGGGCGGTGGGTGGTTGCGGGTGGCCGCGGTCCGGCTGCCGCGGATCTCCAACTCAACCGACGTCGAAGCACTGGCCTGCGAGCCGGGGGTCGTCGTCCGGTGGGTCACCGAGCCGGCCGGTGTCGCCGGCGCCGACCTCGTCGTCCTGCCGGGCAGCAAGGCCACCGTCGCCGACCTGCAGTGGCTGCGCGACCGCGGCCTGGCCGACGCCGTCACCGATCACGCCCGCGGCGGGCGGGTTCTGCTCGGCATCTGCGGCGGCATGCAGATGCTGTGCCGAAACATCGAGGACACCGTCGAGAGCGGCCGGGGCACGGTCGCAGGCCTGGGGCTGCTGGACGCCGATGTGGAGTTCTCCGCCGAGAAGGTGCTGCGGCGGTGGGACGGGCCGCTGGAGGGCTACGAGATCCATCACGGGCAGGTGGTGCGCTGTGCCGAGGCGGCCTGGTTCGAGGCCGGCGGCGCCGTGCAGGGCTATGTGCGCGGCGGGGTGTTCGGCACCCACTGGCACGGGCTGCTGGACAACGACGCGATCAGACGGGACCTGCTGGTGCGAGCGGCGCAGGCGGCCGGGGTGGGCGGGTTCCGGTTGGCGCAGGGCGTCAGCGTCACCGAGCGTCGCGAGGCACAACTGGACCTGATGGCCGACCTGCTGACCGCCCACCTCGACCTCGGCGCCCTGCTCGCACTGCTGGGCGACCCGCCCTCGGCCGCCCCGGTGATCACCGTCGGTGGCCTAACCTGATCCCATGAGGGGAGTCCGCCGAGTGGTCCCGCTGTCCGCGGCGCTGCTGGTTTCCGGCTGCGCGGCAACGGTGGCCGGTACGCCCACCTGGCCGGGTTCGGTCCTGGCGGAGGCGATCCTGGGCGAGGCGGACCTCCCGGCCGGTGTGCAGTACGACCGCATCACTCAGCAGGCCGGCGAACCCGACGGCGCACACGAGCCCGGGTCCATGCTGTCCCGGCCGCAGGGGTGCGCCAACGCGCTGACCAACGTCATCAAGCAGTCCGCCGAGCGAGGTCCGGGCAGCGCAGCCAAGTACGCGGTCTCCTACGACGGGGCCCGGATCGTGATGACCGTGCTGTCCTGGAACCTCGACCTCGACGCGCTCGAGGCCGCCGCCGGCCGCTGCGCGGAGTACGAGGTCTTCTTCGACCCGGACTCCGAGGGGATCGCGATGTCGATGTCCGAGCTGCCGGGGCTGGACGATGGGGTGCTGGCATACCAGCAAACGATGAACCTCAACGGTTCCTCGAGCAGCGCCTACATGGCCTTCCAGAATGTGGGCACCCGCGCGGTGTTCGGTTCGGTCACTCCGATGCGCGATCCGGCGATCACAGCGAAAGCGTCACTGCCGCAGACGTTCTTGGACGTGTTCGGCAAACAGGCGGCGAAGCTCCGTTCTTTCTGAGCAGTCTCTGAGAACGGTCGGCGAAACACCGTCGGCCGCCGCCGGCGGGCAGTAACGTATGCCGATGCCCGCGACGATGATGACCGTCGACGGGTTCGGCCTGCCGGTGCTGGTGACCGGTCCGGAGCGCGGCCCCTACGTGGTGCTGCTCGCCGCAGCCCAGCACGCCCCGGCGGCCTACGAGACCCTCTGCAAGCGGCTGCACACCGCCGCGGTGCGCACCGTCGTCATCGGAGCCGATCCCCGGCTGCACGCCAAGGCGGTGGTGGACATCCTCGACACCCTCGACGTGCCCTCCGGTGTGCTGGTCGGGGACCGTCACGGGGCGGAACTGGCCTGGGAGGTCGCCGCCGCCCGGCCCGACCGGTTCACCGGGCTGGTGGTCATCGACCGCGGGCACCCGGCGGTGCCCGACCCCAACGGGGTGATCCGCGACCCGGACTGCCCGCCGGTCGAGATCAACACCACCGCACTGGTCAACACCCCGGCCTGCCGCAAGTGGGCCAAAGCCAGCCAGCGGCTCGTCTACAGCGACTACCGGCTTGTCGAGTTCGGCGGCCGGCGCGAGGCGGACGTGGCCACCGCTCAGCTGGCCGCCGAGATCGTGCTGCGCAGCAGCACCTGGTGATCAGCCGATTCCGCTGAGCTCGATCTGGCGGATCGGCCCGGTGAACCACTTCTTCACCGAGGCGTGCCAGTACAGCCAGAGCAGGATCAGCACGCCGAAGACCACCAGCGGGGTGTAGTTGACGAACTTCCACTCGAAGCCCGGATCCCAGGGCACCCCGCCCAGCGACGTCGGGAACATCGCCACGACCGAGGTGAGGAGGATCTCGGCCAGCGCCAGTGGGGCCATCCAGCGGTGGTGGCCGCGCAGGTTCCAGGCGCCGGTGGGGAAGGAGTCCCCGGCCCTCCAGCGGTAGTAGATCGGCACCGCGAAACACAGGTAGAGGCCGACCACCCCGATGGACACCACCGCGAAGAAGGCGATCGGCACCGGCGCGCCGTTGACGTCGACCTCGACCAGGGCCGGCAGGGTCAGCAGCGCGGCGACGGCGGCGGTCACGATCACCGCGTTGGCCGGAACCTTGTTGGCGTTGACCGCCGACCACAGCCGGTGCCCGGGCACCGCACGGTCGCGGCTGAAGGCGAACAGCATCCGCGAGGCGCTGGTCTGGCAGGCGGTGGTGCAGAACAACTGCCCGGAGGTGGAGATGAACAGCACCAGCGCGGCCCACTTGGAGTTCAGCGCCTGGGCGAAGATGGCCGCCACCGCGCCGCCGGCCTTGGACACCCCGTCGGCGTCCTGGACGGCGAACAGGAACGCCAGAAGCAGGATCCACCCGCCGATCGCCGAGTAGAAGATCGAGCGCCAGATGCCCTTGGCGGCGGCGTCGGCGGCGCTGCGGGTCTCCTCGGACAGATGAGCGGAGGCGTCGTAGCCGGTGATGGTGTACTGGGTGAGGATCGCCGATATCGGCAGCACGAACAGCAGCCAGCCCCAGCCGGAGGTGGCGCCGCCGAACATGCCGCTGTTGTTGACCGTCCTGGCGAACACGTCGCCGAGGCCGGCGTGCCGGTCGGGCACCAGGAACAGGATGGCGATCACCGCCGCGGCCCCGGCGACGTGCCACCACACCGAGATGTTGTTGATGACGGCCAGCAGGTGGCTGGAGAAGATGTTGATGACGGCGACGACGGCGAGGATCACCAGGAACATCACGAAGACCCGCTTGAGGCTGTAGCCGGACAGCCAGCTCTCGCTGAGGGTGCCCAGCGTCAGGTCTAGGAAGGTCGCGCTTCCGTAGGCCACCGACGCCAGGATGGCGATCAGCCCGATCAGGTTCAGCCAGCCGGTGTAGTAGCCGGCTTTCGCGCCGCCGAGTCTGGCTGCCCACCAATAGATTCCGCCGGAGGTTGGGAACGCCGAGACCAGTTCGGACATGCACAGCCCGACCAGCAGGATGAAAGCCGACAGGATCGGCCAGCCCCACGCGATCGCCGCCGGGCCGCCGTTGTTCCAGCCCAGGCCGAAGGAGGTGAAGCAGCCCGCGAGGATGGAGATGATCGAGAACGAGATCGCGAAGTTGTTGAAACCCGACCAGGAGCGTTTGAGCTCCTGGGTGTAACCCAGCCGGGCCAGGTGCAGTTCGTCCTCGTCGAGCAGTTCATGGCCCTCTGGCACGGAGGTGTCTCCTCACATCGGCCGGCGCCTGCAGGGCCGGCGGTCCCCGTGACAATAAGCCGTTTATCGGGACGGTGCCGCACCTTGGGGGTGTCGTTCGTGTAAACCTTGGTGGCGAGTCGTGAATCGAGGAGCGCATGTGACTGAGGGCACCGGCCGTCGCCGCGGCCTGCTGACTCCGGGCGAGCTGGACCGGCTGATGGCCGCCGGGGACATCGACACCGTGATCGTGGCGTTCGCCGACATGCAGGGCCGGCTCACCGGCAAGCGGGTGGCGGCCAGGCTGTTCGCCGAGGAGGTCGCGGCACACGGCTCGGAGTGCTGCAACTACCTGCTCGCCGTGGACGTGGAGATGAACACCGTTGACGGATACCGGATGTCGAGTTGGGAATCCGGCTACGGCGACATGGTCATGCGGCCGGATCCGGACACTCTGCGGGTGCTCCCGTGGCTGCCCGGCACCGCGCTAGTCATCGCCGATCTGCATTGGCCGGACGGTGATCCCGTTGCGGCCGCGCCGCGCAACATCCTGCGCGCCCAGACCGACCGGCTCGCCCAGCGCGGACTGTCCGCCCTCGTCGGCACCGAACTGGAATTCATGGTGTTCGACGACACCTATCGCGATGCCTGGGCCGCCGGATACCGCGGTCTGAGCAAGGCCAGCGACTACAACGTCGACTACGCAATCCACGCCTCCACCCGGCTGGAGCCGCTGCTGCGCGACATCCGGCTGGGTATGGACGGCGCCGGGATGTACTGCGAGGGCGTCAAGGGCGAGTGCAATCCCGGCCAGCAGGAGATCGCGTTCCGTTACGACCACGCCCGGGTCACCTGCGACAACCACACCATCTACAAGAACGGCGCCAAGGAGATCGCCGACCAGCACGGCAAGAGCCTGACCTTCATGGCCAAGTTCGACGAGCGGGAAGGCAACAGCTGCCACATCCATCTGTCGCTGCGCGGCGCCGGCGGCGCCGCGGTGTTCGCCGACGACGCCGCGCCGCTGGGGATGTCGGCGACGTTTCGCAGCTTCCTCGCCGGAACGCTGGCGACCCTCCCCGAGCTGGCTCTGTGCTATGCGCCGAACATCAACTCCTACAAGCGTTTCGCGGCGGGCAGCTTCGCGCCGACGGCGGTCGCATGGGGTATGGACAACCGGACCTGCGCGATGAGGGTGGTCGGCCACGGCCACTCGATGCGGATGGAGTGCCGCGCCCCGGGTGGTGACGTCAATCCCTACCTCGCGGTCGCCGCGCTGATCGCAGGCGGTCTGCACGGGATCGACACGGGACTCGAGCTGCCCGAGCCGGTGGCCGGCAACGCCTACACCGGCGGCGCCCGGCGGCTGCCGGCCACACTGGCCGAGGCCGCTGCGCTGTTCGGTCGCTCGCAGGTGGCCCGGGAGGCGTTCGGCGACGAGGTGGTCGAGCACTATCTCAACAACGCCCGGGTCGAGATCGAGGCGTTCGGCGCGGCGGTCACCGATTGGGAGCGGGTGCGCGGGTTTGAGCGTTTCTGAAGCCATGCCCGGCCCGGTCATCGGCCTGACCACCTACCGCCAGCGGGCCCGCAGCGGGGTGTGGGACGTCGAGGCCGGCTTCCTGCCCGGGGTCTACCTCGACGGGATCACCCGCTGCGGGGGGATCGTCACCCTGCTGCCGCCGCAGCCCGTCGGCGGCGGGATCGCCGGGCGGGCGCTGGCCGCGCTGGACGGGCTGGTGATCACCGGCGGCAAGGACATCGACCCGGCCTGCTACGGCCAGCAGCCGCACCCGGCCACCGAGGAACCCGCCCGCGACCGCGACGCCTGGGAGTTCGCCCTGCTGGACGCGGCCCTGCACCGGGGGATGCCGGTGCTGGGCATCTGCCGGGGAGCCCAGGTGCTCAACGTCGCCCTCGGCGGAACCCTGCACCAGCACCTTCCCGAGGTGATCGGGCACAGCGGTCACCGGGCCGGCGACGCGGTGTTCGCCACGTCGACCGTGCTGACCGCCGCCGGCACCCGGATCGCCGGCCTGATCGGCCCGACCGCGCGGGTGCGGTGCTACCACCACCAGGGGATCGACCGGCTGGGCCGGGGTCTGGTGGTCGGCGCCACCGACGCCGACGGCGTGGTCGAGGCCGTCGAGATGCCCGGACCGGACTTCGTGGTCGCCGTGCAGTGGCATCCCGAGGAGTCCCTCGACGACCTCCGCCTGTTCGCCGGGCTGGTGCAGGCCGCCCGCCACTTCGCCACGAGAGGGGTGCGGACGTGAGCACCGCGACGCTGATCAACCCGGCCACCGAGGAGGTGCTGGACACCGTCGAACTCTGCGACGCCGACACCGTCGACGACGCGGTGGCCAGTGCCGGCACCGCCCAGCGGATCTGGGCGGCGAAGCCCCCCGCCGAGCGGGCCGCCGCCCTGCGGGACTTCGCCGCCGCGGTCGACGCCCACCTCGGCGAACTGGCGGCCCTGGAGGTGGCCAACTCCGGCCACCCGGTGTCGGCCGCGGAATGGGAGGCCGGCCACGTCCGCGACGTGTTGCAGTACTACGCCGCCGCGCCGGAGCGGTTGAGCGGCCGCCAGATTCCGGTGGCCGGCGGCCTGGACGTGACGTTCCACGAGCCGATCGGCGTGGTCGGGGTGATCACGCCGTGGAACTTCCCGATGCCGATCGCCTCCTGGGCGTTCGCCCCCGCGCTGGCGGCCGGCAACGCGGTGCTGCTCAAACCCGCTGAGTGGACACCGCTGACCAGCATCCGGCTCGGCGAGTTGGCCGTCGAGGCGGGGCTTCCCCCCGACCTGTTCCGGGTGCTGCCCGGCAAGGGCAGCGTGGTGGGGGAGCGCTTCGTCACCCACCCCGGCATCGGGAAGCTGGTCTTCACCGGATCGACGGAAGTCGGTATCCGGGTGATGGCCGGGGCGGCGCGACACGTCAAGCGGGTGACCCTGGAACTCGGCGGCAAGAGCGCCAATATCGTCTTCGATGACTGCGACCTGGAGCGGGCCGCGGCCAGCGCTCCGTACGGGGTGTTCGACAACGCCGGCCAGGACTGCTGCGCCCGCAGCCGGATCCTGGTGCAGCGCAGCGTTTTCGACCGCTTCATGGAGCTTTTCGAGCCTGCCGTCAAGGGTGTCGTGGTCGGCGACCCGGCTTGCCGCGACACCGAGCTGGGCCCGCTGGTGTCGCGGCCGCACTGGGAGTCGGTGGCCGCCTACGTTCCCGACGACGCCCCCGTGGCCTTCCGGGGAAGCGCACCCGCCGGCGCCGGATACTGGTTTCCGCCGACTGTCCTCACACCGGGGCGCACCGACCGGACCGTCACCGAGGAGATCTTCGGACCGGTCGTGACCGTGCTGCCCTTCGACGACGAGGCCGATGCCGTCGCGCTGGCCAACGCCACCGACTACGGACTGTCCGGCTCGATCTGGACCGACAACCTGCATCGGGCGATGCGGATGTCCCGCGCCGTCGAGTCGGGCAACCTCAGCGTCAACTCGCACTCCTCGGTGCGCTACAACACCCCCTTCGGCGGGTTCAAACGGTCCGGGCTCGGCCGCGAGCTCGGACCGGACGCCCCGGAACACTTCACCGAGACCAAGAACGTCTTCTTCGCGATTGGAGAGCAGCAGTGACCCCCTCGACCGTGGATCTGACCCAGCGACTGGCCGGCAAGGTCGCGGTCATCACCGGCGCGGCCAGCGGAATCGGGCTGGCCGCCGCCCGGCGGATGCGCGCCGAGGGCGCCACCATCGTCGTCGGTGACATCGACCCGGCGGCCGGCGCGCCGGTGGCCGAGGAACTCGGCGGAACCTTTGTGGCCGTGGACGTCTCCGACGAGGCCGCGGTGGACAACCTGTTCGACACCGCCGCGGCCGGCCACGGGTCGGTGGACATCGCCTTCAACAACGCCGGCATCTCCCCGCCCGAGGACGACCTGATCGAGACGACCGGATTGGCGGCCTGGCAGCGGGTGCAGGACGTCAACCTCACCAGCGTGTACCTGTGCTGCCGTGCGGCGCTGCGGCACATGGTGCCCGCCGGCAGGGGGTCGATCATCAACACCGCCTCCTTCGTCGCGGTGATGGGATCGGCGACCTCACAGATCTCCTACACCGCCTCCAAGGGCGGGGTGCTGGCGATGAGCCGCGAACTCGGGGTGCAGTTCGCCCGGCAGGGCATCCGGGTCAACGCACTGTGCCCCGGGCCGGTGAACACCCCGCTGCTGCAGGAGCTGTTCGCCAAGGACCCCGAGCGCGCGGCGCGCCGGCTGGTGCACATCCCGCTGGGCCGGTTCGCCGAGGCCGAGGAACTGGCCGCCGCGGTGGCGTTCCTGGCCAGCGACGACGCCTCGTTCATCACCGCTTCGACGTTCCTGGTCGACGGCGGGATCAGTTCGGCCTATGTGACGCCGCTGTAGCCGGGCGCAGCCACCGCATGCCCGCCGCGGCCGCCCAGGCCAGGGCGAACAGTCCGACGACGGCGAAGCCGAGCTGGTCGACGCGCACGGCGCTGATCCACTCGGTGACCGGATTGACCCAGCCGAAGTCGTCGTGCAGCACACCGATGAGTTGGACCGTGCCGATCAGCAGGGCGACGGCCACCGACAGCCCGGTGACGGTGAGGTTGTAGTAGATCTTGCGCGCCGGTGCGGCGAACGCCCAGCCGTAGGCGACGTTCATGAAGGACCCGTCGATGGTGTCCAGCAGGCTCATGCCGGCGGCGAAGATCACCGGCAGGCACAGCACCGCGTACCAGGGCAGCCCGACCGCCGCGCTGGAACCGGCCAGCACCAGCAGCGCGACCTCGGTGGCGGTGTCGAAACCCAGGCCGAACAGCATGCCCAGCGGGTACATCTGCCAGGACTTGGTGATCGACCGGGTCAGGCGGCCCAGCAGGCGGTTGATCAGGCCGCGGTTGTCGAGGTGCTCTTCCAGGGCGGCTTCGTCGAACTGCCCGCGCCGCATTCCGCGCACCAGCTTGAGAATCCCGGCCAGCACGGCGATGTTGATCGCCGCGATGAGGTAGAGGAACAGGCCCGAGACGCCGGTGCCGACGAGCCCGGCGTAGTGGCGCAGCGCCGAGGAGCCGTCCTGCACCGGGACGATCACCGCGCGCACACCGAGGGCGATCAGCAGCGCGAGCCCGAACACCACCGAGGAGTGCCCCAGGGAGAAGAAGAACCCCGTCCCCAGCGGACGCCTGCCGTCGGCCATCAGCTTGCGGGTGACGTTGTCGATCGCGGCGATGTGATCGGCGTCGAAGGCGTGCCGCAGGCCCAGCGCGTAGGCGGTCAGGCCGACGCCCACCCCGAGGACCCTGTCCCCGGCCTCGAAATGCTGCGGCGCGACGAGGAACACCAGTGTCCCCCAGCCGATCACGTGCAGGGCGGCGACGAAGGCGAACATCGCCGCGAGGCGTCCCCACTCCCGCCGGGTCAGCATCTCGCGCAGCCGTTCCCAGCGGGTTCCCACACCCCGAACGCTATTCAGCGCCGGGGCCTTGTGCAAGCGATTCGCAGGAATCTCCGGGGATCGGGGTTGGCCCGGCACGCCGCCCGGGGTGACACTGGTCCGGTGACCGTCGAACCACCCGACGCCGAGCGCATCGGCGAACTGCTGCGCTCCCGGGGACTGCGCCGGATGCCGTCGCGGATCGCCGTTCTGGCGGTGCTCGAACCGGTGGACGGACACCTGTCGGTGGCCGACATCCACCAGCGCATCCTCGACGCGACGCCGGACGGCGCCCAGCGCCCCGATCTGGCCACGGTGTACCGCACCGTCACCACGCTGGTCGACCAGGGCGTGCTGCACGCGCTGGCCGTCGAAGGCGGCGTGACCACCTACGGTCTGGCCGCCCACCCGCACCACCACGCGGTGTGCACCCGCTGCGCGACCATCATCGAGGTTCCGGCCGGCCGGTTGTCGGCCGCCCTGGAACACGCGATCGAGGGCAGCAGCTTCACCCTCTCCGAGCGGGCCGGCCTGACGCTGCACGGACTGTGCCCGGCCTGCCAGACGCACGACGGGTAGTGTCTTCCCGCATAGTCGGACGGTGCGGAAACCGGTGTGATTCCGGTGCGGTCGCGCCACTGTGTCCGGCCGGACCCCGGCCGGTAGCCAGACCTCCCGTCCGAGTCGTCCACGACGGGGGACGCGCAATCCCCCACGGAGGTCACACCATGGCGGGTCCGCGGCTGCTCGGCGGCTGGACTCCTCGGGAGCGGGCCCGCGCTGCGGGGGTGCTGTGCGCGGTCGCGGTCCTGCACGCCGTCGGATTCGGGACCCTGGCCCTGGCCGTGAGCCCGGGACAGCAGGCGGCCGGGGCGCAGGTGCTCTCCCTGGGACTGGGCCTGACCGCCTACATGCTGGGCCTGCGGCACGCGTTCGACCCCGACCACATCGCCGCCATCGACAACGTCACCCGCAAACTCGCCGCCGACGGCAGCAGGCCGGCCTCGGTAGGGTTCTGGTTCGCCGCGGGCCACTCGGCGATGGTGGTGGCGCTGGCCCTGCTGGTGGTCGGCGCCGCGACGAACGCCGGGACGCTGCTCGACGACACCTCGCCCACCCGCCGGGTACTGGGCGTCGCCGGGACGTTGGCATCCGGCGGTTTCCTCTACCTCATCGCCATCGTCAATCTCGTTGCGCTGGTTGGCATCTACCGCGTCTTCGTGGCGCTGCGCGGCGGCCGTTTCGACGAGAGGGCTCTGGAGGACCAGCTGGCCGGCCGGGGCGTGCTGGCCCGGGCGCTGCGCCCGGTCATTCGCCGCATCAGCCGTCCGCGGCAGATGTTCGCCGTCGGCGTGCTGTTCGGCCTGGGTTTCGACACCGCCACCGAGGTGACCCTGCTTGCCCTGGCGGGCAGCGGCGCGGCCGCCGGCGTGCCGTGGTGGGCGGTGCTGACCCTGCCGGCGTTGTTCGCCGCGGGGATGTGCCTGATGGACAGCGCCGACGGGATCTTCATGTCGGCCGCCTACGACTGGGCGTTCGCCAGCCCGGTCCGCAAGATCTACTACAACATCACCGTGACCGGACTCTCGGTGGCGGTCGCGCTCGTCGTCGGAACCGCCGAGTTGCTGGGGCTGCTCTCCGAGCAGCTGGGCTGGCGCGGGGGACTCTGGGACTGGGTGGCCGCCCTCGACCTCGACGTGATCGGCTTCGTGATCGTCGGGATGTTCGTGTTGACCTGGCTCCTGGCAGTGCTGGTGTGGCGGTTCGGCCGCATCGAACAGAGGTGGGCCGCCACGCCGGAGGGCTGATACCCGCATCCGCACGGCCGGCTTGCGGCTAGGTTTGCAGGGAGTCCGAAGAGTCAGGGGTGTCCGTTGGCTGCCAAGTCCTCGACAGCAGTGGTTCTCGACGTCCCGGATCTGCCCGGTCTCGTTGACTACCTGCAGTCCCTCGACGCCGCCGAGCGCGCCCGCGCCCTGGACCGGATGTCGTCGATGAACGACGCCGACCTGCGCAGTCTGGGCGTGAGCGAGCCCCAACACAGCGAGTGCGAGCACGCCCTGGACGAGGTCGACGGTGAGATCCCGGCCGAACTGAACGGCACGCTCTACCGCAACGGCCCGGGCCGCTGGCAGGACCACACCGGCCGGCCGCTGCACCACCTGTTCGACGGCGACGGGATGATCTCCGCCTTCGCCATCGACCGGGGGGAGGTCCGGTACCGCAACCGCTACGTGCGCACCCAGCACTACCTGGGTAAGTCGACGACCCGGCACCTCGGCACCGACGCCGCCGGCGGTTGGCTGGCCAACATCGCCCGGTTGCCACCCAACCTGGCCAACACCAACGTCGTCGAACACGCCGGGCATCTGTACGCGCTGTGGGAGGGCGGACCACCGCACGAGCTCGACCCGGAAAGCCTGGAGACTCTGGGCCCGCGCCGGTTCGGCGGGGAATTGCGCTGGACGGGAACGTATTCCGCGCATCCCTGCTTCTGTCCCAGCAGCGGGGACATGTTCAACTTCGGCGTCGAGTTCATCCCCACGCCGCACCTCCGGGTCTACCGCACCGACCGGAGCGGCACGCTCAAGCACTACCGTTCGGTGTCGCTGCCGTACGTGGCGATGGTGCACGACTTCGCGATCACCGAGCGGTACCTGGTGTTCCTGGTTTCACCGATCATTCCCGACGGAATCCCGATCGCTCTGGGGTTCAAGTCGTTCGGCGACGGCATGCGCTACCGGCCCGAGCGCGGCAGCTCCTTCGTGCTGATCCCGCGCGACGGAGGCAAGATCCGTCGCATCGAGTGCGAGGCGGTCCTGCAGTTCCATCTGAGCAACGCCTTCGACGACCGCGGCGACGTCGTACTCGACGCGATCACCTACCACGGCGGGGAGTTGCTGGAGTGCATCGCGCGGTTCCGCACCAGCCCGCTGGACCGGGCGACCTCGGAGTTCACCCGGTTCCGGGTCACCGCCTCCGGCCGGGTGATCCGCGAGCAGCTGAGCGACCGGTCGTGCGAGTTCCCGCGACACCACCCCGACCGGGAGGGCCGGCCGCACCGCTACTCCTACTTCAACACCCGCGAGCATCTGGGCACGCTGTTCGACGTCGTGACCAAACTGGACCTGTCGGACAACACCGAGACCAGCTACCCGGTGGAATCACCCGGCAACAGCTTCTGCGAACCGGTGTTCACCCCCAGGCCCGGCGCCGCCGACGAGGACGACGGCTGGCTGCTCACCGTCGAGTACCGGGCCGGCACCCACACCTCCCGGCTGGTGATCCTCGACGCCAGGAATCTCGCCCGCGGGCCGGTGGCCACCGCCGAACTCGCCCAGCACGTCCCGCAGGGCTTCCACGGCAGTTTCGTCGCGCGCTGACTCACCCGTCGAGGCCGGCCAGCCAGCGGCCGAGTTCGGCGTAGGCCGCGGCCCGCGGCCCGGCCAGCGACAGGAACACGTCGTGCTTGGCGTCGGCGACCGGCACGACGGTCTGCCGGTTGCCGATGCAGCCGGCCCACCGGGCGATGTGGGCGACGTCGAGGACGGCGTCCCCGCGCTGCATCACCTCGGTGGCGGCGGTCTCCTCGACGCTGTGGTCCGAACGCAGGATCAGGTTGGGCACCCCCACGTCCAGTCCGCGGTGCAGCCGGGCCTGCCCGAGCCGGACGGCCCGGACCCAGCCGACCGTCACCGGGAATCCGCCCAGGGGCTTCCACCGCAGGTCGTAGTCGAACTCGCCGTGGTAGTCGCGGTGCAGGGTCAGGCCGTAGCCGCCGGTGCCGGGCGGACGGAGCACCCGGGTCTTGCGCACCCTCGACACCGCCCCGATCGCCGAGGAGGTGACCCGGGTGCGCAGGATCGCCGGCCCGCGCAGGTCCAGGAACGGGCTGTTGAGCACCAGCCCGGTCAGACCCAGGGCGGCGGTGTCGCCCCGCCGGCGCACCCGGTCCAGCCACAGCGAGACGACCAGCCCGCCGGTGGAGTGGCCGTAGGCGACCACCGCCGCTCCGGGGTTCTCCGCCCGGGCCACCGCCAGCGCCCACTCCAGGTCCCGGTCGTAGCGGGCCAGGTCGGTGGTGAAGTGCGGGGTCTGGCCCTTCCGCCAGGACCGCCCGCACTTGTGCAGGTCAAGGCCGTAGAGGCGGTAGCCGCGGTCGGCGAGGTAGTCCACCAGCTCGGTGTTGAAGAAATAGTCGGTGAAACCGTGCACGGCCAGCACCACCCGGTGCGACGGGCCGGCGTCGGCGCGGGTGACCACGGTGGCGGACAGCTCGCCCTCACCGTCGGGATCGGGACCCAGCGCGCAGGTGGTCTGCCGGTAGCCGGGCAGGACGTCCTCGGACCAACCCCGAGACCATCCGCCGGCCGTCACGGCCCAACCTTAGTCGGCTCCGCGGGCCGCGGCCCCGCACGCCGGGATAACCTAGCCCCCAAGCCGCCCCGCAGCGACGGGAGCGGGCCACCGCGAGCGAAGGACGTGCCCGTGTCGGACCTGCCGACGGTCGCGCTGCGCCGGTGCGCCGGTGCCGAACTCGACGCGGCAGTCCTGCACGCCCTGCTGGAATTGCGGGTCGGTGTCTTCGTCGTCGAGCAGGCGTGCCCCTACCAGGAGGTCGACGGTCGCGATCTGGAGCCGCAGACCCGGCACTTCTGGCTGGAAGGGGCTGGCGGCGAGGTCATTTCGACGCTGCGACTGATGACCGACAGCCCGGGCGTGAGCTCCCCGCTGCGCATCGGGCGGGTCTGCACCCGGGCCGGCCACCGCGGCCGGGGGCACTCCGGGCGGCTGCTGCAGGCCGCGCTGGCCGAAGTCGGGCAGCGGCCCTGCCGGATCAGCGCCCAGACCTACCTGTCCGGCATGTACGCCCGGCACGGTTTCGTCGCCGACGGCGAGGAGTTCGTCGAGGACGGCATCCCGCACGTGCCGATGCTGCGGGGGGCGCTCCGGTGAACCCCCCGCACTATCCGTTCAGCGCGATCGTCGGCCACGATCGGCTGCGGCTGGCGCTGCTGCTGTGCGCGGTGCACCCGGAGATCGGCGGTGTGCTCATTCGCGGGGAGAAGGGCACCGCGAAATCCACCGCCGTGCGGGCGCTGGCGGCCGTGCTCGCCCGGGCCGACGCCGCCGCCCGGCTGGTGGAACTGCCGATCGGCGCCACCGAGGACCGGGTGGTGGGATCTCTGGATCTGCAGAAGGTGCTCCGCGACGGCGAGCACGCCTTCGCGCCCGGCCTGCTGGCCCGGGCACACGGCGGCGTGCTCTACGTCGACGAGGTCAACCTGCTGGGCGACCACCTCGTCGACGTCCTGCTCGACGCCGCCGCGATGGGGCGGGTGCACGTCGAGCGCGACGGGGTGTCGCACTCCCACGAATCGCGGTTCGTGCTGATCGGCACGATGAATCCCGAAGAGGGCGAACTGCGACCGCAGTTGCTCGACCGGTTCGGTCTGGCCGTCGACGTGCAGGCCTCCCGCGACGTGGCGGTGCGCAGCGCGGTGATCCGGGCCCGGCTGGCCTACGAGGCCGATCCGGCGGGGTTCGCCGCCGGGTATGCCGACGCCGACGGCGAGTTGGGTGGACGCATCGCCGGGGCGCGCGGCCTGCTCGGCCGGGTGCTGCTGCCCGACCGCGAGCTGACCCGGATCGCCGCGCTGTGCGCCGCCTTCGACGTCGACGGCATGCGCGCCGATCTGGTGGTGGCCCGCACCGCGGTGGCCCACGCCGCGTGGCGCGCCGCCGGCGGGGGCGCCGGCGAAGGCCCCGTCACCGTCGTCGAGGCGGATATCCGCGTCGCCGCCGAACTGGCACTACCGCACCGCCGCCGCCGGGACCCGTTCGACGAACCGGGAATCGACCCGGACCGGCTCGACGAGGCGCTTGCCGCCGCCGACGCCGGCCCGGAGGACGACCCGGACCCGCCCGGCGGGGGCGGGCCCGTCGATGATTCGGCGCAATCGCCGGTGCGGCAGGGTGATTCGGGCCAGAGCCGGCCCGCGGCTGCGCCCGCACCGAGCTTTCGCACCCGCACGCTGACCGTGCCCGGCCTCGGTGACGGCCGGGCCGGACGTCGCTCACCGGCCCGCAACTCCGCTGGCGCGGCGGTGCGTGCGGCCGCGGCGGGCGAGGCCGGACACGGCGTGCATCTGTTCGCTACCGTGCTGTCGGCGGCCGGGCGCCGGGACACCCCGGGGCCGCTGCGCCCGGATGCCGGCGACATCCGGCGGGCCGTGCGCGTCGGCCGGGAGGGCAACCTGGTGGTGTTCGTGGTGGACGCCTCCGGGTCGATGGCGGCCCGCGACCGGATGGCCGCGGTCGGCGGCGCGGCGCAGTCGCTGCTGCGCGACGCCTACCAGCGTCGCGACAAGGTCGCGGTGATCACCTTCCGGGCCGATCGGGCGCGGCTGGTGCTGCCGCCGACCGCCTCGGCGCACACCGCCGCCCGACGGCTCGCCGGGTTCGAGACCGGCGGCACGACACCGCTGGCGGAGGGGCTGATGGCCGCCCGGGACCTGGTGGTGCGGGAGCGGGCCCGGGACGACTCGCGCCGGCCGCTGGTGGTGGTGCTCACCGACGGGCGGGCCACCGCGGGCCGGGACCCGTTGCGGCGCAGCCGATCCGCCGCGCAGGCGCTGGCCGCCGAGGGTGCCGCCGCGGTGGTGGTGGACTGCGAGACCTCCTTCGTCCGGCTGGGACTGGCCGCCGAGCTCGCCGCGCACCAGCGCGCGCCGGTGCTGCGCCTGGAGCAGTTGCGGGCCGACGCGCTGGCGCACGCGGTGCGCCGGGCGGCCTGAGGAGGCGATCCGCGATGCCGCAGGGTCAGCCGGTGGAGGTGCCGCAGGACGGACTGACCACCCGGCAGCGCCGCGCGGCGCCGGTACTCGCGGTGCACACCGGTGACGGCAAGGGCAAGTCCACCGCCGCGTTCGGCATGGCGCTGCGGGCCTGGAACGCCGGGCTGAGCGTGGCGGTGTTCCAGTTCGTCAAGAGCGCGAAGTGGAAGGTGGGGGAGGAGTCCGCGTTCGCCGAACTGGCCCGGCTGCACACCGACCACGGCAGCGGCGCCGCGGTGGAGTGGCACAAGATGGGCGCGGGCTGGTCCTGGTCGCGCAAGGCCGGCTCGGACGGCGACCACGCCACCGTCGCCGCCGAGGGCTGGGCCGAGATCTCCCGCCGCCTCGATGCCCGGCGGCACGACTTCTATGTGCTCGACGAGTTCACCTACCCGTTGAAGTGGGGTTGGGTCGACGTCGACCAGGTGGTCGCCACCCTGCTGGCCCGGCCCGGCCGCCAGCACGTGGTCATCACCGGCCGCGACGCACCGGCGCACCTGCTCGAGGCCGCCGATCTGGTGACCGAGATGAGATGCGTCAAGCATCCGATGGACGCCGGCCGCAAGGGCCAGCGCGGCATCGAGTGGTGAGCCGGTGAGCTCCGTCCCCGCCGTCGTCGTCGCCGCCCCGGCGTCGGGAAGCGGGAAGACCACCGTCGCAACGGGTTTGATCGGCGCACTGCGCAAGGCCGGCCATCGGGTCGCGCCGTTCAAGGTCGGCCCGGACTTCATCGATCCGGGCTACCACGCGCTGGCCGCAGGCCGCCCGGGCCGCAACCTCGACCCCGTGCTGGTCGGCGCGGAACTCGTCGGCCCGCTCTACCGGCACGGTTCGCGCGACGCCGACATCGCCGTCGTGGAAGGCGTGATGGGTCTGTTCGACGGCCGGATCGAGGAGCCGCTACGCATTCCGGCGAGCGGGTCCACCGGCGAGGTGGCCGCGATCCTGGCCGCTCCGGTGGTGCTGGTGGTCGACGGACGCGGCCAGAGCCAGTCGATTGCCGCTGTGCTGCATGGGTTTTCAACCCTCGACCGCGCTGTCCGGGTGGCCGGGGTGATCCTGAACCGGGTGGGCTCGCCCCGTCACGAGCAGGTGCTGACCCAGGCCTGCGAGGCGGTGGGCATGCCGGTGCTCGGTGCGCTCCCGCGCTGCGACGACCTGGCCGTGCCTTCGCGGCATCTTGGCCTGGTGACCGCCGTCGAGCATGGAGACCGGGCGCGGGCGGCCGTGTCGGCGATGACCGAACTGGTCGCGCGGCACGTCGACGTGGCCGCGGTGCGGGCCCTGGCCGCCTCCGCCGTGGCCGCGCCGCCGTGGTCACCGCAGCAGGCGGTGGGCGACCCGGTGGCCGACGGGCCGGTGGTGGCGGTGGCCGCCGGTCCGGCCTTCACGTTCGGCTACGCCGAACACGCGGAGCTCCTGCGCGCCGCCGGCGCCGAGGTGGCGGCATTCGACCCGTTGGCCGAGACCCTGCCGCCGGACAGTGCCGCGCTGGTGCTCCCGGGCGGATTCCCCGAGCAGTACGCGCGGGAACTGGCCGCCAACGACGCGGTCCGCGAGCAGATCCGGACGCTGGCCGGCCGCGCCCCGGTGCACGCCGAGTGCGGCGGGCTCACCTATCTGATGTCGGATCTCGACGGCGAACCGATGTGCGGGGTGCTGTCCGGTTCGGCGCGCTTCACCGAACGGCTGACCCTGGGCTACCGCGACGCGGTGGCGGCGGTGGACTCCGCGCTGTTCGCTACCGGCCAGCGGGTGACCGGCCACGAATTCCACCGCACCACGGTGGAATTCAGCGCTCCCGTCGAGGCGGCCTGGCTGATCCGCGGCGGCGACGGCGCACCGGTCCGCGACGGAGCCGTCGATGCCGGGGTACACGCCGCCTACCTGCATACCCACCCTGCGGCCCACCCCGCGGCGGTCCGGCGGTTCGTCGAGGGCGCCTCGGTGGCCGGCGCTGGCTAGGCTCGGCCGGTGACCGAGAACGCCTATCTGGTCGGCCTTCGCCTGGCCGGCAGGAAGGTCGTCGTGGTCGGCGGAGGGACGGTGGCCCAGCGCAGGGTGCCGGTGCTGATCTCCCACGGCGCGCAGGTGCACATCGTCGCCCGGGCGGCCACCCCGGCCGTCGAGGCCCTGGCCGAGCAGGAATCCGTCATCACCCTGGAGGTGCGGGACTACCGCGACGGGGACCTGGAGGGCGCGTGGTACGCCATCGCCGCGACCGACGACCCGGGCGTCAACGCCGAGATCGTCGCCGAGGCCGAGCGCCGGCACATCTTCTGCGTCCGGGCCGACGCCGGCCGGGAGGGCACCGCCGTCACCCCGGCCTCCTTCGACTACGAGGGACTGATGGTCGGGGTGCTGGCCAGCGGGGAGCACCGCCGGTCGGCGGCGGTGCGATCGGCGATCCGCGAGGCGTTCCAGCAGGGACGCATCGTTCCCGACGTGGTGGCCAGCACCGCCTCCGACGTGGTGCCCGGCGGGGTGGCCCTGGTGGGCGGAGGCCCTGGCGACCCGGAGCTGATCACGGTGCGCGGCCGCCGCCTGCTGGCGTACGCCGACGTGGTGGTGGCCGACCGGCTCGCGCCGCCGGCGCTGCTGGCCGAACTGGCCCCGCAGGTGGAGGTGATCGACGCCGCCAAGATCCCCTACGGCAGGGCGATGGCCCAGGACGCCATCAACGCCGTCCTCATCGACCGGGCCCGGGCCGGCAAGTTCGTGGTGCGACTCAAGGGAGGAGACCCGTTCGTCTTCGCCCGGGGTTATGAGGAAGTCCTCGCCTGCGCCGAGGCTGGGATCCCGGTCACAGTCGTGCCGGGGGTCAGCAGTGCGATCGCAGTGCCCGCGCTGGCCGGCGTGCCGGTCACCCACCGAGCCGTCAACCACGAGTTCGTCGTGGTCAGCGGGCATGTCTCGCCGGACGACCCGGAGTCCCTGGTCGACTGGGAGGCCCTGGCCCGACTGTCCGGAACGCTGGTGCTGCTGATGGCCGTCGAGCGGATCGAACTGTTCGCCGAGATTCTGATTAAGGGCGGCCGACCTGCGCAGACGCCGGTGCTGGTGGTCCAGAACGGCACCACCTCAGCGGAGCGTGTCGTCCGTGCCACCCTGTCTGACGTGCCCGAACGCATCCGGGAGGAGGAAATCCGGCCGCCGGCGATCATCGTGATCGGGCCGGTCGCGGGCTTCGAGACTTTATCGAGACTTTAAAGTCTTCTTAATTTTGAGGTAGGCTGTCCGGCTATGACGGCTCTCGACGACGCAGAGCGCACGGCCCCGTTCCGGCGGGTGGGCCACGGCACCGGCTACCGCGGGCTCTCGACTTCCGCCGCCGACACGTCCGCCGACCTGCCGGCGACGCGCGACGGCCATCCGGTTCCCAAGGTCCCGGCGTGGCTGACCTCCTGGCGTTTCATCGCCGCGGTCGTCGCGATCGGCGGCATGCAGTTGCTGGCCACCATGGACAGCACCGTCGCGATCGTGGCGCTGCCCAAGATCCAGGACGAGCTGGGCCTGTCCGACGCCGGCCGCAGCTGGGTGATCACCGCCTACGTGCTGACCTTCGGCGGCCTGATGCTGCTGGGCGGACGGCTGGGCGACACCATCGGCCGCAAGCGGACCTTCATCGTGGGCGTGGCGCTGTTCACCATCGCCTCGGTGCTGTGCGGAATCGCCTGGGACCAGTCCACTCTGGTGATCGCCCGGCTGTTGCAGGGCGTAGGAGCGGCGATCGCCTCGCCGACCGGCCTGGCACTGGTCGCGACCACCTTCCCCAAGGGCCCGGCCCGCAACGCCGCCACCGCGGTGTTCGCCGCGATGACCGGAGTCGGCTCGGTGATGGGACTTGTGGTCGGCGGCGCGCTGACCGAGGTGTCCTGGCGGCTGGCCTTCCTGGTGAACGTGCCCATCGGGGTGCTGATGATCTACCTGGCCCGCCGGACACTGGTGGAGACCCACCGCGAGCGGATGAGGCTGGACGCGGCCGGGGCGCTGCTGGCGACGGTCGCATGCACCGCGGCGGTCTTCGGCTTCACGCAGGGGCCGGAGAGCGGCTGGCTGTCGCCCAAGACGCTCGCCGCCGGCCTGGCCGCCCTGCTGGCGTTCGTCGCCTTCGTCGCCGTCGAACGCAACGCCGTCAACCCGGTGGTGCCCTTCGCCCTGTTCCGCGACCGCAACCGGCTGGCCACCTTCGCGGCGGTCTTCCTGGCCGGCGGGGTGATGTTCACCCTGACCGTGCTGATCGGGCTGTACGTGCAGGACATCATGGGATACAGCGCGCTGCGCGCGGGCATCGGGTTCATCCCGTTCGTCATCGCCCTGGGCGTCGGCCTGGCCGCCTCCTCGCAACTGGTGAACTTCTTCCCGCCCCGGGTGCTGGTGATCGCCGGCGGCATCCTGGTCCTGGGCGCCATGCTCTACGGCTCCACGCTGGACGCCGGCATCCCGTACTTCCCGAACCTGGTCATCCCGATCACGGTCGGCGGTTTCGGCATCGGCATGATCGTGGTGCCGCTGACCGTCTCGGCCATCGCCGGGGTGGGCGTCGACCAGATCGGGCCGGTGTCGGCGATCGCCCTGATGCTGCAGAATCTCGGCGGGCCGGTGGTGCTGGCGGTGATCCAGGCCGTCATCACCTCGCGCACGCTCTATCTGGGCGGAACCACCGGACCGGTGAAGCGGATGAACCCGGCCCAGCTGCACGCCCTGGACCAGGGTTACACCTACGGTCTGCTGTGGGTGGCCGGCGTCGCGGTGATCGTCGGCGCGGTCGCGCTGTTCATCGGCTACACCGCAGAGCAGGTCGCCCACGCCCAGGACGTCAAGGAAGCGATCGACGCCGGAGAGCTCTAACCCGGAGATATCCCCCGGCCCTGGGTAGGGTGACTACCCATGTCCGGCGCGAGCGTTCCCGAACGGCCGGTCCGGGCCCTCGCCTCCAGCGTGCTGGGCGTCGCGATCATCGCGATCACCGGCATGCAGCTGATGTCGACGCTGGACGGCACCATCGTCATCGTCGCGCTGCCGCGCATGCAGGCCGAACTGGACCTCTCCGACGCCGCCAAGAGTTGGGTGATCACCGCCTACGTCCTGACCTTCGGCGGGCTGCTGCTGCTGGGCGGGCGGGTCGGCGACGCCATCGGTCACAAGCGGGCCTTCATCTCCGGCGTCGGCGTCTTCACCATCGCCTCGATGGCCTGCGGCCTGGCCACCGACGGGACGCTGCTGATCGCCGCGCGCGCCGTTCAGGGCATGGGCGCCGCGGTGGCCGCGCCCACCGGTCTGGCGCTGATCGCCACCACCTACGCCCCCGGCCGGGCCCGCAACCAGGCGATGGCCATGTCGGCGGCCATGCAGGGTCTGGGCTCGGTGCTCGGTCTGGTGGTAGGCGGCGCGCTCACCGTCATCTCCTGGCGGCTGGCCTTCCTGATCAACTTCCCGATCGGCGTGCTCATCGTGTGGATCGCGCTGACCCGGCTGGAGGAGACCAGACACGAGCGGCTCAAGCTCGATATCGCCGGCGCGCTGCTGGCCACCCTGGGGTGCACCGCGGGGGTGCTGGTGTTCACCCAGGGCCCGCCGCGCGGCTGGGCGGACCCGTGGGTGATCGGCGCCGGTGTGGCGGCCGTGCTGCTGGGCATCGCCTTCTTCGTCGTCGAGCGCAGCGCCGAGCACCCGCTGGTGCCGCTGTGGCTGTTCCGCGACCGCAACCGGGTGGCGACGTTCGTCTCGCTGTTCCTGGCCGGCGGGGTGATGCTCGCCCTGACCGTGATGATCGGGCTCTACGTGCAGGACGTCCTGGGGTACTCGGCGTTACACGCCGGGATCGCGTTCATCCCGTTCGCCCTGGCACTGGGCTTCGGCAACCTGCTCACCGCGCGGATCGCCCCATACGTCGCGCCGCGCTGGCTGATCATCGGGGGCGGCGCCTTCGTGCTGGGCGCGATGATCTTCGGATCGACGCTCAACCGCGCCATCCCGTACTTCCCCGATCTGCTGATGCCGATCCTGATCGGCGGCTTCGGCATCGGCGTCATCTCGGTGACGCTGCCGCTGTGCGCGCTGGCCAACGTCGGCCCGCGCGAGATCGGCCCGATCAGCGCCATCACGCTGATGGTCCAGAATCTCGGCGGCCCGCTCGTGCTCGTCGTCATCCAGGCGGTGCAGACCTCCCGGACGCTCTACCTGGGCGGCACCACCGGCCCGGTGGCCGATATGACCCCCGCCCAACTCGACGCCCTCGACGCCGGATACACCTACTCGCTGCTGTGGATCGCCGCGGTCGCGGTGCTGGTCGGCATCAGCGCGCTGTTCATCGGCTACTCGGCGGGTCAGATCGCCGCCGCCCAGCACACCCGTGAGGCGGTCGAGGCGGGCGAACTCTGATGGGGGCCCGGACGATCCTCAGTCCGTCGTCGGTGATCACGATGAACCCCGCCGAGCCCCGGGCCGAAGCGGTCGCCGTAGACCTGGACTCGGGCACGATCGCGGCGGTGGGTTCGCTGGCCCAGTGCCGGGCCCGGGCCCCGCAGGCCCCGGTGCAGGATCTCGGCCCGCAGGTCCTGATGCCGGGTTTCATCCAGGCCCACGACCACCCGGTCCCGGCTGCGGTGCTCTGCCAGCAGCCCGCGCACTGGATCGCCCCCTTCGTGGGTTTCCCCACCTGGGCCGACGTCGAGGCGCTGTTCGCCAGATTGCGCCGGGAGACACCCACCGGTCAGCCGCTTCTGTTCAACGGCCTGGACCGGCTGCTGCTGTCCATCCCGATGCCCGACCGGGCCGCCCTGGACACCTACTTTCCCGACCACCCGGTGCTCATCTTCGACATCACCGGCCACGCTTTGTACTTCAACTCCCGAGCCACGGTCCTGTTCGGCTGGAAGGGCGCGATCCCTCCGCCGGACAAGCCCGATGCCCGCTGGACGCGCCGTCCGGACGGGACCGCCGGCGGTGTCGGCTACGAGACCCAGGCGACGCTCACGGCGATGGCCGCCTTCCTGCCCGGGGTGGTGCC
>NZ_JBJTJF010000115.1:0-6413 GCF_046095365.1 Mycobacterium sp.
GTGCCACCGGCGGCCTCGGTGGCAACGGCGGCTCTGCGACGGCGTACGGCGCCGCCTACGGCGGGGCGGGCGGTGCCGGCGGGGCGGGCACCGCGGTCGGCGGCAACGGCGGCAATGGCGGAACCGCCACCTCCGCAGGCACATTCGAGCAGGGTGGCGCCGGCGGTGCGGGCGGCAGTGGGCCGAGTCCCGGCACTCCCGGACAGGTGGGCACCCCGGGAGCGGTCCAGACCGTCACGCTGGGTGGTAACAGCCCACAAGAGATGGCCGTCACCCCGAACGGCCTCTACACCTGGGTCGCCGATCTCAACGGAGCGGCGGTCTACGTCATCGACAACTCGAACCTGTCGGCGACGCCGCAGAAGATCGTCATCCCGGGTGCCGGCTCGAATCCGACCAGCGTCACCTTCACACCGAACGGGGCCTACGCCTGGATCGGCAGCTTCAACAACACGCTGACGGTGATCAACACCTCGACCTACCAGGTCGTCCAGCAGATCACCGCGGGCAATCGGAACCTCGACGTGGGGATCACCGCCGACGGCACCAAGGCTTACGTGACGGACTCGGCCAACAACGCCGTAAGGGTTTACAACACAAGCACTTACGCGCTGATCACCACGATCACCGGACTGAACGGCCCATTCGACATCGCAGTCAGCGGCAACAACAAGGCTTACGTGACCAACTACAACGCGGGAACCGGAACGACCGTTTCGGTGCTCAACCTGACCAACAACACGATCGGTTCGACCATCACCGTGGGAACGGGCCCGCTGGGGGTGGCTGTCAACGCGTCGTTGTCACGTGCGTACGTCGCGAACACCGCTTCCGGCACTGTGACGGTGATCAACACCAGCACCGACGCGGTGGTTGCAACGATCACCACCGGCGGATCCCCTCGGGATATCGCGGTCAGTGGTGACGGAACCCGCGCCTACGTGACGGATAGCACCAGCGGCAAGGTGTATGTCATCGACACCTCCAACAACACCGTGCTGGCCAGCCCCACCATCGGAAGCTCGCACATCGGCGTCGCAGTGAGTCCGGTCAGCGGTGCGCCGAGCATGTTGTACGTCGTCAACAAGAACACCAACACGGTGTCGGTCCAGCCGGTGTAGCGGTCGAGGCGGGCTGGCAGACTGATGGCGCCCATGAACGACAGCGCCGCCGAATCGCCCGCCCGGAATGCCGGACGCATCCTGCTCGGGGCGTTCATGTGCGTCGCCGGCATCGGCCATCTGACCTTCGCCCGGGCCGAGTTCCAGGCGCAGGTGCCGCCCTGGTTCCCGCTGTCCCCGGATCTCACCGTGCTGGCCTCCGGCGTCGTCGAGATCGCACTGGGCGCCGCGATGATCCTGGCGACCCGCAGGCGCGCGCTCGTCGGCCTGCTGCTGGCGGCGTTCTTCGTGGCGGTGTTCCCGGGAAACATCGCCCAGTGGATGCACCACCGCGACGCCTTCGGTCTCGACAGCGACCGCGCCCGGCTGATCCGGCTGTTCTTCCAGCCCGTGCTGATCGCCTGGGCGCTCTGGTCGACGGGAGCGTGGCGGTCGACGGGAACGTGGCGGTCGACGGGAGCGTGGCGGTCGACGCGATCCCGGCGGCAGTCGGCGTCCGATCGCTGATGTGCGACGATCGGGTCATGACGCGACGGCGCCGGACGGCGGCAACGGCCGTGACCTGCCTGACCGCCCTCGGCGCCGCCCTGGCCGGGCCGGCCGCCGCCGGCGCGGACCCGACCGAGCCGGCCGACCCGGCGCCGGTGACCACCACCGCGGTTCCGCCGCCACCGCCGCCTCCGGAGTCCGACGACCCGCAGACCCCCCACCAGCCCCCGGTCCCGGTGGATCCGGCCGCTCCCGCGGCGCCGGCCCCGGCCGCACCTGCCGCGGGCCCCGGCGACCTTCCTCCGGTGCCGCGGCCCTCGGTCCCGCCGGTGCAGAACCCGAACGCCACCAACAACGGAGGCATCCTGGGATCGCTGATCGACCTGTGGCACCAGGCCCGCAACCCCGACCTCACCCCGGGCGCCAGCCTCGGCGCGCCCACGCCGCCGCCGGGCGCCGGGCCGGCGCCGCCCCTGCCGCCCGGATACGTCTCGACCAACTCCCCGGGCTCGGAGACCCCGTCGGTCAACGGTGGTGCCGGTCCGGCCGAGGGCCGTCCCGCCCTGCCGCCCGGCTACTACCCGATCGGCGGCCCGCCGCCGCCGTGGTACCTCGACACCGCGGCCCCTCCGCCGGGTTCCTGATGTTGGGCTGAAGCCCAGCGGCCGGCACCGGATGCGTGTCAGGATTCGACCGAAATCAGCTCCGGAGCGAAACAGGTCGGTGAGCGTCGTTGCGCAACCCCAGCAGCCGTCTGGCGGCGGTGGTGCTGACCGTCATCGCCATGATGGTCCCGCCGTCCCGCGCCCCCGCCGAGGCCGCCCGCACCTGGTATCCCGGGGTGACGCCGCTGCCGACCCGCTGGACCGCGCTGGTAGGACCGGCCAATGCGCTGCCGGACTACCCGCGCCCGCAGCTGGCCCGGCCGGACTGGCTCAACCTCAACGGCGTGTGGGACTACCTCGGCCGCTCGGGTAAAACCCGGCTCGCGGCTCCGCCCACCTCCGAGGCGTTCACCGAGCAGATCCTGGTGCCCTACCCGGTCGAGTCCGCGCTGTCGGGCATCCAGCGCCACGACGCCGAAATGTGGTACCGCCGGGCCTTTCGCGTACCGGACAGCTGGCGGGGCCGACGGGTGCTGCTCAACTTCGGCGCGGTCGACCAGGCCGCCACCGTGTGGGTGAACAACCAACTCGTGGCCCACCACGAGGGTGGCTACACCGCGTTCGCCGCGGATGTCACCGGGGCGTTGAGATGGTCGGGAGCCGAGGAGATCGTCGTGCAGGCCGAGGACCGCAACGAGGCCGGTCCCTTCCCGGTGGGCAAGCAGCGCAGCAAGCCGTCCGGACTGTTCTACACCGGCGCATCCGGTATCTGGCAGACCGTCTGGATCGAACCGGTGGCCGACGCGCACATCGAAAAGCTCGATATCACAACCGATCTCGACAGCCTCACCGTGACAACCAAGGCATCCGGCATCCAGCAGCACCGGGCCGTGGTGTTCGCCGCCGAGCGCGGCGGACGCGTGGTGGCGGTCGCCTCCGGCCAACCGGGCACGCCGATCCGGGTGCCGATACCCAAACCGCGGCTGTGGAGTCCCGAGGACCCCTACCTCTACGACCTCAAAGTCGGGCTCGCCGATCCTGACGGCAAGGTGGCCGACCTGGTCTCCGGTTACGCCGGCCTGCGGACCGTCGGCACCGTCACCGACCGGCACGGGCGGCCAAGGATCGCGCTGAACGGCCGGATCACCTTCCTGCACGGACCGCTGGACCAGGGTTACTGGCCCGACGGCGTCTACACCGCCCCCACCGACGAGGCGCTGCGGTCCGACCTGGAGTTGGTCAAGCAGCTGGGCATGAACTTCGTGCGCAAGCACGCCAAGGTCGAGCCCGCCCGCTGGTACTACTGGGCCGACCGCCTCGGCCTGATGGTGTGGCAGGACATGCCGTCGCTGGACGTCTCGCTGCACATTCCGCGCGGCCCGGCGCCGGATCCGGTGGCGGCGGCGAAGGCCAACTTCGAGAGGGAACTGCTGGCCGTGGTCGACCAGCTCCGCAGCGTGACGTCGATCATCGGCTGGGTGCCGTTCAACGAGGGCTGGGGCGAGTTCGACACCGCCCGCATCGCCGATGCGGTCAAGGCGGCGGATCCCACCCGGATGGTCAACGCCAACAGCGGCGTCAACTGCTGCAAGTCCCGCGGCGACAGCGGGATCGGCGACATCTACGACGACCACACCTACGTCGGCCCGGGCCGCCCGGCACCGCCCACCCACGGGGTCAGGCTGGTCGGCAGCAGCCCGCCGATCGACAGCAGGCCGCTGGTGCAGGGCGAATACGGCGGACTGGGAATGCCGCACCCCAACCGTTGGCCGGGACAGCCGCAGTCCTACGAGATGGCGTTCAGCCAGGCCCAGCTCACCCAGCGTTACGCCGAGGTGAGCCGGGCTCTGGAGGCCCTCACCCGCGAGTCCGGCCTGTCGGGTGCGATCTACACCCAGAGTACCGACGTCGAGAACGAGGTCAACGGTTTCCTGACCTATGACCGCGCGTGGGCGAAGATGACGGTTTCCGTTGTCGCCGAACGCAATCGGGCGGTGATCGCCGCCGGATCGGCGGGGTGAGCGCAGGACCTCAGGCCCCGGCCGGGGCGTGCACGTCGCGCAGCCCCACCGCGTTGCGCAGGCCCGAGCAGTTGTGGCATCCGACGCAGCCGACGCAGTCCTCGCACCCCGTGCAGGCCACGCACGCCCGGCAGCGGCGGCACGACAGACAGGCCAGACATGCCGCGCACCCGCTCATCGCGAAGGACAGCGCGGTCGCGGCGCTGCCCGCCACCGCGCCGCTGCCGATGGTGCCGACCGACCCGGCCACCGCGACGCTGCCGACGGTGCCGGCCGAGCCGGCGACCAGGGCGCTGCCGACGGTGCCCAGCGAGCCCGCGACCAGGGCGCTGCCCACCGTGCCCGCCGAGCCGGCTATCAGGGCACCGCCGACGGTGGCGAAAGAAGCGATCACCCCGACCCCGCCGAGGGTGGCGACGGACAGCGGCGCGAGCAGCAGCTTGGCGAACATCCCATCAGCGTCTCAACGATCCGGTTCACGCGGGCGGCTTTGCGCCGCCGCACGCCACGGCGGATTCGCCGAAACGGCACCCGACCGTTATGAACCGGTGCTGTTACGCCCTCGCGGCGGTCGGCAGCATCAGGACGATGACGTCCAGGGCAGAGGTCGCGACCGACGGCACGGTGGCAGCGCGGGCGGCCGCGATCGCGTCGGTCGGCGCCGCGGTGATCCATTTCGCCGTCATCCCCACCCAGGGCCGCGCCTCGCTGGCCGCGGGGGTGTTCTTCGCCTCGGTGGCGATGTTCCAGCTGATCTGGGCGGTTCTGAGCTGGAACCGCCCCCCGGCGCTGCTCCTGGCCGCGGGCATCGGTGTCAACCTCGGCGTCGCAGCGCTGTGGATCCACTCCCGCTCCGAGGGCGCCTCCCCGGCCGGCGGCACCGAGGCGGTGCGGGCCGTCGGGATCTGTGCCCTGCTGCTCGAGTGCTACGTCGTCATGGGCGCCGCGTGGGCGTGGCTGCGCACCGGCGGGCGCGCCGAACCGGTGTCGGGCTGGAAAAGCGCCCTGGTGCTGCTCGGCGCCAACTCGGTGGTCGGCGCCGCGGTGACGGTCGGGCTCGCGTCCAGCCTGCAGAGCCCCGGCCAGCATCCGCTGCCGCTGGAGGACGGCTCCAGCCACCAGGGCCCGATCTCCGAACCCGCCGCGCCCGACGCGGGACGGGTCACCAAGTTCAGCGGCGGCGCCGCGGGCGGTCAGCAGCCCGGCGGCGGGTGAGCCCCCGGGCTCAGCAGGCGACGGTCAGATAGACCGTGGTGTTGGCCGGCGGGGCGTCACCGCGCAGCCCGTCGACGCCGGCAATCCGGCACTGCGACAGCGGATTGCGACGGCCGGGATTACCGCCGCCGTTCTGGACGACGACCGTGTAGCCCTGGCTCTCCAGGCGCTAACCGTACCCCTGGTCGGCCGGCCGGGGGCGGCCGCGCCACTTGCGGTACCCGCGGTGGGCGCCGAACGCGCCGACGATCGCCATCACGCACCACACCGCGATCGCGGCGTAGGCCAGCGGCGAATTGAGGTCCGAGATCGAGGCCCCCAGCGCGGTGTAGACGAAGGCCCTCGGCACCGACCCGATGAGGGCACCCACCGCCATCTGCCACAGCGGCACGCCGAACGCGCCGAACGTGTAGGACGCCAGCGCATCCGAGATTCCGGGGATGAACCGCTGACCCACCACCGCCCACAGTCCGCGGCGCCGGATCTGCTCGTCGATGCGCGCGGCCCACTGCGGACCGATCAGCGCGCGGGCGCTGTCCCGCCCGGCGTGCCGGCCGACCAGAGCGGCGATCACCGCCGTCGTCGCGGTCGCGCACAGGGTGACCACCGTGCCAAGCGCCGGGCCGAACAGCACGCCGCTGCCCGCGGCCAGCAGGGGGCCGGGCACGAACAGCGTCGCCAGCAGTGCCGAGACCGGGACATAGACCAGCGGGGCCAGCGGCCCGGCGCCGGCCACCGTCCGGCGCACCGCCTCGATGTCGATGACGTGGCGGACGGCGACGAGATAGAACAGCACCAGCAGGAAGGCGGCGAAGACCGCCAGGCGCAGGATGTGCGGCCGTCGGCTGACGGGCGGCAGGTCCTGCGGCTCGGGGGTGTCGTCAGCGGAAGCGGACATCCATCGTCGCCAGTCCGAAGATCTTGCGGCCGTCGGCCTTCGCCGCGACGAGCACCACGCCGGT
>NZ_JBJTJF010000116.1:0-6163 GCF_046095365.1 Mycobacterium sp.
CCATCGGCGGCGGCGAGGGCGACGGCGGCAACGGCGGCAACGCCGTTGCCGAACCACCCCGCCGAACCACCGTCACCACCGGCGAAACCACCCCCGCCGTTACCCCACAACAAACCGGCCTTACCGCCATCACAGGCACCACTGGTGCACGCCCCCTCATACTGGGTGTACGTCCAACCGGTACCGCCCAACAACCCCGCATCCGGACTCTCGGCGGTCCCATCCCCGAACAACCGCATCGGAGTCGCCGTCAACGCGCCCGTGGCCGAAACCCTCGGCGATCTCAGCAACAACCCACCCGAGGTCGACACCGACGCCGCCGCACGCGAGCCCGCCGATCCCTTGCCCAACTCCCGACGGCTGCACGCCGCCGCCGTCCACGCCAACGGACCCGCCGCGGGAACCCCACCGTCACCCCCGCCGGCCAACCAGGACAACAAGCCCGCACCCAACCCCGACACCACCCCACCGGCCGCCGCCGACTTCAGCGCCGGTGCGCCGGCAGCGGCCGGCGCCGGTGCGGCCGGTGTCGTGACCGACGACTTGGCCGTCACCGAAGACTTGGCCGATACCGTCGGGGCGTCCACCACCGCCGCCGGGAGTGTCCGTCGCGCCGCCGAAAGTGTTGGGATGGAAGAGGATTCGGCATCCGTACCGGCAGCCGCCACCTCGACCGGCGCGGCCGCCGGTGCGGTCGGCGCGCCGCTGCGCCGCGGTGCTGCGCTCCGGGGCAGGGCTGAGTCCTTCTTGCCGCGCGTCCGGGTGTCGGCCACCGTCCCGCTCTCGGTCGCCGCACTGCGGGGCGCGCGCCTGGTCGCCGGTGCGGGCGCGGAGTCCGCCGCACCGGTCTCCTGGCCGGCCGCCCGGGTCCGGCGCTGTGACGGACGCGTGCTGCTCTTGGACGCCGGAGAGGACGCCGAACCGTCGTTGGCCGCCCCGGTCGAACCGGCCGAACCGGTGGTGTCGGCATGGGCCACCGCGGGCATCACCACCACGGCCGCGCCGACACCCAGTGCCACCGCCAGTGCGCCGACGCGGCCCACCCGACGGTCGGGACGGTTGGGGGACAGAAACTCCGATGCGCGCATGATGTTGATCCTTAACCGAGAGCTGACGGACGGCTAATAGTAACCACGCGGTGTTTGACCGTTTGGCAAATTAGCCGAAGTCGGTCCCCGGCGGGTTCGCGACCCATCCGTTCGGGTTGTGGGGCGTACTCCCAGAACCCTATAAGCACAGCAAAGGACCACTTTTACGGTTGATCGCCCGGTTTTTCCACCCGTCTGAATAACTTCCTTATGCGGATCGTGGGCAACTCGTGCGTTACGTCGCTACGCGCGCTGTCAGCAAACTATCTCGGCGACCGGATCAGAGGTTGAACCGCTCCTTGACCTCGCGGGTCTGCACCTGCTCGACGATGATGCCCAACAGTGGGATGGTCCCGGCCAGCAGGACTCCGATCGTCTTGGCGATGGGCCAGCGCACCTTGACCGCGAGATTGGCGGTGAACAACAGATAGACGAAGTAGACCCAGCCGTGCACCACGCCGATCCAGCTCGGCGGGTTGTCAACCTTGACCACGTATTTGAGGACTATTTCGTAGCAAAGTGCGATCAGCCAGATGCCGGTCATCCAGGCCAGCACCCGGTATCCGGTCAACGCTGAACGGATCTTTTCCACCGGGGCGATCGGCGGGGTGTCGGTCATGCACTGGTCCTGTTCTGGTCGTGCCCGCCGGCCGTGCGGTCCGCCTCGGCGAGCCCGGCCAGGTAGGCGTTGTACTCCTGCAGCAGCGGGTCGGCGTGCTGCTCCGGGGCCACCGGGCGCTCCGGCAGCAGCCCGTCGGGAAGCGCGGTGATGTCCCCGTCGCCGGGCGGTGGGGGCGGCGCTTCTTCGTAGCTGACGAATTTGCGGTACGCGTACACGCAGAACGCCGCGAACATCGGCCACTGCAGGGCGTAGCCGAGGTTCTGGAAACTGCCGGCGGTGGACTCCCAGCGGCTCCACTGCCACCAGCCCAGCGCCAGGCACCCCGAGGCCGCGACGGCCACCAGAAGGATCAGCCCGAAGCGGCGCCGGCGCGTGATGGACACCAGTCGACCGTACCGCGCCGGGCCGTTCGCCTCGACCTGCCGCGATAGGATCAGCGGGCTTGCGGGCGTGGTGAAATGGCAGACACGCCGGCTTTAGGTGCCGGTGCTCGAGAGAGCGTGTGGGTTCGAGTCCCTCCGCCCGCACGAACGGTTCCGGCGTCGGGTTCGCTCAACCTCCGGGTGGTGTCAGCATCTGCTGCCAACCCGGCGTCTGGGGGTCGACCAGGTCGGGCCTGGTGGCCGGCCTACCGTCCGGTCCGACGTAGCCGCCGGTGGCGGGGTCGTACGGCACCGCCACCGGCGGATTCTGCGGCACGTCCTGACCCGACAGCGTCGCGTTCGGGTCGCCCTTCCAGTTCCAGCCGTCGTTGAGTGGGACGTAGTCCTGGTCGCTTTCGCACATCTCCACCGTGGGGGCGCGCTTGCCGGGGTTGGTCTCGCACGGGATGTTGCGGACGCCGCGCACGTTCAGCGAACTGTCCTGCGGCAGGCGGCAGTACAACTCGCCGGCCGGCCGTTCGGGGGCGTCGACGTCGCTGGGGGAGCGCTGCTGGGCGACCGGGAGGAATCCGGTGTTGCACGGCGGCGGCAGGTTGAGGTTGAGATTGAAGTCGAGGTAGATGCCCCGATAGTCCTGCTTGGTCCCGGCGTTGGGCGCGGCGATGGCCGACATCACCGCGGTGCCCTGCGGGAAAAGCACCAGCAACTGTTCGATGTCGGCCCGGTAGTCGATGGCGATCCGGCCGAGGCTGACCATATTGGTCAGCAGCATCGGCAGGGTGGGGGAGAACCGGTCGAACAGTGCCGTGCCCTCTCGCAGCGCGGGCCCGCCCTGGCGCAGCAGGTCGGCGAAAGCGGCGTCCTGGGATCTCAGCTGTCCGGTGATGGCGGCCATCTGCCGGGCCCACGCCGCGATCGAATCCGACGTCCGCACCTGGGATTCCAGAACCGCGGGCGACTGGTCGATCAGCGCGGTGATCGGTCCGATGTTCTTTCCTGCCTCGATCGCCAGCGCCGCCGACCCGTCGACGATCCGGGCCAACTCGGGCCCCAGGCCGCCGACCGCTTTGGCGGCCTCGTCGACGACGGTGCGCAGGTTGTCCGGGGGGATCGCCGTGATCGCCCGGTTCGTGGCGTCGAGCAGGGCGGCGATGTCGGGTGGAACCGTCACGGCCGCAGCGGGAATCACGTCCCCGTCTCGCAGCCGATGATCGGGATCGGCCCCGGCGGCGGGGGTCAGTTCGAGGAACTGCTCGCCGACCGCGGACCGGCTGTGCACCGCCGCGGTCACCGGGCCGGGAACCGGGATGTCGGAGTTCAATGTCAGGACGGCCCGGACGCCGTCCGGGGTGACGTCCACCGAGCGGACCCGGCCGACCTCGGTGCCGCGATAGGTGACCACCGACGTCGGGTAGAGACCGCCGGCGGCGGGCATCTCGACGCGAACGGTGTAGCGCCCGATGCCGAGCAGTGCGGGCAGTTTCACGAAGCCGAATGTCATGACGCCGCCGGCGATGACCGTGACAACCGCCAGCACGGCAAGCTGGATCCACACCGTTCGCGATAGCCGGATCATCAGTAGCCGCCCGTCCGGTAGGGGGCGATGAGCGGGTTGCCGGACGTGTAGGGACTGGGCATCTGGCCGATGGTCCGTCCCCACTGCAGTTCGAGTTCGGTGAGGTTGCCCTCCCAGCGTGTCCCGGTGAACAGGCCGCTGTCCAGCCGGCTCAACGTCAGGTCGATCACCAGGGTGATGTTGGCGAAGTCGCCGCGGAACCAGTTCGGGATGGTGCTCTTGACCCACGGGTAGGTGGACAGGAAGTCCAGCCCCTTGGTCAGCGCCGGCCCGGCGTCGGCCAGCGACCGCAGCACCGGGGCGATGTTGCGCAGGTTGGCCACCAGCGCGTCGCGGCTCTGGTTGACCGTCGAGGCGGCCACCGCACTGAACTGCCCGAGCGCGGTGATGGCGTCGGCCAGCTTGGTGCGGGAGTCCGACAGCACGGCCAGCGCCTGCGGAATGGTGGTCAGCGCCGAGTCCACGGTCTTGTCGCGGGCGGCCACCTGCCCGGCGAGGGCATTGAGTTGCTCGGTGGCGCTGATGATGTCGCCGGTCTGGTCGTTGAGCGCGGCGATGAAGGTGTCCAGTTGGGTGAGCAGACTGCGCATCTGGTCCTCGCGGCCGGCCAGCGCCTTGGCGAAGGTCTGGTTGATCTCCTGCAGCTGCGCCAGCCCGCCGCCGTTGAGCAGAACCGACACCGACGCCAGCGTCTGCTCGGCGGTCGGGTAGGCGCCGGCCGCCGCCAGCGGTATCACCGACCCCTCGGTGAGCTCGCCGCGCGCGGCCTCGGTCGCCGGCGGGGCCAGCTCGATGTGCATCGAGCCCAGCAGACTGGTCTGGCCGACCCGGGCGGTGGTGTTGGCCGGCAGGCGGACATCGCCGTTGATGCGCATCGTGACCAGCGCGTGCCAGTCCTGCACCTCGATCGCGGTGACATTGCCGACGTTGACGTCGCCGACCCGGACCCGGCTGTTCTGCTGAACGGTCACCACATCGGGCAGCTGGGCGGAGATGGTGTAGGAGCCGTCGCCGCGCCCCTGGGTCCCGGGCAGCGGCAGCGAGTTCAGCCCGCGCCAGCCGCACCCGGGCAGCGCCAGCACCAGTCCCGCAGCCAGTGCGGCGGCCACCGGCTTTCTCATGGCGACATTCCGGGCGGCAGCATCACCCCGGCCAGCCCCAGACCCGGGTCGGCGGACTGCGGGCGCAGCCGGTCCTCGCTGTAGGTGATCTCGTCGGGACGCGCGGCGGCGCCGACGAACGGGTTGAGCCCGAGCGGCGGGTAGTTGTACTGGCGGTTCTTGATGATCGGGGCCAGATACTGCACGCACAGCTTGGAGGACTGCTCGAAGCCGCGGCGGGACGCCGCTTCGATTGCACTGCAGATGAATTGGACGGTGTTGGCGAAGTTGACCGGCGCCAGGATCCCGGATATGGCGCTCTGGGCGGGCTGATAGATGTTCGTGAAGTTCTGGAACACCGTCGGGGCGATGTGCAGCACCTGCTTGATGTCGCCGCTGCTCTCGTTGAGGGCACCGGTGATGGCGTTGAGGTGGTCGATCGTCTCGCCGAGACCGTCGCGGTTCTCGGCGACGAAGCCGCGCAAGTCGGCTAGTGCGCCGTCGAGTCCCTTTGTGGTCGTTGCGATTTCGTCCGGGGTGTTGGACAGTACCGTCGTCACGTCGGCGAGGTTGGTGTTGAAGTCGGCGAGCAGGTCACTGCTCGAGGACAGCGCCGAGAGCAGCAGTTGCAGATTGCGGACGGTGGAGAAGATGTCGGTGCTGTGATCGCCGAGGGCTGAGATCGCCTTGGAAAGCTTGATGACGGTCTCGCGGGCGGTGTCGCCCTGCCCGCGCAGGTTGTCCGCGGTGGTGTTGACCAGCGCTCCCAGCGGACTCGGGCCGCCGGGAACGGTGGGTTGCAGCGACGCGGTCAGCTTCTCCAGCTGGTCGCGGAAGTCGTCCCACTCCACAGGCACCGCGGTGCGCTCCAGCGGGATCACCGACCGGGGTGCCAGTTTCGGGCCGCCGGAGTAGGCGGGCACCAGCTGGATGGCCCGCGCCGAGACCAGCGAGGGCGACAGGATCGCCGCCTTCGCCTCCTCCGGCACCGGGTATCTCGCGTCGACGGTGAAGGTGACCTTCGCGCTGTCGGGTTGCGGCTCGATCCTGGTCACGGTGCCCACCGCGACGCCGAGGATGCGCACCTCGTCGCCGGTGTAGAGGCCGTTGGTGTTGGCGAAGTAGGCGGTGTAGCTCGTCTGCGCGCGTCGCCAGTGGGTGCTCACCAGTGCGATTCCGCAGAGCAGTGTGGTGACCAGCGTCAGCGCGACGCCGCCCCGGGCTGCTGCGGGCCGGGGGTGGGGCCGGGCGCGGCCGGTGCGGGCGGTCCCGGCGGCGGGGCGCCGGGCGGCCGGGCGGTGACGCGGGGCACCACCCTGCTCGGCGGGATCGGACGGGGGGGCCCCCCCTGGCGTCGCGCGCGGTCGAGCGCCACCGCCGACTTGGCCAACACC
>NZ_JBJTJF010000117.1:0-7735 GCF_046095365.1 Mycobacterium sp.
ATGATCACCCTCTACGGCACACCCGAGTGGGACGCGATGACCCGCGACCAGCAGCGCGAACTGTCCCGCCAGCAACTGGTCAACATGCTCTCGGCCGGCATCTGGTTCGAGAACATCCTCAACCAGGCGCTGCTGCGCGAGATGATGCACACCAATCCGACCGCCCGATCGACCCAGTACATGTTGACCGAGCTCGGCGACGAGACCCGGCACATGGTGATGTTCGGCAAGACCATCGACCGGGTGGGCGGAATCCCCGTGCGCCCGCGGCTTTATCAGCGGGTCATCATCAACTGCCTTCCGTTCATCTTCCGCGGCCCGGTGTTGTGGGAGGCGGCGCTGATCGGCGAGGAGCTCTTCGACGCCCTGCAGCGGCAGATCCTCGACGACCCCGAACTGCAGCCGATCGTCCGTCGCCTGATGCGGATCCATGTCACCGAGGAGGCCCGCCACATCCAATTCGCCCGCGACGGCCTGCGCAAGGCGGCGCCGACCATGCCCTGGTACCTCAAGATCCTGGCGGCCAATCTGCATGGTGCGGGCGGGCCGTTCTACCGGCTGTTGTTCACCCACCCGGTGTACTTCCACCGGGCCGGTCTCGACGGCGCCCGGATGAGCCGGTCGGCCCGGGCCAACCCGCACTTCCAGCGGAAGTGCCGGGAGTCGTTCGCCCCGCTGGCGGCCTTCCTCGAGGAGGTAGGCCTGATGGGCCGGCTGGGGCGCAGGATGTGGCGGCGGGCCGGATTCCTGTGAGCCTGGCCGTGATCGGTGCCGTGCCGCCGGGTTTGGGCGTGGTGGACCCGACGGTGCTGGCGGATCTGGCGTCCGCCCGTTTCGACAACTCGACCGAGACCTGGACGGTTACGACCGCCGACGGCGTGCGGGCCACGGCATCGGTCGTGGTCGATGCCCGGCCGTCGGCGAACCGGGTGCTGGCCGTCCACGGTGTGCCCAACTACTTCCGCATCCCGGGGCCCGACGTGCGCCGGCAAAGCCGCTACGTCACCCGCTGTCTGCGGCTGATCGAACGCTCGGGCGCCGCGCGGATCGAGGCCAGGTCGACGATCCTGCCGAGCCGCTGGCGGCCGCTGGCGTCGAGGTTCTACCTGAGTGGTTCGGAGCCGGGGCCTGACGATCTCTACGACGGGCCGGCAACCCTCACCGTCGCCGGACTCGCGGTTGCAGGACGGGTGCGACTGTCGGGCCATCTCGACGCTGTCGACGGCCGGTACCACTGGCAGGGCACGGTTTTCGGCACCCTGCCCGGCGATGCCCGCGGCCGTGCGACCGGGGTGACGGTGACCGTGCGCGACCGGACGGCGGCTGCCCGGGTGGTCGAGGAGACGCCTTGGGGGACGCACATGATCGCCGGCGTCGGCGATCCGCCATTCGACCGCTGAGGTCACGGATAGGATCCGACGATGGCGGAACTGGTCCAGCGCTATCTCGACCAGCTGGTCGCCGAGTATGCGACCGTCGACGACGGGGTGCTCGCCGACTACATCCCCGAACTCACCCAGGTCGATCCGTCGGGTTTCGGGCTGACCCTGTCATCCTCCGACGGCTTCCTGTACGAATCCGGTGATGCCCGAACGGAATTCACCATTCAGTCGATCTCCAAGCCGTTCACCTACGCGCTGGCCCTCGACCAGGCGGGGCAGGACGTCGTCGACGCCAAGATCGGAGTCGAACCGTCCGGTGACGCTTTCAACGAGATCAGTGTCGACGAGCAGACCAAGACGCCCAAGAACGCGATGATCAACGCCGGTGCCATCGCGGCCGTCTCACTGGTGCCCGGTGCCAGCGCCGACGAGCGGTTCGCCCGGATCCAGGAGTTCTACTCCGCCTGCGCGGGCCGGTCGCTGCGGATCGACGAGGACGTCTACCGCTCGGAGAAGGAGACCGGCAACCGCAACAGGGCGATCGCCTACATGCTGACCAGCTTCGGCGTGCTCGACGATCCCGACGAGGTTCTCGACGTCTACTTCAGGCAGTGCTCGCTGCTGGTGAGCAGCGCTGATCTGGCGCGGATGGGCGCCACCCTGGCCCGCGGCGGCGTCAACCCGCAGACCGGCCGACAGGTGACCGGCGCCAAGGTGGTGCGCAGGACGCTGAGCGTGATGGTCACCTGCGGCATGTACAACGGCGCCGGCGACTGGGTCAGCGCGGTGGGAATGCCGGCCAAGAGCGGCGTCGGCGGCGGGATCGCCGCCGTGCTGCCGGGCCAGCTCGGGATCGGGGTGTACTCACCGCTGCTGGACCCCCGGGGCAACAGCGTGCGTGGAGTGCTGGTCTGCCGGGCCCTGTCCCAGCGGCTGGGACTGCACTTCCTGTCCGTCAGCCGCGAGTCGCGCGCCACCATCCGGGCGGTCTACGGGGCCTGCGACGGGGTGCGCGTCTACGAGATGCACGGCGATCTGATGTTCGCCGGTGCGGAGAAGGTGTTGCGCACCATCGCCCGCGACAGCGAAGACTTCGCGGTGGCCATTCTCGACGTGACCCGGGTCGACACCATCAACGATCCGGCGCGGGTTCTGCTCGCCGGCATGAGCACCACGCTGCGGGAGGCGGGCAAGATGGGCTTCCTGGTCGACCCCGACGCCGCCGTCATCCTGCCCGACCGCGGCTATGACGACGTCGTGTTCAGCACCCTCGAGGACGCGGTGGCCGCGGCCGAGGAGTGGCTGCACGCGGATCCGCTCCGCTAGCCGGCGCCGCCGATCAGGCTGGCGATCCGGACGCGTTCGTCATAGCCGCGCAGGCGCACCGGCTTGCCGAGCCGCCAGAACCGCTGCTCGCCGTCGGCTTCGGCCACGGTGGACGCCGAGGCCAGCGCACGGCTCGGATCGGAGCGGGCCAGCTCAGCGAGGCGGGCCGCCTCGTTGACCGGCTCGCCGATCACCGTGTATTCGAAACGCTCCCTGGCGCCGACGTTTCCGGCCACCACCTCGCCGGACGCCACTCCGATCCGCGCCGGGCATTCCGGCACCTCGTTGCGCAACCGCCGGACGATCGCGCGGGTGGCGGCCAGGGCCTGCTCGGCCGGGTTCTCCAGGCTCACGGGCGCACCGAAGATCGCCAGAGCGGCGTCGCCCTCGAACTTGTTGACCATTCCGCGGTTGCGGTCGACCTCTTCGACGATCACCGAGAAGAAGCGGTTGAGCAGGTCGACGACCTCGATCGGGGGACGGCTGGTGACCAGCTTGGTGGAACCGATGATGTCGACGAACAGAACCGCGACGTGGCGTTCCTCGCCGCCGAGCCGGGGCAGCTGCTGCTCTGCGGCCGCGGCGACCTCGCGCCCTACGTGGCGGCTGAACAGGTCGCGAACCCGTTCGCGCTCGCGCAGCCCGTCCACCATGGAGTTGAAGCCGCGCTGCAGTTCACCGAGTTCGGTGCCGTCGAACACGACCACGCTGGCATCCAGATCGCCCTGCTCCACCCGCTTGAGCGCCGAGCGCACAACCCGGACCGGCGTTGCGGTGAGCCAGGCCGAGATCCACATGAGGATGAACCCCACCACGACACTCACCAGCGACGTCACCAGCACCGCGACCGCCAGTTCGCGTTCGGTCAGGTTGTGCAGCGCCAGCGCGAACAGCGCGATGAGGCCGATCCCGATCACCGGGACGCCCGAGCCGAGCATCCAGACCGTCATCAGGCGGCCCATGATTCCCGGGGCGAGCCGGTGCGGCGGTGCGCCGGCCGTCAGCGCCTGTGCGGCGACGGGGCGCAGCGCGAACTCGGTGGCCAGATAGCTGGTGGTGGCCGCGACCACGCCGCACAACCCGACGCCGAGCCCGATCCGGGGTATGAAGTCGGGATCCTGCAGGCCGTAGAGAACGGTCAGAAGTGCGGTGCCGACACCCCACAGGACCAAGAGCACCATTGCGATTCGCCACGGCGTGAGGAATGCGTTGCGCTGGTCTTCGGGGCTGGGAGTCCAGCCTTCGATGGCCCACCGCAGGTCCCTGATGGTCCGGACGTGGATCCACCACGCGCCCAGGGCCACCGCGGCGACGATGTAGGTCGGGGAGACGAGTGCGGGCAGCCACCACGGGACGTCGGTGAAGACGTTCGGCTCGGGAAAGATGACCGCGGTGAACAGGAAGGCCAGCGCGATCCCGACGAGGTTCACCAACAGGATCGACACCGTCAGGATGACCTGAACGCGGACGCGGCGGCGGGCCGGGCTCTCCGAGACCCGGCCCAGCAGCAAAGAGCCGTATGCCGGTGCCGGGGCCAGCCGCCCGCTCTGGCGTGTGACGCGCTCCAGAACACGGCCCAGCCGCTGCGCCAGGCTCCGGTCCGAACTCATGGTGGCGCCAGCCTAGTTCGCCGGCCGCCCCCGGGTCCCGGGATGGCGGGAGCACCTAAGCTGAACCGGTGCGACTCGTGATCGCCCAGTGCACCGTCGACTACCTGGGCCGGCTCACCGCCCACCTGCCCTCCGCCCGCCGGCTGCTGCTGATCAAGGCCGACGGCTCGGTGAGCGTGCACGCCGACGACCGCGCCTACAAGCCGCTGAACTGGATGAGCCCGCCGTGCCGGCTGACCGAGGCCGAGGACGGCGGGGTGTGGGTGGTCGAGAACAAGTCCGGAGAGCAGCTGCGCATCACCATCGAGGAGATCGAGCACGACTCCAGCCACGAGCTGGGCACCGATCCCGGCCTGGTCAAGGACGGGGTGGAGGCGCATCTCCAGGAACTGCTGGCCGAGCACATCGAGCTGCTCGGCGAGGGCTACACCCTGGTGCGCCGCGAGTTCATGACCGCCATCGGCCCGGTGGACATCCTGTGCCGCGACGCCGACGGGGGCTCGGTGGCCGTGGAGATCAAGCGGCGCGGCGAGATCGACGGCGTGGAGCAGCTCAGCCGCTACCTGGAACTGCTCAACCGGGATCCGCTGTTGGCGCCGGTGGCCGGAGTTTTCGCGGCGCAGCAGATCAAACCGCAGGCGAAGACGCTTGCAGAGGATCGCGGAATCCGTTGTTTGACTTTGGATTACGACTCCATGCGCGGCATGGACAATGACGAGTTCCGGCTGTTCTGATGAAGCGGATCGAACCCGGCCCCGACGGCTTCGACTATGAGGTGGTGCCGATCGCAGGCGCGCGGGCGGTCAAGACCTACCGGTGCCCGGGGTGCGACCACGAAATCCGTTCCGGGACTCCCCATGTGGCGGCGTGGCCTGTCGACGACGTCGACGACAGGCGGCACTGGCACACGCCGTGCTGGGCCAAGCGCGCCCACCGCGGACCCACCCGACGGTGGTCCTGACGGGTCAGAGGCCCGCCGGCTCGACCAGCTCCACCAGCACGCCGCCGGCGTCGCGGGGATGGATGAAGTTGATCCGGGAGTTCGCCGTCCCGCGGCGCGGGGTGTCGTAGAGCAGCCGGACGCCCTGGTCCCGCAGGCGCTCGCAGAGCGCGTCGAGGTCGCTGACCCGGCAGGCCAGCTGCTGGATGCCCGGGCCGCGCTTGTCGAGGAACTTCGCGATCGTGCAGGAGTCGTTCAGCGGGGCCATCAGCTGGATCTGGGCGCTGCCGCGGGGCGCGCCGCGGACCGCCAGCATCGCCTCGCGGATGCCCTGGTCGGTGTTGGTCTCCTCGTGCACCACGATCATTCCGAGGTGGTCGTGGTACCAGGCGATGGCGGCGTCCAGGTCGGCCACCGCCACCCCCACGTGGTCGATGCCGGTCACCAGGGCGCTGGCCAGAAACGAGCGGGCGTCGAGGTGCTCGGTCGTCATACCAGCAACGGTAACCTGACGACCGGAGACGCGCTGCGCCGATCCGCCAGAACGTCCGCGAACCACCGCCTGGGAGGTAGATATGACGACGTCGGTCATCGTTGCTGGGGCCCGTACACCCATCGGCCGTCTGATGGGCTCGCTCAAAGACTTCTCCGGCGCTGACCTGGGTGCGATCGCGATCCGGGCGGCTCTGGCCAAGGCCGGTGTTCCCGCTTCGCTGGTCGACTACGTGATCATGGGCCAGGTGCTGACCGCCGGGGCCGGGCAGATGCCCGCGCGGCAGGCCGCGGTGGCCGCCGGTATCGGCTGGGACGTGCCGGCGCTGACCATCAACAAGATGTGCCTGTCCGGGATCGACTCGATCGCCCTGGCCGATCAACTCATCCGGGCCGGCGAATTCGACGTCGTGGTGGCCGGCGGGCAGGAGTCGATGACCAGAGCCCCGCACCTGCTGATGGACAGCCGGGCGGGCTACAAGTACGGCGACGTGACGGTGCTCGACCACATGGCCTACGACGGTCTGCACGACGTTTTCACCGACCAGCCGATGGGGGCGCTGACCGAACAGCGCAACGACGCCGACAAGTTCACCCGGCTCGAGCAGGACGAGTTCGCCGCCGGGTCGCACCAGAAGGCGGCGGCGGCATGGAAGGACGGCGTTTTCGCCGATGAGGTTGTGCCGGTGGTGATTCCGCAGCGCAAGGGCGATCCGATCGAATTCAGCGAGGATGAGGGCATCCGTGCCAACACGACCGCCGAGTCGCTCTCGGGGCTCAAGCCCGCGTTCCGCAAGGACGGCACCATCACCGCCGGCTCGGCTTCCCAGATCTCCGACGGCGGGTGCGCGGTCGTGGTCATGAACAAGGCAAAGGCACAGGAGCTGGGGCTGAGCTGGCTGTGCGAGATCGGCGCGCACGGGGTGGTCGCCGGACCTGACTCGACCCTGCAGTCCCAGCCCGCCAACGCCATCCGCAGAGCCGTCGAGCGGGAGGGCATCGGTCTCGCCGACCTGGACGTTGTGGAGATCAACGAGGCCTTCGCCGCGGTGGCACTGGCCTCGACCCGGGAGTTGGGTGTGGATCCCGAGAAGGTCAACCGCAACGGGGGGGCGATCGCGATGGGCCACCCGATCGGGATGTCCGGGGCCCGGATCACCCTGCATGCGGCCCTGGAACTCGCCCGGCGCGGCGGCGGCTACGCGGTGGCCGGTCTGTGCGGGGCCGGCGGCCAGGGCGACGCGCTGATCCTGCGCGCCGGCTAGGTTGCTGGCCGCCCCGCGGCCCGATCCGCCGCCGGTCCTGTGACGTTGGTCATAACCGGCGCGGGCGGTCCGGGATCCGGGCAACCGCCGGGAATCCCCGGCGTGACAGACTTGGGGGCGTGACTCGTCCGCGTCCGAGGAATGCCCCGGTGATGACCGGTGCGGTGGATCTTTCCGGTCTCAAGCAGCGGCCCGCCGCGGGCGCCGGATCCGGCGGGCACGGCGTCGAGATCACCGAGGCCAACTTCGAAGCCGAGGTGCTGGTCCGCTCCACCACCGTGCCGGTCGTCGTGCTGCTGTGGTCCCCGCGCAGCCAGGCCTGCGTGAAACTGGCCGACGCGCTCGGCGCGCTGGCGGCCGAGGATGCCGGCAAGTGGTCGCTGGCCACGATCAACGTCGACGCGGCACCGCGGGTGGCGTCCATCTTCGGGGTGGAGGCCGTGCCCACCGTGGTCGCGCTGGCCGGCGGGCAGCCGCTGGCCAGCTTCGAAGGGCCCCAGCCGCCCGAGCAGCTGCGCCGCTGGGTCGACTCGCTGCTTTCTGCCACCGCCGGGAAGCTGGGCGACGGCGAGTCCGAACAGCCCGTCGCCGACCCGGCGCTCACCGCGGCCCGCGACAAGCTCGACGCGGGCGACTTCGCGGGTGCGGCCGAGGCCTACCGGGCGATCCTCGACGGTGATCCCCACCACGCCGAGGCCAAGGGCGCACTGCAGCAGATCG
>NZ_JBJTJF010000118.1:0-10006 GCF_046095365.1 Mycobacterium sp.
TCGACTTGCATGTGTTAAGCACGCCGCCAGCGTTCGTCCTGAGCCAGAATCAAACTCTCCAAACAAAAACCCCTCGCAAAAACGAGGCGGAATCCGAATCAGAAAAATCTGACCAAGCACCAGAAAAAATCTGGCAAAAAAGCCAAGCCCCGGCACGGGGGTACCAGAACCCGACAAAACAAAAAACAACAAACAAAAACCACCAAACACACTATTGAGTTCTCAAACAACACACCCGGCATCCGGTCGCACGGCCGAACCCCGCGGCGAATGCCGCGTACTCGTTGTGCGGTCAGAAGGAACGCTCCGAAGTCCGGAAACATTCCCGATGGATGCCGTCGCGCTCAGCGGTCGGAACCGCGTCGCAACGACAGAACCCAAGTTACGTCAGGGGCACACCCGAGTCAAATCCCCGAGCCCTGGGAACCCTTGACCGCGGTCACCGATGATCAACCCGCTCGACGCCGGCGATATTCCGCTTCCCCCGGCGCAGAACCAGCCACCGCCCGTACAGGAAATCCGATGCGCCGGCCGACCACTCCTCGCTGTCCACCCGAATGTTGTTGACCGACACCCCGCCCTCGGCGATGGTGCGCCGGGCCGCCCCCCTGCTCTCCGAGAGCCCGGTGGCCACCAGCAGGTCGACGATGCCGTCCGGACCGCCCGGTTCCAGCCGCGCCACCGAGGTCTCACCGAGCGCCGCCGCCAGGGTCGCCTCGTCGAGCCGGTCGAGGTCGCCGCGGCCGAACAGCGCCCGCGAAGCGTGCTCGACCGCCTCGGTCGCCGCTTCGCCGTGCACCAGTGTGGTGAGTTCGCGGGCCAGCCGGCGCTGCCCGGCCCGCTCGTGCGGTCGCGTCGAGGTGGCTTCGGCCAGTTCGGCGAGTTCCTCGGCACCCAGGAAGGTGAACCAGCGGAGGTAGCGGACCACGTCGGCGTCGGCGGTGTTGATGAAGTACTGGTACCAGGCGTACGGGCTGGTCATGTCCGGGTCCAGCCACAGGCTGCCGCCGCCGGTGGACTTGCCGAACTTGGTCCCGTCGGCCGCGGTCACCAGGGGCACAGTCAGGGCGTGGACGGTCGCCCCGAGCTTCTGGCGGACCAGTCGGACCCCGGCGATGATGTTGCCCCACTGATCGGAGCCGCCGATCTGCAACGAGCAGCCGTACCGCCGGTGCAACTCCACGTAGTCGTTGGCCTGCAGCAGCATGTAGCTGAACTCGGTGTAGGAAATGCCCTCGCCGTCGAGGCGCCGGCGGATGGTGTCGCGGTCGAGCATGACGTTGACCGAGAAGTGCTTGCCGACGTCGCGCAGGAACTCGATCGCCCCCAGCGGCTGGGTCCAGGTCAGGTTGTTCTCGACGACGGCCCCGGTGCGCGAGTCGTCGAACGCGACGAACCGCTCCAGCTGACCACGAATCCGCTCGGACCATTGCGCCACGGTGTCGGCGGTGTTCATCGTCCGCTCGCCGGTGTCCCGCGGGTCGCCGATGAGCCCGGTCGCGCCGCCGGCCAGGACGATCGGCCGGTGACCGGCACGCTGGAAGCGTTGCAGGGTCAGCAGCGGCACCAGGTTCCCGGCGTGCAGGCTGGGCGCGGTCGGGTCGAACCCGCAGTACACCGTCATCGGCGGCTGCGCGGCAGCGGCGGCGAGCGCATCGACGTCGGTGGACTGCGCGACGAGTTCGCGCCAGTTCAGCTCATCGAGGATCGTCGTGGCCATACCGCTGATCTTCCCGTATGGGCTCGGGGATCAGTCGCTGCAGCCCGGGCGTGGCGCGCGGGGACTGCGCCGGTAGGCCGACACCTCCGGACGGCCCTGCAGCCACAACCGCCAGGGGCGGTCGGCGGCCTGACTGACCCCGACCCGGGGCCCGCTGCGACCCTGCCCCGGCTCGCCGAGGCGCACTGTGACCGGCGACCGGCCGTCGAAGACGTCGATTCCGTTGTCGGCCATCGAGATTGCCAGGGCCTGACACAGATTTCCCGGACCGCGCGCCAGGCCAGGCCGCGGAACAGCCCCGCCACGGCGCCGCGCGGCCTGTCGCTCGCCGGACTCGATGACCGCCGCCCGCAGCAGAACAGCCGCGGCGACCCCGTCGGCCCCGCAGGAGACGTTGGCGCACACATGGATTCCGTGGCTGCGGTAGGTGTAGAGCCGACCGGGTGGTCCGAACATGACGGCGTTGCGGGCCGTCTGCCCGCGATAGGAGTGGGCGGCCGGGTCGGGCCACGGGCCGTCCCCGGGGCCGCCGTATGCCTCCACCTCGACGACCCGGGCACTGACCCCGCGCGCGGTGATGACCGAGCCCAGCAGCAGCCGCGCGGCGCTGAGCGGATCGGCCGACAGCAGGTCCGCACTCACGAGAGGCCGAGGTCTCCGCTCAGGCAGTCCGCGGCGGCCATACCGGACAGGGCGACCATCGGCAGCCCGCCGCCGGGGTGGGCGCTGCCCGAGGCGAGGTAGAGGCCGGAGCGCCCGGGTACCCGGTTGGGCGGACGCCTGAATGCGGCGAAGCGGTCGTTGCTGGCGGCGCCGTAGATCGCTCCGCGGCTTCCCGGGAAGGCGGCGGCGAGTTCGGCCGGCGTGCGGCGCCAGACCAGATCGTCGCCCCGGCCCCACAGGCCGGCCGCTCGGACCCGTTGTTCCACAGCCGATTCCAGCTCCGCCCACACCCGCGCAGGCCGCGGCTCGGCAGCCGGTTCGGCCGGGGCATTGGCCATCACGAAGACCGGTTCGGCGTCCGGCCAGCCGGCCACTCCATGGCAGCGCTCCTGGGCGCACAGGTAGACCGTTGGGTCCGCGGGCGGACGGTCGCGGTCGAAGATGTCGGCGAACTCGGCGTCGTAGTCGGCGGGGAAGATCACCTCGTGGGGCCGCCGGTCGGTACCCCGGCCGGCCCGCAGCGCGGCCGTCCACCCGGACATCGAGGCGGCCGTCGCGGCCGGCAGGTGCCGGCCGGCATCGGGCAGGGCGCCGGCGCGCAGCCAGTCCACATCGGCGTTCACCACGACGGCACGGCCGCGCCGTTGTCCCCCGCCGGCCAGTGCGATGCCGGTGACCGCGCCGCCGTCGACCAGCAGGTGCTGCACCCCGGCGTTGCACTCGATGACCCCGCCGTGGGCTTCGACAGCCGCGACCAGCGCGCCGACCAGCGCGCGGAGTCCGCCGTCAACACCGTATCCGCCCAGCGAAAGCTCAACGTGCGCAATGCAATTGAGTGTTGCCGGGGCCTTCCGCGGATCGCTTCCGTTGTAGGTCGCGTAACGGCGGAGCAACATCCGGAGGTGCGGTTCCCGGACCAGCCGGTCGATACCGGCCGCCATGCTGCGCAGCGGGTCGACGGCGGCCAGGGCGCGCGGCCGGCGCAGGGCGAGGCCGGCCATGCCTGCCCAGGTGGGGGCCGGGCCGAAGACGAAGTTCGGGGCCGCCGCCTCCCAGATGCCTCGGCTGTAGGCCAGGAAAGCCGCCAGCTCGGCCTCCGCGGCCGGTCCCAGGGCCGCGCCGACGAGGGCGAGTGTCCGCTGCGGATCGTGGGCCACCTCGACCACGCAGCCGTCGGCGTAGTGGTAGCGGAAGCCCGGGTCGAGCGGGCGCAGGCCGACGACCTCCTCGAAGCGCAGTCCGGCCCGGGCGAACAGCCCGGTGAACACCTCGGGCAGGGTCAGCACACTGGGCCCGGTCTCGATCACCACTCCGTCGACCTCGACGGTGCCGGCTTTGCCGCCGGGCCGAGGACCGGCCTCGAGCACCCGCACCGCAACACCACGCGCGGCCAGGGCCAGCGCGGCGGCCAGCCCGCCGATACCGGCTCCGACCACCAGGACCTCAGCGGTCACGAGGCCCCCTGCGGCCCGGCAGCAGCGTCCTGGCCGGCCGCACCAGCGGGGCGAAGCCTGGCAGCGGGTCGCCGGGGTGGCTGCGGGCGCGGCGGCCGTCGGTCGCCGCCGTCACGGCCCGGTCGATGACCGCCAGCCCGTCGAGCAGTGCGGCCTCCACGGCGGGCAGCACCGCTGCGGCCGCGGCCGCCTGCCCGGGAATCGGTGCGCCGAACCGGACGACCGCGGCCGGCCGGTCCCGCTCGAGGTAGACGTAGTCGAGGCTGACCACGACGATGTCGGCCGGATTGTGGGCATGCATGACCCGCAGGCCGGGTTTGAGATCCAACGGCCGCAGGTGTGCTGGACGCTGACGGCCCTGCGGGTAGATCCACAGCGCGCGGCCGGGCCGGTCGAGCAGGTCGACCGCGGCCTCCAGGCATTCCCGGCTGCGTTCGGGACTGCTGCGGTCCAGGGGCAGGCCGCCGAGCCAGCCCAGGAACGGCAACCGGCGCAGGTTCTCGGCGTCCATCATCGCCCAGCCCAGACCGCCCAGCGCCTCGTCGAGCACGACCACGAGCAGCGCGTCCCACCACGCGACGTGGTTGGAGGCGAAGATCAGCGGCCGGCCGGCCAGCGCGGCGCGGGCCTCGTCCAGACCGGACACCCACAGCCCGTCCAGGCCCCGGGACACCCGGCGGCGGGCGTAACGGCGGGCCTGGCGCAACACGCCCTGGCGGCGGGTGTCCCCGGCCCGGGCCAGGGCGGCTCGATCGGAGACGCTGTCGGGTGTCCCCCCGCTCACACGGCCTCCCGCTGGGCGCGGGCGGCGTAGGAGCGCCCGCGCCAACGGATGTCGCCGCGGCGGCTGCACCGGAAGCTGTTGAGCAGCACCCCCATCATCAGCAGTACGGCCACCGGGTGCAGCAGCACACTGACCGTGCTGTGGCCGTGGCGCAGCGCCATGATCAGTCGCAGACCCAGGTTGGCGGCCACCCCGACCGCGGCGGCGGCGGCGATCCCGCCGGCTCCGGCCAGTAGCGCAACCGGCAGCGCGACGAACGGTGCGACGAAGAACAGCAGATGCAGCACCAGCACCAGGATCATCGCCGGCGGATTGCCGCCGATTCCCTCGTAGAAGTTCTTGGAGAAGCCACGCCACAGCGAGGCGGCGTCGAAGTACATGCGGCAGTTGGCCATTCGATCACCGTCGGCGAAAACGACGCGGCGCCCACTCTGCTTGAACGCGCGGCACAGCGCCATGTCGTCCACCAGGCTGGTGCGCACGCGGGCCCAGCCGCCGACGGCCTCCAGCGCCGCCCGGCGAATCAGCAGCAGCTGGCCGTTGGCCGCCAGCACCCGGGGGTCGCGCGTCAGGTGGATCAGCGGCAGCGGCAGCCAGGCCACGTAGGACAGATGCAGCAGCGGCATCAGCAGCCGCTCGATGAAACTGCCGGTGCGCTGGCGGGGCACGGCGGTGACCAGGTCGGCACCCAGCCCGCCCGGCACCACGTCGGGCGATCCGAGCAGCGAGAGCATGCGCAGCAGGCCGTCCTCGCGCAGGGCGACGTCGGCGTCGACGGTCAGCAGCAGGTCGGCGCCGGCCGCGGCGCTGAGGCGGTGCAGCGCGTAGGGCTTACCCACCCAACCGGCGGGCAACCCGTCGCCGCGCAACACCCGCAGCCGGGGCAACTCAGCCGCCAACCGGTCAAGGACCTCGGCGGTGCCGTCGGTGGAGCCGTCGTCGTAGACCACGATCTCCACGACCGGGCCGAGGGCGGCGTCGGCGGCCCGCACGCAAAGCTCGATGTTGGCGACCTCGTCGCGGGCCGGGATCAACACGCTGACGCCGCCGGGCGCGGTAGCGGCCGCGCCGGGCCGGACCCGGCCCCGGGTCCAGAACGCCGCGTTGAACACAACCAGGCTCAGCGACAGCAGGGCGGGCAGTGCCAGCAGGGCGGCCAGCACCCGGGCCCAGGGCGGCGCGGAGCCGTCGAGCAGGGCCGCCGGCGACAGGTCGGGCCGGGCGGGGGTCATACCTGCGCCGCCCCCGACCCGAGCAGCCTCGCCCACCGGCCCTCGGCGTCACCGGAGAACAGCGGCAGCCACATGGAGTTGGGGCCGGCCGTCCGGTGCACCCGCATCCGCACCAGCGGCCGCAGCAGGTCGGCGTCCACCCGGTCGGGCACCAGGTTCTCGCCCATGCCGTAACCCTGCTCGTCGCCACAGCGCCCCCGCAGCAGGTAGCGCTGGTAGAACGGGCCGTTGTCGAGCAGGGCTTCGACGTCGACGTGAACCGGCTTGCCGTCGGGATCGGGGAAGGTGGCGGAGGTGGGCCAGCGCAGACCCCAGGAGCTTCGCCGCAGGCGGCCGATCTGCAGGCCGGCGTCTTCGCGCACCCGGCAGGATCCGTCGGCCGCGATTTCGACGACGAGATCGCGTGCGGCCGAACCGGATTCGGACGGCATCAGGCGGTAGAAGATGAGATCGCGCCCGGGCAGCGCCAGCCGGCCCCACCACCAGTTGCGGATGCCCAGATCGTGCAGTGCCCGGTCGGCGCAGTTGCGGTCGTGATAGCCCCGGCCGTCCAGGCTCAGCGTGCCGGCCGGAGTGGTCAGCTCCAGGCCGCCGCGGCCGGCGGCCATCATCGGCGTCCAGCGATGGGTGCTGCCCGGATCGGGCACCGCACCCGGTGCGTCCCGGCGCAGCGGGCCGGACAGCCACAACCGTCCGGTTGCCCGCCCGCCGGTCGGCAAGGCGAGGTCGAGGCTGGCCTGCAGGGTGCGGGTCGGGGCCGTCCCGGCGGCGCCCGGCGCATCGGTCCAGGCGAACGAGCAGTCGCCGAGCTTCCAGGACCGGCCGTCCTCACCCCAGACGCAGTCCTCCCGGGCGAGTTCGGAGAGAAGGTAGAAGCGTTCCCGCCCGTCCTCGTAGACCACCAGGTTGACGCTGGGCCGATCGACCGGCAGTTGTGGCCGGCCGGCCCGCGCCGCCCCGGCATAGCCGGGCAGGAACGGCAGCCCCCACGACCAGATCAGGGTGGCGCCGCGGCCCCGGTCGTCGACCAGGTCGACGTAGAACCAGGTGAATCCGCCCGGGCTGTGCAGCACAGCAGGGTCGGGAGTGCAGTCGGCAGAACATAGCGCGATCAGGTGGCCTCCGGAATCCGGCCCGGGAGCGCCCCGAACCTGCTCAATTTTAGCCAAACCGCTTAGCGCTCAGAACCTTTCCATGCGACCCCCGGACCGGCATCTTCACCCCGGGTTTTCGGCCGTCAGTCGCAGGTGCTCGTCCTCGTCCACCTCGGCCGCCTCGTCGACGAGCAGCACCGGAATCCCGTCCTCGATGCGGTAGGCCCGGCGCAGCCGCGGGTTGTAGAGAACCTCGCCGACCTGCAGCAGCGGCCCCCGGTCGGCGGGGCAGACCAGGATCTCCAGGAGCGCCGGGTCCAGCGGCTTGCGGTCCGGCACGGGTCTAGGGCGCCGGCGGAGCAGGAACCGGGGTGGCCTGCACGCTGACCGGCGCCCCGGCCGCGGGCTGGGGAGCCAGGCCGGCCGGGTTGCCGGCGCCGGGCATCTGTCCGGCGCCCATGACCGCGCTGTTGGCGTTCTGCTTGGACTGCGCGCTGGAGAGAATGTCCATCTGGGCCTTGAGCTTGGTCTGGTAGGCGATGGTGTCCTTGAGCGCGGCGATCAGCGGCAGCTGGTTGGGACGGTAGTTCATCGCCGTCTGCAGACCGTCCAGGTACTGCTTGGACGGCTTGTAGCCCATCGACCGCAGCTTCAGCGCGACCCTGAGCAGGTTGGACAGCTGGCCGCCGCCGGCGCCGACCAGGTACTCGTCGGCCAGCTGGTCGAGGACGTCACCACTGGCCGCGCCCGCCGCTGCGGCCGCCGTGGCAGCGGCGGCGGCTCCGGCGGCAGCCCCGCCGTCGACGGCGATGGTGGGCTTGGGGGTGGGCGTTGTCACCAGGCTCGGGGTGGTCACCGCTCCCGCAGCGGCCTGCGCCGACGGGCTGGGCGCGGGTGCCGGGGTATCGGTGGGGTCGGCGTGGGCCAGGCCGGCCGAACCCAGCACCAGTCCCACCGCGACCGCCAGCCCGGCTACGTCGTCGCGCACGGCGCGACACCACCCTGCTGTGGTCATACACCCCTCCGCCCGGGAAACCGCCAACGGCGAGCCTAACAGCGTCGGCCCGGCCGGGCCGAACCGCGATCAGCCGTCCAGACCGGCCAGACCGGCCCGGGCCGCCGCCGTCAACCTCCTGTACTGGCCTGTATCGGTGTCCAGATACCAGCTGTTACGACCGGCTTTGGGGATGCCCGCGGCCCGCAGAGCGGACACCACCGGCCGGTAGGACGCGCTGACCGACAGCTTGGGGACCACGTGCACGACGTCGGGCGGCAGTCCGGCGGGCATCTTCGACACCGCATCGCCGATGTCGGCGGCGGTCACCGTCATCCCCGGCCGCAGCGTCACCGCGGTGACGGCCCGGGTTCCGGCCGGGGTGTCCACCCCGTAGGTGACTGCCAGGTCCACCGCGGAGATGGCCCCGACGGCGTCGGTGATCGGCGCCGGGAACACCACGCCGCGGGGCGTGCGGAGCAGCCCGGAGCGGTTGCCCAGCAGCCAGAAGTCGCCGTCGGCGTCCCGGTAGAAGACGTATTCGGTGGAGATCCAGATGTCCCCGGCGGCGAACACGCCGCGCTTGATCGAGGCCGTCGGGTCGATCGGGCCCCACGGCCTGGCCAGCAGCACTCCGATCTCGTCGCGGCCGGCGACCCGCACGAACCCGCGGTTGTCCTCCAGGATCAGATCCAGGACCGGGTCGTAGGCGCCCAGTTCGACGTCGCCGCCGCCGGGCAGCGGGCGACCCTCGCTGCCCACTTTGACCCCGGCGACGTTGGCCAGTACGGCCTGGCCGTCGGAGGTGGCGAAGAACTCCACGATCTTGGCCGGCGCGAAGTCCTCGAGGATGCGCTGCCACAGGCCGGTCGGCATGCCCGATCCCATGAACAGCCGGATCGGGTTGTTGCCGGACATCGAGAAGTTCGGGTCGTCGATGACCTCCCGCAGCATCGACCAGGTGTAGGTGACCACGGTGACGCCGTATTGGCGGACCTCTTCGAGGAACCGGTCCGGGTGCAGCCCGCGCGACAGCGCGATGCGCGACCCGGCGACCACCGAGCCGCCGAGGGAGACCAGCAGCCCGGCCTGGTTGTGCAACGGGGTCAGGCAGTAGACGGTGTCGTTGCGGTTCAGCGAGGCGGCCGAGGCGGTGCCGAAGGCCGACAGCGAGAATCGGTAGTTGGTGATCTGCTTGGGCACCAGTTCCCCGCCGCCGACGGCGTTGAACACCACGAACGCCACATCGCGGGCGTAGCCGGGATTGGGCCGGTACCAACCCGGAAGGTCGACCGCGTCGGGGTCGATCTGCTCCATGTCGACGACGGCGCTGTCCGCGGGCAGGTCGAGGCTGCGGGCCTCGCCGCCGCCGAGCACGAGGACCTGCACCGGCAGCCCAGACGCCGCCGCCAGGTTGGCCGGGTCGGCGATGACGTCGGTGATGCCGCCGAGCCGGGCCGCCTGGGCCAGGTCGGCATCGGGGGGCATCAGGACCGCCACGGCGCCCAGCCGGGACAGCGCGGCGATGGCGACCAGGGCCGAGGGCCGGGTGTCCATCAGCACGCCGACCCGGCTGCCCTGGCGCACCCCGACCTCGATCAGGCCGCGGACCACGTTGTCGACGCGGCGGTTGACGGCCTGATAGGTGTGCACGCGTCCGTCGAAGAGCAGGAACTCGCCGTCGGGGGCCTCCTGGGCCTGCTCCTCGATGATGCGGCCCAGTGATATCCGGGTGTGGTCGTTGATCTGGCCGAGGCGGACCAGTCGCGGCAGCGTGCGAACGGTCTCGATGGCCAGCGTCCGCACCGAGTTGTTGGCGGCCACCACCGCGTCCGCGGCGCCCTTGGCCACCGAGAGGGCGAGTTCGGACGCCTCGGCCATGCCGAGCATCAGACGTGAGCTGAACGGAACGCCCGATGAGTCCGGCGTCGCCACCTCGAGTTCCTGCATCAGCTCGATGTTGGCCGGGCGCGGCTGCCGACCGGACACCCACAGCACCCAGTCGGCCACCGTCGGCCAGGTGTTGTTGGCGGCCTTGGAGCCGACCACCAGACCGAAGTGGCCG
>NZ_JBJTJF010000119.1:0-9873 GCF_046095365.1 Mycobacterium sp.
GCGGCGAGCGAACGGGTTGGTACGAGCGTTAGCGTGAGACACGAGGACCTCCTACGGGTGAATGCCAGACACATCCACTCCGTCAGGAGGTCCTCCCCATTTCAAGCAGGCACGCCGTCAACAACCTGTCAGGTCACGACAGCTAGTCGGCGGAACCCTGTGATGGTCAGCCCGTCATACCGAGGTAGACCAGCAGGGACTGTGCCCCGCCCAGTGCGGGTACGCGACATGCGTGCAGCCGAGGTCAGGGCGAGGCGACGATCGCGCTGACCGTGATCTGAAAGGGGCCCTGCTGCTTGTCGAGGATGTAGATCGAAACCCGGCTGATGTTCGAGGGGTCCAGGGTCTGCGGCGCCTCGGGGGCGGGATCGAGACGGAAGCCGACCGGCTGGAATCCTCCGACGGGCAGTTCATAGGTCCGCGGGACGCCGGCCTCGGTGGCGAAACGCTGGATGTAGGACCAGGGCAGGCCCGCGGTCTCCACCTTGAGCAGGTAGGTCTTGCCGTCGCCCCGCGCCCGCACGCCCAGCGATCCAGCGCCGGTGGCCCGGCTCCCGATCCCGGGATCGGCGGGACTGCGGGCGGAGGCGAAGCCGCCGTTGTTCTCCAGTGAGATGGTTCCCGAGAAGACCAGGCCGCCATCCCCGAAGCCGACCGTCGAGGTCGACCGGCCGCCCATCACGGGATCGTTCACCGTCGTCCACCCGGCCACCGCAGCGGGGTCATCGAGCGCGACGAGAACCACCCCGGGGAGGTCCGCCCTGGCGATTTGTCCGGTGCTTGCACCGGACACGGTCACCAGCGCCAGGCAGGCGGTCGAGATTCCCGCTCGCACCCGCCACCGCCGTGTCGGCGCCGTGCAACGGAGATGCATTCCTTCAATGTAGGGGTTGGCCCGCTCCGCGGATGCGCCACCGCCGAGCCGGGTATCGCCGAACTGCCACGCCCGGGGCTGATGCCGCTTTTGTTAGCCTCTGCGAATGCCGGGGAAACTGAGCGACGAGCAGATCGCGGACTATCTGGACAGTCGCCCGGGCTGGGCGGTACTGAGCACCATCGACAAGGACGGGTTCCCGCATTCGGTGCCCCTGGGGTACTTCCGCCTCGGCCGCGACATCGTCATGGGTGTGCGGGACGGGACCCGCAAAGTCGCCAACGTCGAACGCAACCCGAAGGTGAGTGTCCTGCTCGAGGACGGCTCAAGCATGGCCGATATCCGCGGGGTGATGTTGCAGGGTCACGCCCGCATCGTTCGTGAACACGACGAAGCGCTCCAGCTCGCCAGGGAGGGCGCCCGGTCCCGGGGAGTGCCGGAATCCGACTGGCCCACCGAGCCCAGAGCGGGCGCGGCCTACATCCGCATGACACCCGTCAGAACGCTGTCGTGGGATTACGGAAGTTCAACGTCAGCCCAGGCATAGGGCCGCGCCCGGTTTCACACGGATACGATCCGGGCTCATGACCGAAGGGACATCCGGCTCAGGGGTCGCACGTGGGCATCCCGCCGAGATGGCCGAGCCCGATGCAGCCGGCTCCGGTGTCCTGCCGCCCGTCGCCGCCCGGGTGCGCCGGCTGTTCTGGGCGCTCGAGCGGTTGGCTCCCGCGTTGGGATCGCGGTGGGCGGTCGAGTTGTGGTGCACCCCTCCGGTTCTCGAGTCGAGCCTGCGGATGCCGCCCGGAGTGCCGCCGGGAAGGCCGATAGAGGCGTTCTGGGACGGCCACCGGGTCGCCGGGGAGGAATGGGGGGAGGGGCCGACCGTCTTTCTGGTGCACGGCTGGGGCGGTCAGCGCGCGCACCTGGCGGTGTTCGTCAAACCGCTTGTGCAGCAGGGATACCGGGTCATCGCCTTCGACCTGCCCAGTCACAACGAGTCGGACCGGGGTGCGCTCGCGCCGGGGCGGACCACCGCCATCGAGTGCGCCGAGGCGATCACGGCGATGATCGAGACCCACGGTCCCGCGCACGCGGTGGTCGCGCACTCACTCGGCGCCAACTCGACGGTGCTGGCGGCGGCTGACGGCACACAGGTAGGGCGCCTGGTCTTCCTGGCGCCGATGGGGGAGTTTCCGCTCTATCTCGACCTGTTCGCGCAACGCCACGGCTTCGGCCGCCGGATCCGTGCGGGCCTGCACCGTCGTCTTGAACGCCGGATCGGGATGCAGCTGCACGAGACGAACATGACGTGGACCGGTCGGCGGGCCAACTATCCGCCGCTGCTGCTGATCCACGATCCCGACGACCCGGACAGTCCCCACGCCGCCAGCGAACGCGTGGCCGCGGCGTGGCCGGGCGCACGACTGCTGACCACGCGAGGTCTGGGCCGGCTGGCGCACTACCGGATTCTGCGCCACCGCCCCGCGATTCGCGCCGGAGTGGAGTTCATCGACCCGAACGGTGCCGGCCCGAGCCCCGCAGGCTGACCCCGGAGATGGTTAGGGTGGCCCCCGCGGCGGGTAGCCCGCTCGAGGCCGCGGCGATCGAGACGGTGACCGCCCGTCCCGGCTTGCCTAAGCTACTGCTGATCGTCACTTCTCCGGATGGGCGGCACACGCATGGCAACGACGAGCGGGCGTTTCCGGGGGCTGATCGCGTTGGCCCCCGCCACCGTGCTGATGGCAGCCCAACTGCTCGCACCCCCGCCGGCGCAGGCGTGTGCGGAGGGCCAACTGGAGGACACGCTGACAGGGATGTGCTGGTCGCAGTCCGGAGCAGGCGAGTCCTACGGAGGACCAGGCGATGGCCCCTGTCTGCCGGGCCGACTCGGCAACTGCTTGGGCTCCCTGCAGAAGAGTGTTCCCGCGACCGGCGGCGCCAGCGAGAACTCCGCGGTGCCCTGCGGATTCGGTCCGGAGGGCGGTTTGCGGTGCGGGTACTGGTGAGGCGGGGTCGGATGGCGCAGGCCTGAGCGCGGCAAGCCCGTCGTCAATGTTGCCAACGGGGAGGACTGCGAGCCATACACTCATCCGGTGGATATCAGCAAATTGATCGCCGGTGCGGCGACGGGCCCGGTCCGGGTGGGCCTCGCGGCGGCCGACGCCGGGCTTGCCGCCGCGAGCCAGGCGATCGGGTTCGTGAGGCAGTCCCTGGGCGAGGAGGGCGCGCCGACCGGCGACGAGATGTCGGTCGACCCGCTCACCGAGATACTGCCGGTGCGAGGGGCGATCGTGGGCGCCAACCGCGTTGCCGAGTTGACTGAGCCCGACCGGGCGCTGGGACGGATCCTGGCCCGCGGTGGGCCGGCGGACAAGCTGACGCGGCCCGGGGGAGTCTTCGACATCATCACCGAGCCGGGCGGATTACTGGACCGGATCTCGATCGAGGACAGTGCGCTGGAGCGGATGCTGGCTCCCGGTGGTCTCGTTGATCGCCTGCTTGACGAGGACGGCCCACTCGAGCGGATGTTCGCCGAGGATGGTGTCATCGAGCGGATGTTCGCCGCCGACGGCGTGATCGACAAGCTGACGGCCAAGGACGGACCACTCGAGCAACTCACCGAAGCCGCGGAAATCCTGAGCCGGCTGCAGCCCGCCGTGGATGCGCTGACGCCGACGGCCGATACCCTCGAGTCCGCCGTCGACACCCTGAACAGAGTGGTGAACTCGCTCGGCAACATCGCCGACCGCATTCCGCGGCGGCGGGCGGCGCGGGCGTCCGGGGCGGATAAGTAGGCACCGCGCCGGCCCCGGGGTCAGGGGTGCAGGTTCCACTGGCCGCAGTCGCCGGCCAGGACGTCGTTGACGTCGACTTCGATCCCGCCGACCAACGGGCCGGGATTCGACGCGGTGCTCACGATGCGCTGGTAGAGAACGGCGGTCGGCTCGACTTCGTTGCCGGACCAGGCCCGGGTCTGCCAGGCCCACCGGTGGCCGGGCGTACCGGAATTCCCGATGACGCCGTCGGCGGCGGCCCACCGGCACACGTCGATCCCTCCGTAGACACCGGTGCGTTGCACACCGAGCACCGAGTTGATACCCCGAAACCACTGCAGCGCAACGGTATTCCAGGTGTCCCGGCTGATGTCGTCATCGACGCTGAAGAAGATGGGCGCACTTTGGCCGCCGCCGGCCGCGGTGTGCAACTGCCAGGCGGTGCGAGCGTCGGCGATGCCGCCGGCGTACCCGCGGGTGAAGTCCGACGGCGCCGTCCCGCCCGGCTTGCCGTACTGGTAGTTGCTGACGATGACCAGTCCGGCGGCGGTCAGCGAGTCGGCGTAGGGCTTTGTGATCGGCTTGGCGCCGAAGTTGGAACCGGGACGCGACAGCGAGACGTAGTTGATCACCCCGGCGTAGCCCGCCGCGCGGATGTCGGCCGCGGGGATCTGGCGCATGGCGTAGTCGATGAGCATCGGGGCCGCCGCCGAGGCGGTCGGGGTCCCGGTGGCCGCAGCGCTCGCACCCAGCCCGGCCAGCGCCGATACCGCGCTGGCGTAGCGGAGTGCGTCACGCCGCGAGACCGGGCGCGATCGCCCGGTGCTGGGGGTTCCCGACGAGTCCGGCACCACCTGATGTTAACGATGGGACTGCTGTTAACGGTGCAACCCGCGTGCGAGTCGCGGGCACGGTGGCGTCAGCGCAGGCTCCGCTGATAGCGGCGCATCCCGGCGATCCACCGGTCGTAGTCCGAGCCCTTCTGCCGGTACATCTCCAGCACCTCCGGGTGCGGCAGCACCAGGAACGTCCCCTCGGCGATGGCCCGGACCACCAGAGCCGCGACGGCGTCGGGCTCGATCACCGCGCCGGCGCCGGTCACCGCGGCGCCGGCGATGCGTGCCTGGGCGTCCGGTGAGCCGGACATGCCGCGGAGCAGGGGTGTGTCCACACCCATCGGGCACACGCAGCTCACCCCGATCCCGTTGTCGCCGTAGGTGACGGCCAGCCACTCGGCGAACCCGACGGCGGCGTGCTTGGTCACGCTGTAGGGCGCCGCACCCACCTGGGTCAGCAGACCGGCCGCCGACGCGACGGAGACGAAATGTCCGCGGCCCCGCTCGAGCCACTCCGGCAGGACCGCTTTCGCGGCCCGGATGTGGCCGCGCAGGTTGACGTCGAGGATGCGGTCCCACGCGGCCTCGTCGGCACCGAGGCCGGGCTCCCCGACGATTCCGGCGTTGGCGACGTAGATGTCCACCGGCCCGAAGGCCCGGCGCGCCGTGTCGAGCAGGGCGGCGACACCGGCTGTGCTCCCGGCGTCGGCGGCCACCGCGACGCCGCCCGTCAACGCCGCGGTCGCATGGGCGGAGTCGGCGTCGATGTCGCACGCCACCACCGAGGCGCCGGCCGAGGCCAACTCCGCGGCGATGGATCTGCCGATACCCGAGCCCGCTCCGGTGACCACCGCCACCGATCCGTCGATCACCACGGTGTCGATTATCGCGCGGTAATACCATGTCGCGATGGGCAGCAAGTCAACGGTTATCGACCCGAAAGCGCCGGTCCTCGTCACCGGCGCCAGCGGCTACATCGGCAGTTGGATCGTCAGGTCAGTCCTGGAGGCCGGTTACACCGTGCACGGAACGGTGCGTAACCCGCAGAAGAAGACCGGTCTGGAGCACCTGCACAAGCTGTCCGACGAGCATCCGGGGCGGCTCACGCTGTTCAAGGCCGACCTGCTCGACACCGGCAGCTTCGATGAGGCGATGGCCGGGTGCGAGCTGGTCATGCACACCGCGTCGCCCTTCCTGCTCAGCGGTTTCGACGACGCCGAGGAGGCACTGGTGCGCCCCGCGCTGGAGGGCACCCGCAACGTGCTGGACTCGGTCAACCGCACACCGTCGGTGAAGCGGGTGGTGCTGACCAGCAGCGTGGTGGCCATCTACGGTGACAACCGCGACTCCGAGGATGTTCCCGGAGGGGTCTTCACCGACGAGCACTGGAACACCACGAGCAGCGTCGACCACCAACCGTATTCGTACTCGAAGACGGTGGCCGAGCAGGAGGCCTGGCGCTACCAGAAGGCCCAGGACCGTTGGGACATGGTGACCATTCACCCCGGACTGGTGTTCGGGCCGGCGCTGACCAAGGCCAGCGACTCGGCGAGCCTGAGCACGATGAAACAGTTCACCGACGGAACCCTGCTGGCCGGAGCGCCCGACTTGACCCTGCCCGTGGTGGACGTGCGCGATGTCGCCGCCGCCCATCTGCGGGCGGGTTTCACACCGGAGGCGCACGGCCGCTACATCGTCAACGCGGACACGCTGACCCTGCTCGACATCGGCAAGATCCTGCGCGAGGGGTTCGGCAGGCTCTACCCGTTCCCGCGCAGGACGGCACACAAGCCGGTGGTGAAGGCCTTCGCCCCCCTGGCCGGCATGACTCGCGAGTTCGTCGCCCACAACGTGGGATACCCGCTGAAGTTCGACAACATCCGCAGCCGGCAGGAGCTGGGGCTGGCCTACCACCCGGTCGATGAGACCTTCACCGAGCATTTCCAGCAGATGCTCGACGACGGCGTGGTCCGCAAGAGGCGGGTGTAGCCTCCGGCCGGCGCTACCGCCGTTGGGCGGCGGTTCCGACGCCGGCGAAGATCACCGCGACGCTGCGGCTGAGCCGCGCGGTGAACTCGGCAGGCGTGGCGGTGGCCGGGTCCTCGCCCTTGGCGCCGAAGGCGCAGTCGTTGAGGACGCCCGCCACCTGGGCCAGCGTGAGCCCGGATGCGCCCAGGTCGATCTCCCCGGCGGCGGCGGCGTGTCGCAGCACGGCTATGGTGATCTTCTCCGCCCGGCGGTGGGCGGACTGGGCGATGTCGCCGCACAGCGCACCGTGGCGGTCGTAGAGCTCGGCGGCGTGCGGCGAGCTCGACGTCAGCTCCACGAAACGAAGGAAGCGTGCCTGCAGCAGCCGGGTGACGCGGCTTTCGATGTCGAGGTCCGGTGCGTCGGCGACCTCGCGCATCGCCGCCAGGTGCTCCTCGTGCAGGCGGGACACCAGATCGCGGAACAACTCCTCCTTGCCGCTGCAGTGCGCGTACACCGTCGCCCGCGACACCTGCGCCCGCCGGGCGATGCTCTCGATGGAGGCCCGCCGGTAGCCGAAGGCGCTGAACTCGGCAAGGGCCGCGGCGGCGATCGCGTCGCCCGTCGTCATCCCCAGGGTCACGTGCCAAGGATGAACATCATTGACACTTTTTGCAATGACTGTCTACCGTGTCGGAATGACTGACGTGTCCAAGGCCGTGCTCATCACCGGCTGCTCCTCCGGCATCGGGCGTGCCACCGCGCTGCGGCTGGCCAAGGCCGGCCACACCGTCTACGCCACCGCGCGCCGCGTCGACTCCCTGGCCGACCTGCGGGCGGCCGGCGCGCACACCCTGGCCCTTGACGTGACCGACGAGGACTCCATGACCGCCGCGGTCGGGCGCGTCGTCGACGAGCGGGGTGCGGTCGGCGTACTGATCAATAACGCCGGCTACTCGCAGTCCGGCGCGCTGGAGACCCTGTCGATGGACGATCTGCGCCGGCAGTTCGAGACCAATGTCTTTGGGCTGGTGCGGATGTGCCAGCTGGTGCTGCCCGGGATGCGTGCCCAGCACTGGGGCCGCATCGTCAACATCAGTTCGATGGGGGCGAACTTCACCTTCCCGGGCGGCGGCGCCTACCACGCCTCGAAGTACGCCGTCGAGGCGATCAGCGACGCGCTGCGCTTCGAGGTCAAGGGTTTTGGTGTTGACGTCGTGATCGTCCAGCCGGGCCTGATCCGAACCGAGTTCGCCGCCACGGCCCAGACCGCAATGGGCTCCGACGACGGCCCGTACGCGGAGTTCAACGCCGCTGTCGGCGCGGCGACCGAGGACGCCTACGCCAAGGGCCCGCTGGCCAGACTCGGCGGCGACGCCGACAGTGTCGCCAGAGCGGTGGAGAAGGCCATCACCGCCAAACACCCGCCGATCCGGATGCGGGTGACGCCCTCGGCGCATCTGCTCATCGGCGCCAACGGGCTGATGAGCGACGGCATGTGGGACCGGTTCCTGGCCGCGCAGTTCCCGCGGCCGGGCTCTTAGCCGCCTGACCGGAGCTTTCAGCCGATCCCGATCGCGCGGGCGGCGGCGTTCGCCGTCCGCGCGCCCGACACCCGGCGCAGCAGCAGCAGGCCGTCGAGGATCGCGATCGAGGCCAGCGCCTCCTGCCGGCGCCCGGCGGGGGTGGGTGCGGCGATCCGCGGCTCGATCCAGTCCACCCAACGGTCGATGATCACCGGCGCAAGAGAGGCATACGGTTCGCGCCGGGCGCTGGCCAGCCCGATGATCTCGAAGTAGACCGCGAAGACCGGGTCCGCCGAGGGTGAGGCCAGCACCGGCCAGGCCCGGCGCCGCAGTTCCTCGGCCGGGAGTGCGGTGTCGCCGAAGGCGGCGGCGAGAGTGGCTTCCATCTGCTCGCCGAGGGCGCCGATCACCGCGGCGATCATGTCGTCCTTGGTCGGGAAGTAGTAGACGACGGTGCGGTCGCTGATGCCCAGGCTCGCGCCCACCGATCCGAAGGTCAGCGAGCCGATGCCCGATGTGGCGGCCAGCCGGGTGGCCGCGGCCAGCAGGTCCTCCCGGGAGTGCTTGTAGCCCACTGCTTGATCGTAGTGGTAGCGGGGGCTACACTAATTGTAGTAGTCGCTACAATGTGCGGAGGAGACATGGTCGATCGTGGTTCGGCACCCGCGGGGACGGGTCTGGTGGTCGGGGCACTGGTGGCATTCGGGTTCGCCCTGTTGATCAGGCTGCTCCCGGAGTCGCTCTTCCTGCAGGCCCACTGGCGCGTTGCGGTGTACGCACTGTGCGCGGCGGCCGCCCCTCCGACGGTGCTCTTCCTGCAGTGGATCGCACGGACGCGTGGCCTCGAACGGCGTCAGGTCTTCTCCTGGGCGGCCGCGGGCGCCATGTCTTTTGACGGGCTGGCGATCGGTTTCATCCCCGACCTCTACGGCCAGACCGGACAGGCGCTGGCCTGGACCGCCTCTGCGCTGATCTTCGCCTTCGCCAGCCTGCTGATCGCCGGTCAGGTCATGCTGGGGCGGACAGCCTCCCCGGCCGGCCTCCAGAGGTGACGATGTCACGGAGCGCCTGGATCACGTGGCTGCAGGTCGTCCTCGCCGCGCTGCTGGCTTACGCGCTGGTGCTGGTGTTCGCCGGTTCTGTTGCAGGACAATTGTTCTCCGTGCTGGGGTTCGGTCCGCCGGAGTCGATCGACAGTGCCGCGGCGCGTGACTACCTCAAGCTCCCGTTCATGGTGCTGGGGGCTGTGCTGGCCGGCTGGGCGGTGACGATGATCCAGATCGTGCGGGGCCCGCTGCGCGACGGATCGCCCTGGGCGCCGACGATTCTCATTCGATCGGTGGCGGTGTGGTTCGTCCTTGACACCGGGATGTCGCTGGTGCTGGGGTTTCCGACGCACGCGGTGTTCAACCTGATCTTCGTCACCGCCCTGGGCATTCCGCTGCTGGCGTTGAGGGCGCCGTGAGCGTCGCCGCACACATCGGAGCGGCGATCTCGATCCTCGCCGGCTGCCTGGGTCTCATCTGGCCCAGGAGAGTCAGCGCCGTCATCGGGCTGCACCTCCCGGGCCCGCTCGGTGTCTCGGAGTTCCGGGCGACCTATGGAGGACTGTTCATCGGGGCCGGGCTGGCCGTGCTGCTGATCGGAACCCGGGAGGCGGCGCTGGTGCTCGGTGCGGCGTGGGGTGGGGCGTGCCTCGCCCGCATCGTCTCACTGGTGGTCGACAGGTCCCGTTCGAAGGAGAACATCGCCGGCCTGGCGATCGAGGCCGTCGTCGCGGCACTGCTCGTTCTAGCGTGAGGTCATGAGACACCTCGTCTTCACCCAACCCGGCCACCTGGAGTGGCGGCAGGCGCCCGATCCCGAACCGGGACTCGGCCAGGCCGTCGTGCGCC
>NZ_JBJTJF010000120.1:0-17593 GCF_046095365.1 Mycobacterium sp.
GCGTAGGGCTCGCCGTCGGCGCGCTGGGCGTATCGGCGGCCGCCCTGGGGGCGCCCGCGGCTCTGGCAGATCCGGCCGCCCCTGTCGACCCGGCCGCTGTGGTCGCCCAGCCGGCCGCTGACGCCGCTGTGGTCGCCCAGCCGGCCGCTGACGCCGCCGCGGTCGCCCAGCCGGCCGCTGACGCCGCCGCGGTCGCCCAGCCCGCCGGCGCCGCCGTGGTCGCCCAGCCCGCCGGCCCAACGTCGGCCGAGCCGGCCACGGCGTCGATCACTCCGCCGGACGGGGTCTCGCACCTGCCCGGACCGGACAGCCTCCCGCCGGGGACCACCCAGTCCGCCCCCTCGGAGCATCCGACACTGGGATACCTCAAGGACGTGTGGAACGCGATCAAGGGCAAGGAGGTCTCGGCCAGCGACGCGCTGCTGATCATCGCCAACCGCCCGGTCGACAACTCCAAGCTGCCCGAGAGCGTGCCTGACAGTCAGGGGCCCGCGGGGCCCCGGCCGGACGCGGGCGCGCCGGCTGCCCCCGAGGCTCCGGTGACCGCCGCGGCTCCGGACGCGGTGACGCCGGCTGCGACGCCACCGGCGTCCAACGCAACGCCGGCCGCGACGCCTGCCGCATCCTCGGCATCGGCGACGTCGATTCCCAATGGTTCGGGCACGTCGTCATCGTCTTCAGCCCTCGCCGCGCCGGCACACTCCGCGGCCGCACCGGCGTCCGATTCCGCGAGCGCATCCGGCGATTCCGCCCCCGCTCCGGTTTCAGCCGATACCGCGCCGGGTTCCTAGGCGGCGCCCAGGCTGACCGCCACCTCGTTGCGGCGGCGGAAGGGGATCGTCCAGGGCGGGTCGTAGAACCACGTGACCGGCTCGCCCGCAGGTTCAACAGCGCTGTCCTGCAACGTCTTCAGCAGTTCCGCGGTGCGGGTGGCCACCGCCTCCGGGCTGGCGATACCGGAGAACCGCAGCACCGCCACCCGTTCGCCGGGCACCGCCACCAGGCGCACCCGCTCGTCGTTGGGGGTGGGCAGGGTGTCCAGCGTCTGTTTCGACGGCATGAAGAAGCGGATCACCCACTGCCCGGAACCGCCGCGCTGGGCCGAGACCGGCGCGGTCATGGCGATCTTCTGGCCCTGCTGCTGGGCCACCGGTGCGGTCATCGCGATCTTGGTTCTGGCCTGGTTGCCGCCGAAGATGTAGCGCGCCAGCCGGCGGAAACCCTCGTTGCGCGCGGCTTCCTCGTTCGCGTCGATCGTGGTCTCCGCGGCGATCCGTGACCCGTACCGGCGGATCTCCACGTCACCGACCCGGCGTTCCACCGTGAACGACGGTTCCTCGGTCCCGTGGCGGATCCCGACGATGCTGCCGCCGGCCTCGGCGACCTGGCCCAGCGCATCGGTGATTCTGTTCAGCATCAGGACTCCTTCGTTGTGCGTCGACGACCATTCAACGCCGGACGGTGATCCCCGGGTTCCGTTGGGCCATCGCTGATATTTTTCCCAGCGTGAGGGTGTTCATAGTCTCGATGCCGCCGTGGGCGATGTTCGCGGTGCTGTTCGTGTTCTTCGCCGCCGTGAGCCTGGGCGCCCGCGCTCTCGTTCGCCGGCGGCTTGACGAACAGGAGCGTGAAGACGCCTCCGAACAGGCCAAGAACCTCCTCACCGGCGTGGCGGCGACCTTCGCCTTCTTCGTCGGCTTCGCCATCAACGTCACCTGGGGGGCGGTGACGGCGGGACAGGTCGCCGTCGAGCAGAAGGCGGCCGCGATCCACCAGATGGCCTGGGAGCTCAACAACATCGGCGACCGGCCGCAGGCTGCCGCGCTGATGGATCTGCTCAGGACCTACGCCGCGACGGCGGCCAACGAGGATGTCGGGGTGCTGCGTAGGGGAGGCGCCACCGATCTCCCGTCGGCGGTGCCGCTGGACACGTTCGAGAACGCCCTGCACGCCTACGCCAACGGACCCGCGGCGGGACGGTGGCAGACGGCCAGTCTGGTGTCGGCCGCCACGGCGGTCAGCACCGCCTCGGCGGGGGTCGAGGCGGTGGCGAACCGTGCCCTGCCCGTCCCGCTGGGTGTGCTTGTCGTCGTTGTCGGGGCACTGGCATCGATCGTGATGGGGGTGACGACGGTGATCTATGCCCGCCCGACGCTGATCTATGTCTGGTGCATCATCCCCGCGCTGTCGCTGGCGGTGGTGCTGGCCCTCGCCTACCCGTTCGCGATCCGGTCGGGCGCCAACCTGGATCCGCTGCGCACCGTCGCGCAGCAGATCGCCGCACCCTGAGCCCTAACGGGTCAGCCGGGCGTACCGCGACCGGTGGTGGTCGGTGGAGCCGAATTCGTACTGCAGGGCGGTGAGCCGCTTGAAATAGTGGCCGATCGCCAGTTCCTCGGTCATGCCCATGCCGCCGTGCAACTGCACCGCGTTCTGGCCGACGAAACGGGCCGCCCGGCCCACCGTCGCCTTGGCCGCCGACACCGCGCGGGCTCTGACCCGCGGCTCGGATTCCAGGTGCAACACCGCCAGATAAGTCGCCGCCACCGCCTGCTCGAGTTCGATGTGCATGTCCACCATCCGGTGCTGGAGCACCTGGAAACTGCCGATCGGGACGCCGAACTGCTGACGCTGCTTGCAGTAGTCCACGGTGTCGGCCAGCACCCTGCGCATGGCGCCGACCGCCTCGGCGCACACCGCGGCCGCCCCGTCGTCGCGGGCCCGGGAAAGCGACGGCCACCCGTCGGACTGAACCAGCGCCGCGGCGGGCAGTCGCACGCCGTCGAGGACGATGTCCGCGGCGCGACGGTCGTCGACGGTGCGGTAGGGGTGGGCGGTCACCCCGGCGGGCGGCGCGGCCGGGTCGAAGTCGGCGAGGAACAGCGAAATCCCCTGCGGCCCGGCCGCGGTGCGAGCGGTGATCAGCAGGTGCGTGGCGATCGGTGCCGACATCACCACGGCCTTGGATCCGGTCAGCACCCAGTCGTCGCCGTCTCGGACTGCGATGGTCGACACCGATTCCCAGTCATCCGAGCCCTCGTCGGCCGCCAGGGCGACCACGGCCGTGCCGTCTGTGATGCTTTCCAGCACCGCCGTCGCCTCCGCTTTGCAGGCCCGCTGAAGCAGACCGCCGGCCACCACCACGGTGTCGATGAACGGCTCGATCACCAGCGCGCGCCCGAGTTCCTCGGCGATCACCATCGCCTCGACCGGACCGCCCCCGGTGCCGCCCGCCGATGCCGGCAAGGTGGCGCCCAGGATGCCCAGTTCCCCGGCGAAACTGCGCCAGATCTCCGGTTGCCAGCCCGCGCCGGTCTTGGCCGCGGCCCGGCTACGCCCCAGGTCGTAGCGCGCGACCAGGAACCTGCTCAGGCCCTCGCGCAGCATGTCCTGTTCCGGGGTCAGGTTGAAGTCCATCTCCTTCAGAGCCCCAGGGTCGCCTTGGCCAGGATGTTGCGCTGAATCTCGTTGCTGCCGGCGTAGATCGAACCGGCCCGGTCGTTGAAGTAACGCAGCGCGGCCACCGCCTGCCATGGCTCGCCGCTGATATAGCCGTCCGGTGGCGGCTGATAGTCGGCCACCGGACCGCCGGGCCGGCCGGCATGCGGCTGATAGACCCGGCCGCGCGGCCCGGCGGCCTCCATCGCCAGTTCGGTGATGGCCTGGCTCAACTCCGTCGCCAGGATCTTCAGCATCGACGAGGCGGCGCCGGGGTTGCCGCCCTCGGCCACCACGGCCAGCACCCGGTACTCCAGGATCTCCAGCACCTCGGTGCGGATCCGGACGTCGGCGAGTTTGGCGGCGAAAGCCGGATCGTCGAGCAGGGCGACACCGTCGGCACCGGGGCGGGCGGCCTCGGCGCCGATCGACTCGGCCATCACCTGCAGCGCCGGTGCCGCCGCACCCCCGCCGCGTTCGAATTCCAGCAGGTACTTGGCCACCGTCCAGCCGTCGTCGATCCTGCCGACGACGTTGGACTTGGGCACCCGGACCGAGTCGAAGAAGATCTGGGTCTGGATCTCCTCGCCGGAGGTCATCACCAGGGGGCGGACCTCGATGCCCGGGGTGGTCATGTCGATGAGCAGGAAGGTGATGCCCTGCTGTTTGCGTTGTGCGCGGGTGGTGCGCACCAGGGCGAAGATCCAATTCGCCTCGGCGGCATGGGTGGTCCAGATCTTGCTGCCGGTGCACACCAGGTCGTCGCCGTCGTCTAGTGCGGCCATCGACAGCGACGCCAGGTCGGATCCGGACTCGGGTTCGGAATAGCCCTGGCAGAAGAACACCTCGCCGGTCAGGATCCGGGGCAGGAAGAAGTCCTTCTGCTCGGCGGTACCGAAGGCGATGATCGCGTGGGCGACCATGCTGATGCCCATCGGAGACAGGCTGGGGGCACCGGCGAGGGTGGATTCCCGGCTGAAGATGTAGTGCTGGGTCAGCGTCCAGTCGCAGCCGCCGTACTCCACCGGCCAGGCCGGGGCGGCCCAACCGCGTTCGTGCAGGATCGCCTGCCAGGCCATGCTCGCCCGGTGGTCGGCGTAGACGCTGGTCATCAGCCGGCCGGCCCGGCGCAGTTCGGGGGTGAGCCGGTCGTCGAGGAACGCCCGCACCTCGTCGCGAAACTCAAGATCCGCCGCCGACCACGCCAGGTCCATCCCGCGCCTCTCCTTCGTCCCCTGAACGGTAACCCCGGGGCGGCGCGCGGTGGTGCACCCCGTGCTCGTCGGGAATTCCTCCGTTCACCTTTTGATAACCCCACCGTCGATCACCTGCGCTATGGTGCGCGCGTGCAGATACATCTGGACGGCTACACCGTCGTCGACGACGAGGACGACGACCCGATCCTGCTGGATCCGGCCGGCGTCGCCGTGGATACCTGGCGCGAGAACGACCCCTACGACCACCGTATGGAGCGCCCGGACTACGAGGAGCAGAAGCACATCCTGCAGGTCGAACTGCTCAAGTTCCAGAACTGGACCAAGGCGAACGGCCTGCGGCACGTGGTGGTGTTCGAGGGCCGCGACGCCGCTGGCAAGGGCGGCACCATCAAGAGGTTCATGGAGCACCTCAATCCGCGCGGCGCCCGGGTGGTGGCGCTGGAGAAGCCGACCGAGAAGGAAAGCACCCAGTGGTACTTCCAGCGCTACGTCAACCACCTGCCGTCGGCCGGGGAGATCGTGCTGTTCGACCGGTCCTGGTACAACCGCGCCGGGGTGGAGCGGGTCATGGGCTACTGCACCCCCAAGCAGCACGCCGAATTCGTCCGTCAGGTTCCGCTGTTCGAGCAGATGCTGGTCAATGACGGGATCAGCCTGATCAAGCTGTGGTTCTCGGTCTCGGCGTCGGAGCAACGCACCCGATTCACCATCCGGCACGTCGATCCGGTGCGGCAGTGGAAACTCTCGCCCACCGATCTGGCGTCGCTGGACAAGTGGGACGACTACACCGCGGCCAAGGAGGACATGTTCAACTGGACCGACACCGAGGTCGCGCCGTGGACGGTGATCAAGAGCAATGACAAGAAGCGTGCCCGGGTCAACGCGATGCGCCACGTGCTGAACAAGTTCGACTATGCCGACAAGGACCAAGAAGCGGTCGGGCTGCCCGATCCGCTGATCGTGGGCCGCGCCCTGTCCCACTCGGACTGAGGACCCGGACGGGTGGCCCGGGTGCATCGCGTCCGGGTTCAGGCGATGGCGGCGATCGCGGCGCTCAATCGGGTCCGGACCGAATCCGGAACCGGCACATAGCCTTCGTCGGTCAGCCCGATCTGGCCGGCTTCGAGGGCTGCGGTGAGGAATCCGCGCACCGCAGACGCCGTTTCCGAATCCGGGTAGACCGAGCAGACGATCTCGTAGCTGGTCATGACGATCGGATAGGCGCCCGGTTGGGTCGGCTCGTACAACGCGGAGGTGTCCAGCAGCACATCGTTGCCGGGGCTCTGGATCCGGATGCCGGCGATCGACCTGCTGACAGAGTCCACCGAAAGCGCGACGGGCTCGGATCCGGCAGAGGTCACCAGACGCGCGCTCGTGAGATCGTTCCGCTTGGCGAACGGCCATGCGACGTAGGTGATCGATCCGGGAACGCTGCGAAGCGTCGCCCACATACCTTCGTTGCCCTTGGCCTTCTTCCCCGCGACGCCGCGGAAGGTCTCGCCCGCCCCGGTGCCCCATGCCGCACCGGCAGCGGCCTGGAGGTATCTCTGGAAATTGTCGGTGGTCCCCGACTCGTCGGTCCGCGCGATCACGACGATCGGGCTCCCCGGCAGGCGGAGACCGGGGTTGAGGGCCGCGATCTCCGGAGCATCCCAGCTATTGATCGTGCCGTTGAAGATCTTGGCGGCCGTCGCGGCGTCGAGGGCCAGAGAGCCGGCGCCGGAGACGTTGTAGATGATCGCGATCGCACCGAACACCAGTGGGAGATTCCATGCCGGGTGGCCGCCGCACCGCGACCGGGCCATCTGCTGCTCACCGGCCGTGGCTCCCAGCGGAGTGTCGCTGCCCCCGAAATCGGTGCGCCCGGCGATGAAATCGGCACGGCCCACCGCCGAACCGGCGGATGTGTAGTCGACTCCCCGACCGCGGCAGAGACCGGCATAGACGGCCGCGAAGTGGTTGATCGCCTCTGCCTGCGCCGAGGACCCGCTCGCGGTGAGTGATTTCTTTCCGGTGCATTCCGCCGCGATGCGTTCGGTGCCGGCACAGGCGGCGGATCCGCTCAGCGCGACGGCCGATACCGCCGCGGTCATCGTCCTGGCCAAGCGGTTCACAAGCAGAATCACCTCTCCGGCGAACGTGTCACCACCCGCGGGCACCACGGGCTGGGGCGAATTGAACACCTGCGCCGGGGGCGATGCGCGGGCACCCCTGCGAGTTGGGGCGACATTCACCAGGAATTCAATCGTGGTGGGTCGGTCGGTGTACCCGCGGTCCATACCCTTGGGCTATGCGGTCCTCCTGTGGCGCGCAACTCGCCGTTCTCACCGACCAGCTGGCCCAGATGTGCCGGCTGGCCGGGATCGCGATGGAACGTGCGACCCAGGCTCTGCTGAACGCGGATCTGGCGCTGGCCGAGAAGGTGATCGGCGACCAGGAGCACATCCGGACCGCGGGCACCGAGGTCGAGGAGACCGGATTCCGGCTGCTGACCCAGCAGGCGCCCATGGCGCGGGATCTGCGCTCGATCGTCTCCTCCATCCAGATCGTTGCCGACATCGAACGGATGGGGGTCCTGGCCCTGCACGTCGCCGAGATCGCCCGACGGCGACATCCCCAGCGGGCGCTTCCGGATGCGGTGAGTGGCTATTTCGCCGAAATGGGCGCCATCGCCGCGGACTTGGAAGCCAATGCCCGCCAGGTCATCGTGTCCAGTGACCTCGGCCGGGCCCGCTACATCCGGGAGGCCGATGATGCGATGGACGACCTGCACCGGCATCTGTTCACGGTCATGATGCACCGGGACTGGCGCTACGGTACGGCCGCGGCGGTGGATGTGACCCTGCTGAGCCGTTACTACGAGCGGTTCGCCGATCACGCCGTGGAGATCGCCCGGCGGGTCATCTTCCAGGCGACCGGTCACGTCTACTCCGACGAGCAGGTCTCGGCGCACTAGGTCATCTCCGAAAAGGTCATCTCCGAAAAGGTCATCTCCGAGAAGGTCATCTCCGAAATGGTCATCTCCGAAATGGTCATCGTCGAAGGGTCACGTCGAAAAGGTCGTCTCCGGCATGTTTGGCGGCTTCCGCGGGCGGGAAAAGGACGTGGGACGCCGGTGGGCGTCACCACTGACCCGGCCCGGAGAGGCCCGGTCCCTGGATAAGGGGCCGGGCCTTTCGTCCACGTCTTAGGGTTGCGGCGTGCGAGCTCCGACCAGGGCCGCGGCCGTCGCCGTGCTGCTGGTGCTGAACGGGTGCGCGATGGCGCCGCCCGACGCCGCGGGCGGCGACGGAACGGTCGCGGTGTTCGGTGCGGCTTCACTGCGGAAGGCTTTCACCGAGATCTCCGGGCGGTTCGAGGCCGACAACCCCGGTTCGGCCGTGGAGTCCACCTTCGCCGGTTCGGCCGACCTGCTCTCCCAACTCACCCAGGGCGCGCCCGCCGACGTGCTGGCCACCGCAGACGCGGCGACGATGGACAAGGCGGCGCTGGCCGGCCTGACCGAAGGCTCCCCGGTCGACTTCGCCGCCAACACGCTGACGATCGTGGTGGCGCCGGGCAACCCGCGTCGGGTCGGTTCGTTCCGGGACCTGGACCGCCCCGGCCTCGCGGTCGTCTTGTGCGCGCCGCAGGTGCCCTGCGGTGCGGCCACCGTCATGCTCGAGCGCGCCACCGGGGTCAACCTCGATCCGGTCAGCGAGGAGTCCCAGGTGACCGATGTGCTCACCAAGGTGATCAGCGGCCAGGCCGACGCCGGGGTGGTGTACTCGACCGACGCCCGGGCGGCGGGGGAGAAGGTGTCCGAGGTGGCCGTCCCGGAGTCCCCGGTCAACCGCTACCGCATCGCGATGGTCAAGGGCGCGCGCAACCCCGGCGCGGCACGGAAGTTCATCGAGTTCGTCTCCGGCGCGGCCGGGCAGCAGGCTCTGGCGGCGGCAGGGTTTCGCCGGCCCTGAGCGTCAGCAGCACCGCGCGCCCGGACTTCGCCCGGCCTGCTCGTGTCGGACCCGCCAGTAGGCGGCCTCGGACAGCACCGGCTGACCCGGATGGGTGCGACGGCGGTGCTCGAGATAACGCCGGTAGTGGTTGTCGCCCATCAACGTCCCGACGTACCAGCCGATCCGGCGGACGAGACCGGACCCGAGATCTCCAAGGCGTCCCATTGCTTCTGCACCTCCTTCTCCAGAGGTGTCGCGAAAAGCCTTGCCGGACCGAAGATCCGCGACGGCACCGGAGTCTCCACCGCCAGCGGCCGTCCGCCGCCGCGGATGGAACGAAGTGCCATCACGACGGCGGCTGCGACGACGGTCAGCACCACCACCGCGAACACGATCGACAGGGTGCCCTGGATGAACGTGTTGCGGATGACGTCGTTCAACTGGGCGGGGTTCTTGGCGGCGCCGAACGAGGTCTTGCCGGCCGCCAGGGCGTCCCGATACTGGAAATGCTGCGTCCAGTACCCGAGCTTGGGATCCCCGGAGAAGATCTTCTGCCACGACGCCGTCAGCGTGACGGTCAGATCCCACAGCAGCGGAATACCCGGGATCCAGGCCCACTTCAGCAGTCCCATCTTGATCACCACCACGGTGACCACGGTCAGGGCGATGGCGGCCAGCAGCTGATTGGCGATGCCGAACAGCGGGAAGAGCGTGTTGATGCCGCCGAGCGGGTCGGTGACGCCCATCAGCAGGATCGAGCCCCACGCGGCCACCACGGCCACGCTGCACACCCAGGCCCCGAGCCGCCAGCTGGGGTCGTGCAGCCGGCGCAGCGGGCCGCCGAGGTTGCTCAGCCCGTCGGAGAGCATGAACCGGGCCACCCGGGTGCCGGCGTCGAGGGTGGTGAGGATGAACAGCGCCTCGAACATGATCGCGAAGTGGTACCAGAAGGCCTTCAGCCCGCTGCCGCCGAACACCGAGCTGAGAACCTGTGCCATGCCGAACGCCAGGGTGGGTGCACCGCCGGTGCGCGAGACGATCGACTGTTCGCCGACACTCGTTGCGGCGTCGGTGATTTCGGCGGGGGTGATCGGCGCGCCGGAAAGTCCGAGCTTGTTGACATAGGCGGCTGCGGTCTCGGCGGTGGCTCCGGTGGCCGCGGCCGGTGCGTTGATGGCGAAGTACAGGTGCTGATTGAGAATCGACGCGGTGATCAGCGCCATGACCGCCACGAAGGACTCGGTCATCATCCCGCCGTAGCCGATCAGCCGCATCTGGCCTTCCTTCTCCAGCAGCTTCGGGGTGGTGCCCGAGGCGATCAGGGAATGGAAGCCGGACAGTGCCCCGCACGCGATCGTGATGAACAGGAACGGGAAGAGCGAACCGGCGAACACCGGGCCGGCGCCGGAGGTGGCGAACTGCGAGACGGCCGGGGCCTGCATCACCGGCCGGGCCAGCAGAATGCCGACCGCCAGCAGTGCGATGGTGCCGATCTTCATGAACGTCGACAGGTAGTCGCGCGGGGCCAGCAGCAGCCAGACCGGCAGCACCGACGCGGCCAGCCCGTAGATGATCAGGCACCACGACAGGGTGACCTTGGACAGGGTGAACAACTCCACACCCCAGCCGGTGTGGTCGATCCAGCCGCCGCCGGCCACCGCCGCCAGGAGCAGCACCACCCCGATCAGCGAGACCTCCGAGACCCGCCCCGGGCGGATGAAGCGAAGGTACAGACCCATGAAAACGGCGATCGGGATCGTCATCGCGATCGAGAAGACCCCCCAAGGGCTTTCGGCGAGCGCGTTGACCACCACCAGCCCCAGCACGGCCAGCAGGATCACCATGATCACCAGCACCCCGACGATCGCGGCGGTGCCGCCCACCGCGCCGAGTTCGTCGCGGGCCATCTGGCCCAGCGAGCGGCCCCGGCGCCGCGTCGAGATCGCCAGCACCAGGTAGTCCTGCACACACCCGGCCAGCACCGCGCCGATGATGATCCAGATGGTGCCGGGCAGATAGCCCATCTGCGCGGCCAGCACCGGACCCACCAGCGGACCGGCCCCGGCGATCGCGGCGAAGTGGTGGCCGAACAGCACCCGCCGGTCGGTGGGCATGTAGTCGGTGGCGTTCTCGTAGACCTCCGCCGGGGTGGCGTGGTCGTCGCGCGGGCGGACGATCTTCATCTCGATCAGCCGGGCATAGAACCGGAACCCGATGACGTAGGTGCAGATCGCGGCGATGACGAACCAGACGGCGTTGACGGTCTCCCCGCGCAGGAAGGCGATGACCGCCCAGGCGATCGCGCCGAGCACCGCGATGGCGCCGAAGACCAGCTTGTGCCTGGTGCTGATGGGCGAGCGGTCGATGATCGCCACCGGCGGCAGGTCGGGGTCGGTCCGGACGTAGGTGACGTAGCCGCGGACCTCCTCGATGGTTTCCATAACCAGCGATCCTTGCACCCGATGCACCCCGGCGACGCCTCCCCTGCCGATCTCCACCGGATGGGGGATGCGCGCACCGGTGATCCCGGCAGGCTCAACGGCTCTGACATATGTTTCGGGGGAGCACCGAGGAGGTGAGTGCGATGCCGGTGTGGCGCCTGCGCGACTACCACGAGGAGGACCTCGACAAGGCGATCGGCATCTGGGACCAGACCCGCGGTCCCGGATCGGAGGAACCGGTCTTCAGCGTCGCCGAGGTGATGGCCGCCGCGCGGGCCGGCGAACCGGCGGTGGTGGCCGAGGTGGGCGACGAGATGGTCGGCATGGCGGTGGCCCAGACCCAGGGCGAGCGGGCGTGGATTCTGCTGCTGGCCATCGGATCGCGGTGGCGTAACCGGGGGGTCGGCTCGGCATTGCTGGGCGAACTGGAGCGGCGGTTGCGCTCAGCGGGGGTGCGGCGGATCTGCGCGGTGCTGCCCGACGGCGCCACCGGTGTTGCGGCGCTGGAGAACTCGGGATACGCCCGTCGCGACCGGCTGGCCTACTTCGAGCTGCTCGAGCATCTCGGACCGGATCAGGCCAATCTGCTCGAGGAACTGGGTTGGCTGGTGCTGCCCCCCGGACTGTGGAACGACATGGCCGGTATGGAGTACGAGAAGCAGATCATCGAGCGGCGCATCGTCGACCCGCTGGCCCATCCCGACGTCGCAGACCGCTACGGCGTCAGCCCGCCCAAGGCCGTCATCCTTTTCGGCCCGCCCGGAACCGGGAAAACCAGCTTCGCCAAGGCGATTTCGTCGCGGCTGGGCTGGCCCTTCGTCGAACTGTTCCCGTCCCGGCTGGCGGCCACCGGCACCGGCGGGCTGGCGGCGTCGCTGCGGGAGGCGTTCGCCGATCTCGCCGAACTCGACGAGCTGGTGTTGTTCATCGACGAGGTGGAGGAGATCGCCACCGCCCGGTCGGGTGCCTCCACCGCCGAACTCGGGGTCACCAACGAGCTGCTCAAACTGATCCCGGCGTTCCGCCAGCACGACAGCCGGTTGCTGGTGTGTGCCACCAACGCGGTGCACTCGCTGGATTCGGCGTTCCTGCGTCCCGGCCGCTTCGACTACGTCATCCCGGTCGGGCCGCCCGACCAGCCGGCCCGCCACGCGGTGTGGCGGCGCTACCTCGGCGCGACCAACGGCAACGTCGACGTCGACCGTCTGGTCACCGCCTCGGAACTGTTCACCCCCGCCGACATCGAGTTCGCCGCCCGCAAGGGCGCGCAGTCGGCCTTCGAACGGGAGATGCGCGACGGCCGCGGCCGGCCGGCAACCACCGAGGACTACCTGACGGCGATCGGAGAGATCAGGCCGACCCTCACCGCCGCGATGCTCGCAGAATTCGAACGCGGCAAGGCAGAGTTCGCCCGGTTGTGATTCGGGACTTTTGCAGTTCGTGACTTGCCGTACGTGAATTCGCGCAGTACAAACTTATCCATGGAGGACGGACGTGGCTGGACTTTCCTGACCAACCACGCCCACGTGCTGCTGTGTCTGTCGCGTGGGGAAGCCCTGACCGCGCGCGAACTCGGTCTGAGGATCGGCATCACCGAGCGTGCCGTGCAGGTGATCCTGGCCGACCTGACCGTCGGCGGCTACCTGAACAAGACCAAGGAAGGCCGGCGCAACCTCTACACGGTCAACCGGAAGGGGCGGCTGCGCCACCCGCTGGAGGCCCACCACAACGTCGGCGAACTGATCAACGCCCTGGAATAGGGCTGCGATCCCGCCACCCCGGCGGGGCGGTAACGTCGGGAGCGGGGACCATGCAGGTCCGGAGGAGGCAACGATGCCCATCGCTCTCACCGACGACCACCGCGAACTCGGCGAGGTCGCGCGATCGTTCCTGACGGCGCAGAAGGCGCGCTGGGCGGCCCGCGAGCTGCTCGACGCCGACGAGGAGACCAGGCCGCCGTTCTGGGGTGAACTGGCCGAACTGGGCTGGCTGGGGCTGCACATCGACGAGACCTACGGCGGGTCGGGTTTCGGACTGCCCGAACTCGTGGTCGTCATCGACGAGCTGGGCCGGGCCGCTGCGCCCGGGCCCTTCGTGCCGACCGTCGCGGTCTCCGCAGTGCTGGCCGCCCTCGGTACCGAAGAACAGAAGAACCGGTGGCTGCCCCGCCTGGTCGACGGATCCCTCACCGGCGCAATCGGATTCGGAGGCGAGGTCGCGACGTCGGGAGGACGGGCGTCGGGCGAAGCGGGGGTGGCGCTCGGGGCGGGGCTGGCCGACCTGCTGCTGATCGCAGCCGGCGACGACATGGTTCTGGTGCAGCGCGGGGCCGACGGGGTTTCGGTGCAGGTGCCCGAGAACCTCGACCGCGGCCGCCGGTCGGGAACCGTGGTGCTCAGCGACGCCGTCGTGGAGGTGCTTGCCGGAGCGCGCGCCGGCGCGCTGGCCCGGGCTCGCACCCTGTTCGCGGCCGAAGCCGCCGGGGGTGCGTCGGACTGCGTGGACGCCGCCGTGGCATACGCCAAGGTCCGTGAGCAGTTCGGCCGCACCATCGCGACCTTCCAGGCCGTCAAACACCACTGCGCCGACATGCTCGTCGCCTCCGAGTCGGCGGTGGCCTGTGTATGGGACGCCGCCCGCGCCGCCGGCGAGGACGAGCAGCAGTTCGGACTGATCGCCGCCGCCGCCGCCGCGCTGGCCTTCCCGGCCTACGTGCGCAACGCCGAACTCAACATCCAGGTCCACGGCGGTATCGGGTTCACCTGGGAGCACGACGCCCACCTGCACCTGCGCCGGGCGCTGGCGGTGCAGGCCCTGCTGGGAGGGGACGGCCCGGCCACCGACCTGTTCGAACTCACCGCCGCCGGCCTCAAGCGCGCCAACAGCCTGGACCTGCCGGTCGAGGCCGAGCAGGTGCGCTCCGGGATCCGTGCCGAGGCCCGGCGCATCGCGGCCCTGGACGAGAAGGCCCAACTCGACGAGCTGATCGCCACCGGCTACCTGATGCCGCACTGGCCCAAGCCGTGGGGCCGGGCCGCCGGCGCGGTCGAGCAGCTGCTGGCCGACGAGGAATTCGCCGCGGCGGGCGTGAGGCGACCGGACTACGGAATCACCGGCTGGGTGATCCTGACCCTGATCCAGTACGGAACCCCCTCGCAGATCGAGCGTTTCGTGGACCCGGCGCTGCGCAAGGACGAGATCTGGTGTCAGCTGTTCTCCGAGCCGTCGGCGGGCTCGGACGCCGCGGCGGTCAAGACCCGGGCAACACGGGTCGAGGGGGGCTGGACGATCAACGGACAGAAGGTGTGGACCAGCGGCGCGCACTACGCCCGCCGCGGCCTGGCGACGGTGCGCACCGACGTCGACGCGCCCAAGCACGCCGGGATCACGATGGTGATCCTCGACATGAAAGCGCCCGGGATCGAGGTCCGTCCGCTGCGTCAGATCGTCGGGGAGTCGGAGTTCAACGAGGTGTTCTTCAACGATGTGTTCGTGCCTGACGAGGACGTCGTCGGCGAACCCAACGCGGGCTGGACCGTCGCTCGCGCCACCCTCGGCAACGAGCGCGTCAGCATCGGCGGCGGGGCGGGCGGCATCGCACCGGCCACCGCGTGGCTGATGCAGCTGGCCACGACGCGCGGCGCGCGCATCGTCGATGCCCGCCAGCGGGTCGGTCGCTTCCTGGCCGATGACCACGCGCTTCGGCTGCTGAACCTGCGCAGCGCCGCCCGCAGCATCGAGGGTGCCGGGCCGGGGCCGGAGGGCAACATCACCAAACTCAAACTGGCCGAGCACTTTCAGGAGCAGGGGGCCATCGCCGCCGCGCTGGTCGGTCCGGATCTCGCGCTCGAGGGCGGCGAGGGGCAACTGGCGGCCATGGCCGCCATGGGTGCGCGCGGCATGGCCATCGCCGGGGGCACCTCGGAGGTGGCGCGCAACCAGATCGCCGAGCGAATCCTGGGTATGCCGCGTGATCCCTTGATCAGGTAGCCGACGGCTTCTGCACCCGGCCGGCGGCGAAGGCGCGTATCCAGTCGAACCAGGCGGCCATACCTTCGCCGGTGCGCGCGCTGACCGGCAGGATTGCGGCGCCCGGATTGACCTGGCGCACCCGATCGGCGTAGGTGGCGACGTCGGCGTCGAGATAGGGCACCAGATCGATCTTGTTCAGCAGCACCAGATCCACCGAGCGGAACATCACCGGGTACTTCAGCGGTTTGTCCTCGCCCTCGGTGACCGAGTACACCATCGCCTTGGCGTGCTCGCCGACGTCGAACTCCGCCGGGCACACCAGATTTCCCACGTTCTCGATGATCACCAGATCCAGGGCGCCCAGCTCGAGGCCGGCCAGTGCCCGGTTGACCATCGGGGCGTCCAGGTGGCATTCGCCGCCGAACCCGTTGCTCGTGTTCAGCAGCGAGATCTGGGCGCCGCGGCCGCCGAGTGCGGCGGCGTCGAGATCGGTGGCGATGTCGCCCTCGACGACACCGACCGCCAGTTCGCCGGCCAGCTCGTCGAGCGTCGCGGCCAGCAGGGTGGTCTTGCCTGAGCCCGGTGAGCTCATCAGGTTCAGCGCCCGGATCTGGTGGTCCTCGAAAAGCTTCCGGTTGATCTGGGCCCGGTTGTCGTTCTCGGCGAAGATCGACTCGAGCACTTCGATGCGCTGGTCGCCGGTCGCGTACCCGCTGTGGTCGCCGTGCTCGTGCTCGTGCTCATGCCCGTGCTCGCTGTGGTCATGGCTGTGCACGGTGCCGTCGTCATGACGATGGAATCGACCCAACTCTTCGCCTCCTCAGGACACGTCCACCGACGTCACTAGAAACTCCTCGCCATGCACCACCGTCACATCAGCACTGCCGCACCGCGGGCAGCAGACCGAGAACCGCGACGCGATCTCCGACTGCTCCCCGCAGCCGCCACAGCAGACCTCGGCGGTGACGAACTCCAGTTCCAGTTCGGCGCCCGGCATGTCGGCGTGATCGCGGACCAGGGTCCAGCAGAACGACAGCGATTCGGGCACCACCTGGCGCAGCGCGCCGATCTGCACCCGCACCACGTCCACCCGGCGGCCGGCCGCGTGCGGCTTGACCACCCCGGCGATCGCCTGGCACAGCGACAGTTCATGCATCGACCGTCACCCTAGGTCTAGCGTGGGCGGCGTGACCGTCCGGGTTCGCCTCGACATCACCGGTGTGGTGCAGGGTGTGGGATTCCGGCCCGGCCTGGCCCGGATCGCCGCCGAGCACGGACTGGCCGGGTGGGTGTACAACGACGCCGGTTCGGTGCACGCGGAGTTGGAGGGACCGGCCGCGGACGTGGCGGCGGCGGTGTCCGCGCTGCGCAGCACCCCGCCCCCGATGGCCCGCATCGACACCCTCGAGGTCACCAGCCTGCCGCCGACGGGCGAGACCGGCTTCGCCATCACCGAGAGCCGCACCGCCGACGCCGCACGGACGCTGGTGCCCCCCGACATCGCGATCTGCGCGGACTGTCGGCGCGAGATGCGCGACCCCGCCGACCGCCGGTACGGCCACGCCTTCATCACCTGCACCAACTGCGGACCGCGCTACACCGTCATCACCGACCTGCCCTACGACCGGCCCGCCACCACCATGGCGGGCTTCCCGATGTGCACCGCGTGCGCCGCGGAGTACCACGATCCGCTCGACCGCCGCTATCACGCCCAGTCCATCGCCGGCCCGGACTGCGGCCCCCCGCTGGTGTGGCGCGGACCCGGCGACGCCGGTGACCCGATCGGTGCGGCGGCCGCCGCGGTGAAGGCGGGAAAGATCGTCGCGGTCAAGGGCATCGGCGGTTTCCACCTGGCCTGCCGGGCCGACGACGCGGGGGTGGTCGACCTGCTGCGGGCCCGCAAGGACCGCCCCGCCAAGCCCTTCGCGGTCATGGTCGCCGACCTCGATGCCGCCCGCGCGGTCGCCGAGGTCGACGCGCCGGCCGCAGCGGCGCTGACGAGTCCGGCGGCGCCCATCGTGCTGCTGGCGCGCCGCGGTGACACCGCCGACGATGCCGTCAGCGCATCGGTGGCACCCGGTCTGGCCGACCTCGGCGTGATGCTGGCCTACTCGCCGGTGCACCAGTTGCTCTTCGACCGCCTGGGCCCGCTTGCGCTCGTCATTACCTCGGCCAACCGGGGCGGTTCGCCGATCGTCTTCCGCGACGAGGACCTCGACTGGATCACCGGCCTGGCCGACGCGGTGCTGACCCATGACCGGCCCATCGGGGTGCCGTGCGAGGACTCCGTCGTCACCTTCGACGACCGGCGCGACGAGCTACCGCTGCGGCGCTCGCGCGGCTACGCGCCGCTGCCGGTGTCGGTGTCACCCCCGCCCGGCGAGACGATCCTGGCCACCGGCGGCGACCTGAAGACCACCTTCGCCCTGATGGGGCCCGACGGCTACGCGCACCTGTCCGCCCACCTCGGTGACATGGCCGATTCGCGCACCCAGACCGCCGTCACCCCCGCGCTGGACCATCTGGCCTTCATGACCGACCGTCGCCCGGCGGTCATCGCCCGCGACATGCATCCCGGCTACGCCAC
>NZ_JBJTJF010000121.1:0-4939 GCF_046095365.1 Mycobacterium sp.
CGCCCAAGCCCGCGCCTCCGCCACCGCCGGCGCCCGCCGCGGTCACCATTCCCGCTCCCGGCCCGTAGCCCCCGGACCCGACAGGGTCCGGCCGCTCCCGGCTACATCGGCCGGGTGGCTCTCCGGTCGATTGCGCTGCACAGCCGTCGCTCAGGTGGCACGATTCGCAAATCGTCACAGGAGGCGGCATGGACTTCGTACAGGCAAACCTGATCGACCCGATCAGCAAGCTGCTCTGGACCTACGTGCTGGTCTATCTGCTCGTCGCGGCCGGCGTCTACTTCACCGTCAGGACGCGATTCGTCCAGCTCCGGTACCTGCGCAGGATGATCGGGCAGTTGGTCAACGCACGCGCCGCAGACGAGGGCATCTCCTCGTTCCAGGCGTTCTGCGTCGGTCTGGCGTCCCGGGTCGGCACCGGCAATATCGCCGGCGTCGCCATCGCCCTGACCGTCGGCGGCCCAGGCGCGATCTTCTGGATGTGGGTGGTCGCCTGGCTGGGCATGGCGACCGCCATGATCGAGGCGACTCTCGCACAGATCTTCAAGGTGCGCGCCGGCGACGGAACCTTCCGCGGCGGGCCGGCCTACTACATTCAGCGCGGTTTGGGCTCGCGGGCCGGCGGGGTTCTGTTCGCGGTGCTGCTGGTGTTCACCTTCGGCATCGCGTTCAACATGGTCCAGGCCAACGCCATCGCCGACGTGCTCAACACCACCCATGCCGTGGAGGTGCACTACACCACGATCGCCCTGGTGTTGCTGGCCGCGCCGGTGCTGTTCGGCGGTGTGCGGCGGGTCGCCAAGGTGGCCGAGATCGTGCTGCCGCTGATGGCGCTGGCCTACGTGCTGCTGGCCTTCGTGATCATCGCCATCAACATCACGGCCGTGCCGCACGTCTTCGCCGAGATCATCGGCGGAGCGTTCGGTCTCTCGCAGATGGCGGGAGGGTTCACCGGCGGAGTCGCCGCGGCGATGCTCAACGGCGTCAAGCGCGGGCTGTTCTCCAACGAGGCCGGTATGGGCAGCGCCCCGAACGTCGCCGCCACGGCGACGGTTTCGCACCCGGTCAAGCAGGGGCTGATCCAGTCGCTGGGTGTGTTCGTCGACACCATGATCGTCTGCTCCGCAACGGCTTTCATCATCCTGGTGTCCGGACCGGAGATCTACGACCCGCACGCTCCGGCCAAGATGGCCGGCGCGTCGCTCACCCAGGCCGCGGTGTCGGCCTCGCTGGGATCGTGGACGACCTACCTGATGACGGTGCTGGTGTTCGTCTTCGCGTTCTCCTCGGTGCTGGGGAACTACGTCTACGCCGAGGTGAACCTGTTCTTCCTCGGCGTCAAGGAACGCGGCATCAACATCTTCCGGGTCATCGTGCTGCTCGCCATCGCGGTGGGCGCGGTGGCCAAGCTGTCCACGGTGTGGGACTTCGCCGACATCTCGATGGGCCTGATGGCAATCGTCAACCTGGTGGCGATCGTGCTGTTGGGCAAGTGGGCCTTCGCCGCCCTGCGCGACTACCACGCTCAGGCCGAGGCGGGGGAGGACCCGGAGTTCGTCGCCGCCGAGGCATCGCTGCCCGGCCGTCTCGACGGCGACATCTGGATCCGGCCGCAGGAGTCCTTGCTTAGATAGTCGGCGTGGAATTCCTGCGCACCCCGGACGGCCGGTTCGCCGGCCTGCAGGGCTATCCCTTCGCGCCGCACTACCTCGACGTCACCGCCGCCGGCGCGCCGCCACTGCGGATGCACTACCTCGACGAGGGCCCGCCCGACGGCTCGCCGGTGGTGCTGCTGCACGGCGAGCCGACCTGGAGTTACCTCTACCGGACCATGATCGGGCCGCTGGCCGCCGCCGGCCACCGGGTGCTGGCCCCGGACCTGATCGGTTTCGGCCGCTCCGACAAGCCCACCCGGCTTCAGGACTACACATACCAGCGTCACGTCGACTGGGTGGCGTCCTGGATCACCGCGCTGGACCTGCGCGACGTCACCGTCGTGGTGCAGGACTGGGGTTCGCTGATCGGCCTGCGGATCGCCGCCGAACACCCCGACCGTTTCGCGAAACTGTTCATCGCCAACGGCTTTCTGCCGATCGCCGACCGGCCCACCCCGCGGGCCTTCGCCGTCTGGCGCGGCTTCGCGAAGTACTCACCGGTGCTGCCCGCCGGCCGGATCGTCGATGCCGGCACCGTCGGCAGGCTGTCGCGCGCAGTGCGCGCCGCTTACGACGCGCCCTACCCGGACAAGCGCTACCAGGCCGGTGCCCGGGCTTTCCCGCAGCTGGTTCCGACGTCGCCGAAAGATCCCGCCGTCCCCGCCAACCGCGCGGCCTGGGAGGTTCTGGGGCACTGGGACAAACCCGTGCTGTGCGTGTTCGGCGCCCGGGACCCGATTCTGGGCAAGGCCGACCGCGCACTGATCGAACACATCCCGGGCGCGGCCGGCCAGCCGCACGCCCGCATCGCAGCAGGGCACTTCATCCAGGAGGACGCCGGCCCCGAACTGGCCCGGCGGCTGCTGGCCTGGGCGGCCGGGCGGTAGGGGCTCCGGCCCGTGCGCTACAGCCCGAGTTCCTTGTGCATGTTGTCGATGCCGTGCCGCATGGCGTCGAGGGTCTCCTGGCGGACCCGCATCTTGGACGCGTGGTGGGCCCCGGCGTTGAGGGTGGCCGCGAACGTCTTGGCGGCCTCGACGGAGCGTTCCAGCACCAGGTCGGGCATCGCCAGTTCATCCACCCAGCCGCCGGCCAGCGCGGTGTCGGTGAGGTAGACCCGGGCCAGTCCGACGGCCTGCTGGTAGGCCGAACGGGTCAGCCGCAGCTTGAGGATCTCCAAACCGGGCCACGGAATGACCATCCCGTTGATCACCTCGTTGGCATGGAACTTGTAACCCGGGGCGGCGATCCGGTGATCCACGCTGCACGCCAGGAAGGCCCCCATGGCGATGGCGTGCCCGGTGATGGCCGCCACGACGGGCTTGCGGAACGACAGCAGGCGATGGGACAACTCGAAACCGGCCTTGAGCATGTCGAGCGCGGCCTGGGCGTCGCCGGATCCGAAAACCTTCAGGTCGAAACCGCCGCTGAACACCTTGTCGTTGCCCGCCAGGACCACGGCGCCGGGGTCGTCGGCCTCGGCCTGGTCGAACGCCTTGCCGATTTCGGCCAGCATGGCCGGACCCAGCACGTTGACCTTGCCGTCGTCCATGGTGATCACGGCGATCGCCTCGTCCCGGCGGTAACTCACGCTCATCGGTGCTCCTTGCCACGTCCGGTGCCTGGGCCATGACGTTACCGAGGCCGCGCGGGGCCGTGGCGGCCGCCCGGCAAGTGGTGAACACTGAGAATTTCCTGAGGTAGAGTGAAAATCCTCATGCAAGCAGGCGGAATCGGCCGGATCGCCGGCATCGCGGTCGCCCTCGGCGTCGGAGCGGCGGCAGCCACCGGCGGGGGCGGCGTCGCCGCCGCCGCACCGGCCGACGATGCGACGGTGTCGTCGGATTCGTCGCCCGATAGACCTGCCGCTGCCGCACCTGCCGCCGGGGCTGCCCGCAGTCCGTCCCGTGCCGAAGCCACCCGCCGGGTGGACCGCAAAACCCAGCGCCAGCGGCGGAATGACGCCCCGGTGCCCGCCGCGGCCAAGCCCGCGTCCGCCGTCAGGGCGGCCCCCCGGCCGGTCAAGGCCGATCCGATGCGGCCCGCACGGGCTGTCCGGCCGGCGGCCGTCGCGCAGCGACCCGCCCGGCCCGCCTCGGCGCCGTCCGCATCCGACCCGGCCGCCCTCGCCGCCCCGCCGGTCACCGCACCACCGGCCGCTCCGGCCGCGCTCGTCGCCGCGCCCGCGGCGGGCACCGTGCGGGCCGTGCCGGCCCCGTTCAGCAGCACCGGACCCGGGTCCCCGGCCGAGGCCACCGCGGGCTGGGTGGTCCTGGCCGCGGTGCGGCGCCTCGGCCGCTGGCAACCGGCGGCCCCGGCCGCCGCTGCGGTGTCGACCGGGCAGACCCTGCGGGCAGCGGCCAGGCGCAACCCGTTCTCCCTGTTCTCCAACCGGACACCGACACTCTCGCCGGCCCAGACCGGCCAGAGCGCCACCGGCGTCGTGAGCGGAAGCCTCAACGCCGCTGACGCCGACGGCGACCCCCTCACCTTCACCGTCAACGCCAACCCCGCGCACGGCACCGTCGCCGTCGACAGCGCCGGCCTGTTCCGCTACACCCCCGATCGGGCGTCGGCACACGCCGGTGTCACCGACAGCTTCACCGTCACCGTCAGCGACGCGACCGTGCGCACCCACTACCACGGATTCGCCGGCCTGTTCGGCCGGCGCGGCAACACCGGACACACCGTCACCCGCACCGTCACGGTGACCGTCAGCCCGGTCAACGCCGCCCCGACCGGCTCGGGAACCGCCGGCGTGCCCAACGCAGCCACCGGGATCGTCACCGGCAAGGTCAGCGGTGCGGATGCCGATGGAGATTCGTTGAGCTACAACGGATCCGGGCCCACGCCCAAGGGTGCGGTCGTGGTGGCCGCCGGGGGCGGCTTCACCTACACACCGACCGCCGCGGCCCGCCACGCCGCCGCCAACCTCACCGCCGCCACCGCCGACGGAACCGACCCCGTCACCGTCACGATCACCGACGGCCACGGCGGATCCATCGCCGTTCCGGTACTCGTCGCGATCGCCCCCGCCAACGCCGCTCCCACCGGTGCGGCCAGAGCGGGCAGTCCGGACCCCGCCACCGGCGTGGTGCGCGGATCGCTGGGCGCCGCCGACTCCGACCGGGACACCCTGAGCTACTCCGCGCCCGCCGCGACCGCCAAGGGCGCGATCGCCGTCGCCGCCGACGGCAGTTTCACCTACACCCCCAACGCCGCGGCCCGGCACGCGGCGGCCTCCCCCCGGGCAACCCCCGCCGACCGCAACGATGCATTCACCG
>NZ_JBJTJF010000122.1:0-4894 GCF_046095365.1 Mycobacterium sp.
TTTCCCTGTGCACGAGGCGGATCCGGCCGCCGCGGTAGCTGACCACTTTGGCGAGCACTCCGGTGGCCAGGTCGTCGCTGAGCACCTTTCCATGCGGGTGGCGCGTCTTCAACGAGTCGAAGGTCAGGCCGCCGCGGCGAAGGCCGCCCAGGTCCCCGCCGGGGCCGAATCGGATGATGCCGTCCACCACCGGCCGCAGGCTGAATCGCCGGCCCGCGAGTGCTGCGGCCGAACGCAAACCGGCCAGGACCCTGAACACCCGAGTCCGCCCGGCCATCCGTCCCATGAGGTCGTCGATGATGTCCCACTCCGTGCGGGACTGCCCGCGCGGTGCGATCACGGCCTCGGTGGCCTGGCGGTAGGGCTTGATGAGGAACGTCTGGGAGAGCAGCGGGAAATCCTCCCGCTCGTACATGGTGGTGGTCGGCAGGATGTAGTCGCACTGCGAGGTGGTCTCGGTGACGTAGAAGTCCAGGGCCACCGACAATTCCAGCGTCTTCATGGCGTCGCTGAGGGCGGGCCCGTTGGGGACAGACAGCACCGGGTTCCCGGCACTGACGAACAGGGCGCGGAGCTGTCCGTCGCCCGGCTCCTGAATCTCCCTGGCCATCAGGGTCGCCGGCTCGCTGCGGATGACGTTGCCGAATCCGCCGATGCGGGTGCGGTTCCGGCGGTAGCCGCGGCGCAACAGCGCGCCGAAGGCTTTGACCACCCACCGCTCCCCGGGAATGCCGAGGCTGCCGAACACCGCCCCGCCCGGGACGTCGACGTTGCCGGCGACGAGGTTGACGGCGTCGAGCAGGTAGGTGGTGAGCGTGCCGGAGCGCCCGGAACAGGTTCCCAATCGGCCGTAGAGGGCCGCCCTCGGGGTACGGACCAGATCGCGGGCCAGCGCGCGGACCGTGTCGGCGGGAATTCCGGTCTCCGACTCGGTCTTTTCGGGAGTGAACGGGGCGCTGCGCCGCATCAGCCATTCCACGCCGTCGGCCCGGGAGCGAACGGCGCGGTGGTCGGCGAGGTTCTCGTCGAACATCACCTGCAGCAGAGACAGCAGCAGCAGTGCGTCGCTGTCCGGGCGGATGCCCAGCCACTCGAACTGGGCGGCGGTCTCGGTCTTGCGCGGGTCGATCACCACCACGCGTCCGCCGCGTTTGACGATCGCGTGCATGCGTTCCCGCATCCGCGGCGCGGCGATCAGGCTGCCGTGCGAAACGACTGGATTCGCGCCCATCACGACCAGCAGGTCGGTTCGGGACAGATCCGGGAACGGCACGGACATCGGGTAGCCGTAGAGCAGTTGGCTGGCCATCAGCCGCGGGTGGGAGTCCTGGGAGGAGGCGGTGTAGAGGTGGGACCGCCGGCCCAGGGCGGTCAGGAACAGGGCAACCGCCGGGATGTGGTCGTAGCTGAAGGCACCCGGGTTGCCCGCGTACCAGCCGATGGATGCGGCGCCGTGCCGTTGATGGATATCGCTGAGCCGTTCGGCGATGTCGGTGAGCGCCTCGTCCCAGGAGACCTCCTCGAAGCCGCCGCCGGATGCCCGCCGCAGCGGAACGGTGACGCGGTCGGGGTCGTTGACGACCTCGGTGAAGGCGATGCCCTTCCGGCAGGCGAAGCCCTCGGAGAGCGGATGCTCCCTGTCCGGTCGCAGGGCCACCAGGCGGCCGTCCTCGACGGTCGCCACCATGCCGCAGACCGCTTCGCAGATCCGGCAGAACGTCGTCTTGCTCTGTGTTGCCATCTCAGCTCCGATAGTCCTTCAGCAGCCCTTTGCTGATGATCGTTTTCTGGATCTCACTGGTGCCCTCCCCGATCAGCAGGAACGGGGCGTCGCGCATCAGCCGCTCGATCTCGTACTCCTTGGAGTAGCCGTAGCCGCCGTGGATGCGGAAGCTCTGCTGGGTGACCTCCGCGCAGAACTCGCTGGCCAGATACTTCGCCATCCCGGCCTCCAGGTCGTTGCGCTGACCGGAGTCCTTCAGCCGAGCGGCGTTGACCATCATCAGATGGGCGGCCTCCACCTTGGTGGCCATCTCGGCGAGCTGGAAGGCGATCGCCTGGTGCTCGGCGATCGGCTTTCCGAAGGTCTTGCGCTGCTGGGCATAGCGCACCGCCAGTTCGAAGGCCCGGATCGCCACCCCGCAGGCGCGGGCGGCCACGTTGACCCGGCCCACCTCCACCCCGTCCATCATCTGGGCGAAACCGCGTCCGGGCTGGCCGCCGAGTACGTCCTCGCCGGCGGCGACGTAGCCGTCGAAGATCAGTTCGGTGGTGTCGATGCCCTTGTATCCGAGTTTGGCGATCTTGCCGGGGATCGTCAGTCCGGGCTTCACTTCGCCGAATCCGCTGGGTTTTTCGATCAGGAAGGCCGTCAGGTTGCCGTGCGGGGTGTCGGCGCCCTCGTCGGTGCGCACCAGCACGGCGACCAGGGTGGAACTGGCGCCGTTGGTCAGCCACATCTTCGCGCCGTCGAGGGTGTAGCCGCCGTCGGGGTTTCGCGTCGCCCGGGTCCGTATCGCAGCGACGTCGGATCCGGCCTCGGGTTCGGACATCGAAAACGCCCCCCGGGTCTCGCCGGTGGCCATCCGCGGCAGGAACCGCCGCTTCTGCTCGTCGGTTCCGTGCCGGCGGATCATGTGGGCGACGATGAAGTGGGTGTTGATCACCCCGGAGATGCTCATCCAGCCGCGGGCGATCTCCTCGACGCACAGCGCGTAGGTCAGCAGCGACTCCCCCAGTCCGCCGTATTCGGCGGGGATCATCAGCCCGAACAGGCCCATCTCCCGCATCCGGTCGACGATCTCGTGCGGGTAGGCGTCGGCGTGCTCGAGTCCCTGGGCGTTGGGAATGATCTCCTTGTCGACGAATTGCCGGACCGTGGCGAGGATTTCGCTCTGGAACTCACTTAGGCCCAGCGTCCGGGCCAGCCGTGTCATAGGTGCCGCCCGCCGGTGACCTCAAGGACCGTGCCGGTCATGTAGGACGACAGGTCGGAGGCCAGGAACAGCGCGGCGCCGGCGACCTCTCCGGGCTCCCCGGCCCGGCCCATCGGGACCTCCGCGAGCTTGGCGTCCCAGACCCGTTGCGGCATCGCCTCGGTCATGGCGGAGCGGATGAGCCCCGGCTGGATGGCGTTGACGCGGACCCCGAGATGGGCCAGTTCCTTGGCGGCGGCCTTGGTCAGTCCGACGATGCCGGCCTTGGCCGCCGAGTAGTTGGTCTGCCCGACCAGGCCGACCTTGCCCGAAATGGACGACATGTTGATGATCGCGCCGCTGCGCTGGGCGCGCATCACCGCGGCGGCCGCCCGGGTTCCGTTCCAGGTGCCCTTGAGGTGGACGGCGATCACCTCGTCGAACTGCTGCTCGGTCATCGTGCGCAGGGTGGCGTCGCGGGTGATGCCGGCATTGTTGACCATGATGTCCAGGCGGCCGAAATCATCCACCGCCGCCGCGACCAGTGCGTCGACCTGGTCCGTCGAGGTGACGTCACAGCGAACCGCGCGGGCGACCTCCGGCCCGCCGAGGGCGCTGGCCGCCCGTTCGGTCGTGGACAGGTCCAGATCGCCCAGCAGTACCCGGGCGCCCTCGGAGACGAACACCTCGGCGATGGCACGGCCCAAGCCCTGGGCCCCGCCGGTGACGACGGCGGTCCGTCCGGCCAGCAGTGCCATCCGGCCAACCTCCTGCTAGCGCGTCGCGTGGCCAGGGCCGGGATCGAACCGGCGACCTTCCGCTTTTCAGGCGGACGCTCGTACCAACTGAGCTACCTGGCCGGAAGGCGCCAGTTCAATGGTGCCTCGCCGAATCGGCGACCCTGACGGGACTCGAACCCGCGACCTCCGCCGTGACAGGGCGGCGCGCTAACCGACTGCGCCACAGGGCCTTGCTGTCGCTCGCCGCGTCCACGGCGTGTGCGTACCCCCTACGGGATTCGAACCCGCGCTACCGCCTTGAAAGGGCGGCGTCCTAGGCCGCTAGACGAAGGGGGCCTGGCCGAATCTCTCCGGGGTGTACTTCACAACGTGTCTGCGTTGAGCGTGCTCAAGCTTAGGTGATCCCCAGTCCAATCCCCAAACGACCGGGGTGAACCGGGGCAGTATCCTTGAGCCTCGCGCCCCTATAGCTCAGTTGGTAGAGCTACGGACTTTTAATCCGCAGGTCCTAGGTTCGAGTCCTAGTGGGGGCACTCACCGGGTGTATTACTTCGGTTGATACCTGCCATTTCGTCTTCGGCTGATGCTTGACAGCTACTTCGGCTGATCCTTGACAGTTGTTTCGGCTGATCCTTGACACTCCCGTTTGTGAGGGAGATCAGTGTGGCGGAGCAGAGTGCGCACTCGCGTTGCGAGCGACCGCTACAGGCCCAAGAAGTCCTTGAGGTCCCGTGAGCAGGCGCCTGACTCGGAACACACGCGTTTGCACCAGTCAATGTATTGATCGCTCTGCGCGCAGAAAGGCTGCTTACCGGCCTCTGACGTCGCGGCGTAATCCTTGCTCACGCTTACCGCTTCCTGACGTCGCTCCTGGATGTGAGCACCCTCTGGTGTTGTTACGGAGTTACCCGGGTGCCCGTTTAGGGCACTCGTGTCATTGCAGTTCAGGTCAAGAAGGATCCTGTTGCCGCCTGTCGCGCTTCCCCTACGCGATCCGGTTACCATACATTGCTCAGTCGGCAGGTAGCTGCCCTGTCGACTCGAAATTACAGGCGTCGCCCCATACTGCTTTATCACTTCCGACGCCTTCTCGTAGGTCATCCCCTTAAACTCGTTGATGGCGCCAGCCGACCCCGTGCTGAACACCACGACCAGCGCAGCCGCAAACCCGCTCGTCAGGGATTTCCTCATTACGCCCTCCGATCGGAGTGCCGACTATCCGAAGCCTACTGCTGGAAC
>NZ_JBJTJF010000123.1:0-72784 GCF_046095365.1 Mycobacterium sp.
CCCCCTTACCCCCCGCCCATCGCTGGAGTTGAATGGTAGGGACGCTCAGTCACTCGAACGGAGGAGTTCATCGTGGGGAACCTGACCCGAGGTATCGGTCTGGCAATCGGCACGACAGCCCTGGTCGGTATGACCCTGGCCGGCTGCGGTAAGGACGAGGGCAAGGACAACAAGGAGAAGCCGACCGAACCGGCCAAGAGTTCGAGCATGCCTTCGCCCTCGGCCAGTTCGCCGGCCCCGCAGCCCGGCGGGCAACCGCCGTCGCCGACCGAGAAGGCGCCGACGCTGACACCCGGCGGCCCGAACTCCTTCACGCCGTCGGTCCTGGCGCCCCCTGCACCGACCGCCCTGCCGGGCAACGTCGTCACCGGTCAGTAGTGCGCGACACCACAGGGCGATATCCCCGCGCGTGTAGTCCGTTTGACCGACGATGGCGCGTCGGCCCGTCGTGCCATCCCCCCGTGCTCGGCGGGCCGACCCGCTACGCCGTCTCCCACAGGCAATTGCCGGCCAGTTCGGCGTAGAACAGACTCGGCAGCATCCGGACCTGCATGGGCCTGCCCGGTTCGCCCTCGAGGACCTGCGGCGGCGCCAGTACTCCTGCCTCCACCACGGTGGTCTGCGTGACACGGCATGACGACTCGGGGTCCAGCGGCGTCGCCGTCCAGTCTCCGGAGGACAGATCGGGATTGCGCATGCCCTGGCCGTGCAGGGTGATGGGCGGTCCGTAGCTCAGCCAGGTGTCGTTGGGCGGGAACGGTGTCTGCACCGGCACCCAGGTGTGGGCCGGCCCGGACTGCCGGCAGGCCACGTAGGTCGTCTGGTCGTCCAACAGCGTCATGGCGCCGTCGAACTCCGCCGGGCACATCGCGCCCGCCTGAGGCGGGGTCTGGTCGGGCACCGGGTCCGCGAGGGCAACACCGGGAGCCATCACCCAGGTGGCGATCACCAAGCTGATTAAAACCCGCACGCCACAAACAGTACGACGGGTCAGCCGATGATCGGCAGCCGCCGGCGCCGGGCCATCCGGTCGAGTTCGGCCTGCATCACCCTGCGGATCCGGCCGTCGACCTTCTCGATGTCGGGATCGGGGCCCCACCGGGCCACGACGTCGATCGGGTCCAGCACCTGGCTGACGATCTTCGACGGCAGCGGCATGTTGACCGGAACCAGCACGCTGAGCCCGAACGGGAATCCGAAGGACACCGGAAGGATGTCGGTGTGCAGTAACCGGCGCTCCAGCTTGTCCAGTCGCAGAGCCCGCGCCAGCCAAGTCCCCCGGCTCAGGTACATCTGGGTCTCCTGGCCGCCGATCGACACCACCGGGACGATCGGGGCCCGCGCCGCCGCCGCGGTGCGCACATAGCCCGTGTGCCCGGCGAAGTCGATGGTGTTCTCCACCATGGTCGGCCGGTAGACCTCCCGGTCCCCGCCCGGGAACACCAGCACCGCGGCCTCGTCGGCCAGCGCCTCCGCGGCGTGCTCGGGGGTGGCCCGGATGATCCCCAGATGCGGGAGGAACTCGGCGGCCGGGCCGTGGAAGAGCGAGTCGTGCCCCAGCACATAGAGCGGCCGCTGGTAGCCGAAGCGGCCGTAGAAGTCGACCGCGAAGATCGCGAAGTCGGGGGTCGTCAGGCCACCGGAGTGGTTGCCCACCAACAGACATCGGCCCGGCGGGATGCGTTCAAGTCCCCGAACCTGGGAACGGTGGTAGACCTTGACCACCGGGCGCAACAGGTCGGCGACGTGCCGAGTCAGGCCGGGATCCCACCGCCCGACCTGGGATGTCATCGTGACCTGGTCCGGGCGGCCGGCCGGGCTAGGCGTACAGGCTGTCGATCGTGTCGTGGAAGTTGTCCACCACGACCTTGCGCTTGAGCTTGAGGCTCGGCGTCAGGTCGCCGGACTCCACGGTCAGTTCGCGGTCGATGATGGCGAACCGCTTGACCTGCTCCCACCGGTTGAGGTGCTTGTTGAGTTCCTCGACGTATCCGGCGACGGCGTCGTAGGTCTTCGGGTCCCGCGCGATCTCGGAGAAGGACTTGTCGCCCAAGCCGTGCGAATCGGCCCATTCCCTGGTGCCGTCGGCGTCCAGGCTGACAAGCGCCACGCAGTACGGCTTACCCTCGCCGTAGACGATGATCTCGCTGGCGAACGGGCAGATCCCCTTGAAGTGGGCCGAAATCGCCGACGGCGCAACGTATTTGCCCTGCGCAGTCTTGAACATGTCCTTCTTGCGGTCGGTGATCCGCAGGAAGCCTTCGGCGTCGAGTTCGCCGATGTCACCGGTGTGGAACCAGCCGTCGGCCTCGATCGCCTCCGCGGTCGCCTCGGGCATGTTGTGGTAGCCGTTCATGATGCCCGGACCCTTGAGCAGAATCTCCCCGTCCTCGGCGATCATGACGTCGGTCTGCGGGAGCGTCCAGCCGACGGTGCCGAAGCGGTAGGCGGTGGGCCGGTTGATCGAGGAGGCCGCCGAAGTCTCGGTCAGACCGTAGCCCTCGAGGACCACGACTCCGATGGCGTCGAACCACTGGGCGATCTCGCGGTCCAGTGCGGCCGACCCCGAGATGAAGAACCTCAGACGCCCCCCGAAGCGTTCACGGATCTTGGACAGCACCAGCTTGTCGGCCAGCTTGTGCTGGGCGGCCAGCACCGGGGAGACCCGCTCGCCGGCCTGTTTGGCCCGGGAAACCTGCAAGCCGACGCCGATGGCCCAGTCGAACATGCTCTTCTTGAGCCCGCCCTCCTTGACCATTGTCTCGTTGATGCGGCTGTGCACCTTCTCGAAGATGCGCGGCACCGCACCCATGATGGTGGGCCGGATCACGGCGAGGTTCTCGACGATCTTGTCGACCCGGCCGTCGACCACCGTCGGGAAGCCGATCGCCAGCGGCAGTGCCAACATCACCTTGCCGAAGGAGTGCGACAGCGGCAGCCACAGGTAGTTCAGATCCTTGTCCGACAACACGCCCAGGGCGTCCATGGCTGCCGCGGTGTAGGTCCAGGACTGCTGCAGCAGCCGCACGCCTTTGGGCTTTCCGGTGGTGCCGGAGGTGTAGATCAGGGTGGCCAGCTGGTCGGGGCGGATGGCGTCGATCCGGTCGCTGACGGTGGAGGGCTCCTCGGAGAGCAACTCCGCACCGAGCGCCTCGAGTTCCTTGAGGGTCATCACCCAGTCCCCGTCGCCGTCGCCGTCGATGACGACGATCTTCTCCACCGCCGGGACCTCGTCGCGGTGGGCGCGCAGCTTGTCGACCTGTGTCTGGTCCTCGGCGATGACGATGCGGCTGCCCGAGTTGGCCACGATGTAGGCGACGTCCTCGGCGTTGGTGCTCGGGTACACGGTGGTGGTGGCCGCGCCCGCCGCCAGGATCCCGAAGTCGGCCACCACCCACTCGTAACGGGTGCCCGAGGCCAGCGCCACCCGATCCTCGGGATGGATGCCCAGCGCGACCAGCCCGGCGGCGATGTTGTCCACCCGGATTCCCAGTTGCTGCCAGGTCACTCCTTCCCAGCCGCCACCCTTGGGGTAGCGGAACGCCTCGGCGGTGGGTGTCGCCGCGACACGCGCGCGGAACATCTCCGGAACCGAGCCGAGCCGGGAGTCGATCCTGCCGATGTCGAGGCGTTCTTGGGATTTATGCAGGCCTGCCATGGCCCGAGTCTATGAAACGCCCGTCCGGCCGGTTGACGCGACGCCCCTAATCGGGGTCCGGCGGCGGGACACCCGGCGCGGCGACGCAGGTACCGGTGACTCCGTCCAGCAGCGTGCCCGTTGGGCACCACCCCGGCACACACTGGAAACCAGGGGTCTGGGCGTCTTCGTGCTGACCGATCGGACAGCCCTGATCGACCGGGCCCGGGGAGGCCGGCGGGAGACCGAAGAGGACTGCGGCGGCGAGGGCGGCCAACACCTGCCCGATGCTAGCGACGGGCCGGGAGCCCCGGGCGCAGGCGCACCGGTGTGCCAGCATGACTGAGATGGCGATCTCGGTCTCCCCCGCCGGCGGCGCGGACGCCGCGGAAATCGCCGATCTCGCCGCGGCGACGTTCCCGTTGGCCTGCCCGCCGTCCGCGGCAGCCGACGACATCGCCGCGTTCGTCGGCGCGCAACTGTCGGCGCGATGTTTCGGCGACTATCTCGCCGACCCCGACCGAGTCGTGCTGATCGCCTCAGACGACGGCCGGATGGTCGGCTACACCATGCTCGTCCGCGGCATCGGCGAGGATCCCGGAATAGCCCGCGCGGTCCCGCACCGTCCTGCCGTGGAAGTGTCGAAGATGTACGTCGCGGCCGGCCACCACGGCACCGGGGCGGCCGGCGCGCTGATGCGGTCCGGGATCTCCTGGGCCGCCGGCGACGGGGCGGCGGCGGTGTGGCTCGGGGTGACCCGCACCAACGCGCGCGCGCAACGCTTCTACAGCAAGCACGGATTCGCCGTGGCGGGGACGCGGACCTTCAGGCTGGGTTCGGCGCTCGAAGACGACTTCGTGATGGTGCGCGCACTCTAGGCGGCGGCGCCGGCGCTGGTCAGCGCCAGCAGCCGGGAGGTGGCCCGAAGGTATTTCTTGCGGTACCCGCCGGCGAGCATCTCCTCGGAGAAGATGGCGTCGAGCTTCTCCCCCGACGCCACCACCGGAATACCCGCGTCGTAGAGACGGTCGGTCAGCGACACCAGCCGCAGGGCGACGCTCTGGTCCTCGATGCGGTGCACCCCGGTGATGTGCACCGCCGATACCCCCTCGATCAGGGTGAGATAGCGCGACGGGTGCATGGTCGCCAAGTGCGCGCACAGCGCGTCGAAGTCGTCGATCGTGGCACCGGGCAACCGCCCGGCGCTCGCCCGCACCTCCTCGTCGGACAACGGCTGCGGGGCCGGCGGCAGACCGCGATGCCGGTAGTCCGGCCCCTCGATCCGCACGGTGGTGAAAATGCTTGCCAGCGTGTTGATCTCGCGCAGGAAGTCCTGCGCGGCGAACCGTCCCTCGCCGAGTTGCTCGGGCAGCGTGTTGGAGGTGGCCGCGATCGAGACGCCACGCTCGACGAGCTGCGAGAGCATCCGCGAGATCAGTGTGGTGTTGCCCGGGTCGTCCAGTTCGAACTCGTCGATGCAGACGACGGTGTAGTCGGCGAGCAGGTCGATGCACTCGACGAACCCGAACACCCCGGCCAGCTGGGTCAGCTCGCCGAAGGTCGCGAATGCCCTGGGGTTCGCGGCCGTGTCGGGCAGCCGCCAGAACGCCGATGCCAGCAGATGGGTCTTGCCCACCCCGAAACCGCCGTCGAGGTAGAGCCCGACACCCGGCAGCGGTTCACGCTTGCCGAACATCCTGCGCCGGCCGGCGCGGCGGCGAACCGCCTCGTCGCAGAAACCCACACACGACACCACCGCGGCGGCCTGCGAAGGCTCCTGCGGATCCGGCCGGTAGCTCTCGAAGCTCACATCGGCGAACGTCGGCGGCGGCACCAGTTGGGCGATCAGCCGCTGCGGCGAGACTGTCGGGTATCGGTCCACCAGATGCCCGGCCATTTCAGGACTGTATCGACGCGCGCGCGGGCGCCGTGTTGCAATCGTCGTCATGGACGACGCCGACGCAGTCCGGCTGCAACTGCTGGAGGGCTCGGCGCCGGTGAGCGACGACGACCTCCGGCGGCTCTACGCCTATCCGGGCGGGCGTGTGGTGCGGGGCAACGCCATTGCCAGCCTCGACGGCGCGGCCGCAACCGGAGGCACCTCGGGCGGCCTCGGCGGTCCGGGCGACCGCCGGTTGTTCGCGCTTCAGCGCGAGTTGTCCGACGTGGTCGTCGTCGGCGCGGGCACCGCCCGGGCCGAGAACTACGGCGGCGCCCGGATGACGGTGGCCCAGCGCCGGCGCCGGCAGTCCCGCGGTCAGAGCGAGGTTCCGCCCATCGCGCTGGTAACCCGCTCGGCGTCCCTCGAGCGCGACCTGCCGGTGCTGACCGGAAGCGAGACGCCGCCGTTGGTGATGACCTGCGGCGATTCGGTGACAACCGGGCGTGAACGGGTGGGCGCTTCGGCCGAGGTGGTGGACTGCTCGGGCCGCGACGCGGCCCGGGTCGATCTGGGGGTGCTCGTGGAACGGCTGGCCGAGCGCGGACTGTTTCGGGTGCTCTGCGAGGGCGGACCCAGCCTGATGGGTGCATTCGTCGCCGCCGGGCTGCTCGACGAGTTGTGCCTGACCACCTCCCCGATGCTGGTCGGCGGCCCGGCCGCCAGGATCTCCTCCGGCGGACCCGACCTGCCCGCCCGGATGCGCCGGGCGCACGTGCTGGCCGATGACGAGGGCTACCTCTACTCGCGCTACGTCCGCGTGAACTAAGGTCCCGGCCGCGGCTCGCTACTGTGGTGGGCATGCGTCGGCAGGCTCGGACCAGGACCGCGGTCACCGCGGGTGTCGCGGTGCTGACGTTTCTCACCGGCTGCGCTCCCGGTTTGGCCGCCAACCCGAAGTTCGCCACCGATTCGGCGAGCAACCCCGGCGCCGCCCCGACGACCGGCAACTCCGCCGCGGGCGCACCGGAGTTCCTCGCACCGAAAAGCGATCTGGTGTGGAACAACTGCAGCGCCAAGGGATTCAGGGATGCCGGCGCCAAGCCGATGCCCGGGGTCTCGCTGGAGTGCGCCGAGTACGAAGCCGATCTCGACCCGGTGACGGGCGCCACCGGCACCGTCACCATCGGCGCCATGCGGGCCCGTTCCGCGCAGACCCCGCCGGATGCCTCGCCACTGGTCTTCACCACCGGCTCGGACCTGCCCTCGTCACTGCAGCTTCCGGTCTGGCTGACCCGCTCGGGCGGCGACGTGCTGGCCCAGCACCCCATCGTGGCGGTGGACCGTCGCGGTATCGGACTGTCCAGCCCGATCGACTGCCGCGACGAGTTCGACCGCAAGCAGATGCGCGATCAGGCCCAGTTCGATCCGGGCGACGACCCGGTGGCCAACCTCGGGGCGGCCACGCTGACGGCGACGACCGGTTGCACCGACGCGCTGGCCCCGGGGGATTCGGCCTACGACAACGCCCGCGCCGCCGAGGACCTCGAGCGTCTGCGCAGCACCTGGGAGGTCCCGGCGCTGGCCCTGGTCGGCATCGGCAACGGCGCCCAGGTGGCACTGGCCTACGCGGGCTCGCACCCGGAGAAGGTCGCCCGTCTGGTGCTGGACTCCCCCGTCCCGCCCGGCGCCGGCGCCGAGGCGTTCGCCGAGGATCAGGTCAAGGCCCAGCAGAGTTCCCTCGACGCGTTCGCCGCCCAGTGCTCGGCGGCCAACTGCGTGCTCGGGCCCGACCCGAAGGGCGCCGTCGACGCGCTGCTGTCGGCCGCCCGGGCGGGACGCGGACCCGGCGGGCTGTCGGTGGCAGTGCTGACCGACGCCATCACCACCGCGCTGGGCTATCCCTCCGGTGACCCGATCACCAGCACCGTCAAACTCGCCGACGCGCTGGCAGCCGCCCGCGGCGGCGACATCAACCAACTCAACAGCCTGGTCAACCAGGCCAATGCGTTGCGTGGCACCGACGGCCAGTTCGTCAACTCCTGCAGCGACTCGCTCAACCGGCCCAGCCCCGACCGGGTCCGCGAACTCGTCGTCGCCTGGGGCAAGACCTACCCGCAGTTCGGGACGGTGGCGGCGCTGAATCTGGTGAAGTGCCTCAACTGGCCCAGTGGCACGGCACCCAAGGATCCCAAGGACCTCAAGACGAACGCCCTTCTGCTGGGTGTGCAGAACGATCCGATCGCCGGGTCGCAGGGGGTGGCCGCGGCGGCGGCGACGATGCTCAACGCCGGCGCCACCAGCAAACGGGTGATGTGGCAGGGCACCGGTCACGGCGCCATGATCTACACGTCGTGCGCGATGCCGCCGTTGCTGTCCTACCTCGGCAGCGGCGCCCTGCCGCAGACCGACACCTTCTGCCCCGCCTGACCGGCGCGGCCGCCCGGCCGGTGTACGGTGCGGATCGTGGCACGAAACGGCCCGATGAGCACCCAGGACGTGGTGCGGACGGCATTGTGGCCGATCGCGATCATGTCGATCATCCACCGCAGTTACGTGCTGACCTCCAATGGCTACATCACCGATGACTGGGCGCCGGTCTACTGGGCGCTGCGGCACTTCCGCGCGGGCGAACCCGTCTACACCGACGTTTTCGTCGAGGTCGACCCGCACTACCTCTACCCGCCCGGCGGGACCCTGCTGATGGCCCCGTTCGGCTACTTCGACAGCATCTTCGCCGCCCGCAACTGGTTCATCGTGCTCAACACCGTCGCCATCATCGCCGCCTGCTGCCTGCTGGTGCGCCTGTTCAAGTTCGCGCTGAGTTCGGTTGCGCTGCCGGCCCTGCTGGCGGCGACGTTCGTCACCGAGTCGGTGACCAACACTCTGGTGTTCACCAACATCAACGGCTGCATCCTGCTGTGCGAGGTGCTGTTCTTCCGCTGGCTGCTCGACGGCCGGGTGAGCCGGGAGTGGTTGGCGGGCATAGCTATCGGGCTCTCTCTGGTGGTCAAACCGGTGCTGGCCGTTCTGCTGCTGCTGCCGCTGCTCAACCGGCAGTGGCGGGCACTGATCGCGGCGGTGGCGATGCCGGTCGCGTTCAATGTGGTGGCCTGGCCGCTGGTGGTCGACCGCGGCAGCTTCATCCACCGCACGCTGCCCTACATCCTGTCCACCCGGGACTACTTCAACTCCTCGGTGCTGGGCAACGGGGTGTACTACGGACTTCCGATGTGGCTCATCACGGCGCTTCGGCTGATGTTCCTCGCCCTTGCCGTCGGCAGCCTGTGGCTGCTGTACCGCTACTACGCCAAGCGCGATCCGTTCTTCTGGATGCTCACCTCCTCGGGCGTGCTACTGATCGCCTCGTGGCTGGTGCTGTCGCTGGCACAGGGCTACTACTCGATGATGTTGTTCCCGTTCCTGATGACGGTCGTGCTGCCGAACTCGGTGCTGCGCAACTGGCCGGCCTGGCTTGCCACCTACGGGTTCTTGACGCTGGACCGCTGGCTGATGTGGCGCTGGCCCACCACCGGCCGCTTCCTGGAATACATGAAGATCACCTACGGCTGGTCGCTGATGCTGATCGTGGTGTTCTGCGTGCTCTACTTCCGCTACCTCGACGCACGCTCCGACGACCGGCTCGACGACGGGATCGACCCCGCGTGGATGACTCGCCGTCCACCCGCGGACCGCGCTAGCGTTGACGCGTGAGCACGACACCCAGGCTTCAGCTGTCCGACGACGAGTGGCGCCGGCGGCTGTCCCCGGCCGAATTCCATGTGCTGCGCCAGGCCGGAACCGAGCCGCCGTTCACCGGCGAGTACACCGACACCAAGACCGACGGCGTCTACCAGTGCCGCGCGTGCGGCGCCGAACTCTTCCGCAGCACGGAGAAGTTCGAGTCGCACTGCGGATGGCCGTCGTTCTTCGACCCGGCCGACTCCGAGGCGGTCATCCTGCGAACGGATGACTCGATGGGCATGCGCAGGGTGGAGGTGCTGTGCGCCGCCTGCCACAGCCACCTCGGCCACGTCTTCAGCGGGGAGGGCTACCCGACCCCGACCGACCAGCGGTATTGCATCAACTCCATCTCACTGAATCTGATTCCGGACACAACGCCCTGATCTGTCGGACCCGTGGGCCATAATCGAACACATGTTCGATACTGCGATCCATGAGCACTGGGATCCGCCCGATACCCCCGGGTCGAGGTCAATCATCGAGGGCATCTGCGACGCGGGCCGCTCGGAGAACCGGGCCGCCGCCCGCCGGCTCGGATTGATCGGGGAACTGTTCGAGATGAGGCGCCTCGAGCGCGGCGAGGAGGAGCACTGGGCGGTGGACACCTGGGCCGCCACCGGTGCCGAGATCGCCGCCGCCCTGCGCATCAGCGTGGGCAGGGCGGGCAGCTACATCAGCTACGCCCGGGCCATGGGCCGACTGCCCGGAGTGGCCGCGGTTTTCGCCGCGGGCGACATCGACATGTCCGCCTTCCAAGCCATCGTCTACCGCACCGACCTGATCACCGACGACGCCGTGATGGCAGTCGTCGATGAACGCATCGCCGAGTGGGCGGTGGGCCGGCCGTCGATGAGCCGTACCAGGCTGAGCCGGGAGATCGACGGCATCATCGCCGCCTACGATCCGGATGCCGTCCGGCGGACCAGCGAGCGTGCCCGCGGCCGCGACGTCACGATCTGGGACAACAAGGACGGGACGGCTGACGTTTCCGGACGGTTGTTCAGCGCCGACGCCCATCTGCTCGACAAACGTCTCGATCAACTGGCCGATACCGTCTGCACGGCCGATCCCCGCTCACGCGACAACCGGCGAGCTGATGCAATGGGCGTCCTGGCTACCGGTGGCGACAGGTTGATGTGCCGCTGCGGACAGTCCCAGTGCCCGGCAGTCGCACCCACCCGTTCCGGGGTGGTCATCCACGTCGTCGCCGAGCAGGCTTCTCTGGAGGGCCGTTCACAGCGGCCGGCCTATCTCATGGGCGCGGACAGCCTGATCTCCGCGGAGGTGCTACGCGAGTTGGCGGCCACCGCCAAGCTCCGACCCCTGATCCATCCCGCCGAGGATGCCCCCGAGCCCGGCTACCGGCCCTCTAAGGCCTTGGCCGACTTCGTCCGAGCCCGGGACCTGACCTGCCGGGCACCGGGGTGTGACCGGCCGGCGATCGACTGCGACCTCGACCACACCATCCCCTATCCCCGGGGCGCCACATGCGCGTCAAACACCAAGGCGCTCTGCCGTTTTCATCACTTATTGAAAACGTTCTGGGGCTGGCAGGACCTCCAGCTCCCGGACGGCACCGTGATCTGGAGGCTTCCAGGCGGACAGACCTGTGTCACCAGGCCGGGCAGCGCCCTGCTCTTTCCCGATCTGACGAGACCAACCGGAGCCGGCGAGCGGACCGCGATGATGCCCCGGCGGAAGACCACCCGTTCGGCAAACCGCGCCCACCGCATCAGCGCCGAACGCTCCCGCAACCGCCGGATCAGACTGGGCCTGCGGTCGTCGGCGATCCCCAATCCCGACGCCGAGGATCCGCCTTTTTAGGCGTGCACTTCATGCCTCGCCAGCTCGAGCACCTGATCAGCGGTCAACGGCTGGCTGTAGAAGTAGCCCTGCACGAAGTCGCAGCCGAACTCCCTCAGGCAGTTCACCGTCTCGATGTCCTCGACGCCCTCGGCGACGGTGGTCAGACACAGAACCCGGGCAACGTCGATCACCGCGCGGGCCACCGCCGCCGCCCGCGGATCACGCGTGATCGGCGCGATGAAGTCCCGGTCCAGCTTGACCTCGTCGACCGGAAGGTCGCGCAGGTAGCTCAGCGCCGAGTAGCCGCTGCCGAAATCGTCGATGGCAACCAGGATTCCGCGTCCGCGTAGTTCGCTCAGGACGGTGCGGGTGCGGGCGAGGTTGTCCAGCACCATGTCCTCGGTGATCTCGACGGTCAACGCCGAGGGACTCAGGTTCCGGTCCGCCAGTTCCCGCCTGATCCGCTCCGGCAGGTTCGGCATGGCCAGCGACGGCGGGAACAGGTTGATCGCGACCGGAACCTGCGCGCCGGCCGCGTACCAGCGTGCCGCGTCGTCCAGTGCCCGGGTGAGCACGAAGTCGGTGACCGGCCCGATCAGTCCGTGCCGCCGGACCATCGGCAGAAATTCGTCGGGGCCGAGTAGTTCCCCTTCCTGGCGCGGCCAGCGCAGGAGCGCCTCCACTCCCACCAGGCCCGAGCTCTTCAGGTCGAACTTGGGCTGGTAGACCATGGTCAGTTTCTGCTGCTCAACGGCATCCCGCAGTTCGGCCAGCAGTTCATCCCCGGCGGACGGATTCTCCTGCGATCGCCACAGCGTCGACCGGTCCGCCCGGGACCGCTTGGCCGCGTACATCGCCTCGTCGGCGCGCTTGAGCAGATCCTCGACTTCGCGCCCGGTTCTGGGGCCGGCGGTCTGCGCGACGGCGAAGCCGACACTCGGCCGCACCATCACCTCATGTCCGTCGATGACGAACGGCGCATTGAACGCTTCGGCCACCTTGCGCGCGAGGGGCTCGGCGGTGTGCGGTGCGCCCTCGAGGATGACCCCGAACTCATCCCCGCCGAGCCGGGAGACGGTGTCACCGGCGCGGACGGCGCCGCGCAACCGGTCGGCGACGGCGACCAGCAACTCGTCGCCGGCGGCGTGCCCGAGTGTGTCGTTGACCAGCTTGAACTCGTCGAGGTCGATCGCCAGCACACCCAGGGACTGGCCGTCACGCGCGCGCAGGGTCATCGCGTGGTTGAGCCGGTCGCCGAACAACGCCCGGTTGGCGAGTCCGGTGAGCGGATCGCGCAGCGCCTGATCGGCGACCACCGCTAGCAACCGCCGGTTCTCCCGGACCGCCAGGAACTGCCGGCCCAGGACGGTGAACACCAGAACCAGGCCGACGGCCAGCACCGGCCCCGCCGAGGACTGTTCGGGAGGGCTGATCGCCAGCACCCCGGCCGCCAGCATCAGCGGGGCGTAGGGCAGCCACACCGAGGCCCAGCCCGGCATGTCGGCCGCCTGGAACCGGTGCGGCGGCGCGTCCCTGCCCGCGGCCGCGGCCACCGTCAGCAGTAGCAGCCCGGCCACCCAGCCGATGTCGATCAGGTCTCCGCTTACGTACTCGCGCTGGGCGGAGAGGTAGGCATAGCCGCTGTCGGCGATCGCCATGCACGCCAGGCCCACGGTCAGCAGCGTCATCGACAGTCGTTGCGGGGCCTGGGCGCTGACCAGGACCACAGCCGACATTGTCAGCAGGATCAGGTCGGTCACCGGATAGGCAAGGGAGAGAATGAATTCCAGTGTGCTGGCCTCGCGCGTCTCGTTGAGCCGGCTCATGACGAGCAACCAGGACACGATGAACAGCGAACCGGCCACGATCAGCGCGTCCAGCAGGATCCGCCCGCGCGACTCGCCTCTGCGGGGATTCCAGAACAGCAGCAGGGCGGCTCCCGCGCCGATCGGGAACAGCAGGAAGAACACGTCGGCCAGCGACGGGAAGGGGACCTCCCGCAGCACGAGTTCGTAGTAGGTCCACAGCACCTCGGCTATCGTCCACACCGTCAGCCCGGCCGCCAGGCACGACCACCCCGCACGCAGGCGGCCCTGCGTCGAACGGGCCGCCAGGACGGCGAAGACCAGAGCCGGAACCGACACCGCGACGAGCGCGATGTCGTCGATCGCCTTCAGCGCGTAACCCTGCGACACTCCGCTGAGCAGCCACCCCGTGAAGACCGCGAACACCACGGCGGCCGCTACGGCGACCCGGCGGGTTGAAGGCGTCGGCGCTGTCACGGCAGCCGGCTGACAAGCTCCTCGACACCCACCCGCGGGCCGGTGAAGAACGGGATCTCCTCGCGCACGTGCCGGCGCGCCTCCGTCGCCCGGAGGTCGCGCATCAGGTCCACGATGCGGTGCAGCTCGGGAGCCTCGAAAGCCAGGATCCACTCGTAGTCGCCGAGCGCGAAGGCCGGAACGGTGTTGGCCCGCACGTCCTTGTAACTCCGGGCGGCCATGCCGTGGTCGGCCAGCATCTTGCGTCGCTCGTCGTCGGGCAGCAGGTACCAGTCCAGGGACCTGACGAACGGGTAGACGCAGACGTAGTTGCCGGGCTCCTCGCCGGCCAGGAACGCCGGCACGTGACTCTTGTTGAACTCCGCCGGCCGGTGCAGAGCGACGCTGCTCCACACCGGGTTGCACGCCCGGCCGAGGGCGGTGGCGCGCCGGAAGTCGCTGTAGGTCCCCTGCAGGGCTTCAACATGTTCGGCGTGGGTCCAGATCATGAACTCCGCATCGGCCCGCATTCCGGCCACGTCGTAGAAGCCGCGGACCACCACACCGCGCTCCTCCTGCTGCTTGAGGAACATCGCGGTCTCGTCGGCGACCGCGGCACGGGAATCCTCGTCGTAGCCCAGCACCCCGGGACGCACCGCAAAAGCCGAGAACATCACGTAGCGCACGGTGGCATTGAGAGCGTCGTAATCCAGTCGCGCCATGGCAACTATGGTGCCACGCGGGCCGCCGCCGCCCCAGCCGCGGCCACACAGGCCGGCACACCGACCCCGTCGAGGAAGTTGCCGGCGACGGCCAGCCCGGGCGGCAAACCGGCGCGTATCTCGGCGGCCAGCTGCGCGTGGCCCGGACCGTACTGGGGCAGCGCGTCGATCCAGCGGTGCACCAGCACCGCGACCGGGTCGACGCTGATCCCGAACACGGTCCGCAGATCCTCCAGCGCCCAGGTTCGCAACTCCTCGTCGGAGGCGCCTGCGGCGATATCGTCGCCGTACCGCCCGAAGGACATCCGCAGCAGCTCGGCGCCGCCATCGGCACCCCACTTGCGGCTGGACAGCGTGATCGCCTTGCAGTGCAGGTTCTCCCCGCCGGCCACCAGCACCCCGGACTGCGGCGGGAAGGGCGTGCCGGCGGGAACGGCCATGACCAGCACCGCCGAGGAGGCCACCGGGATCCTGGCCGCCGCCGCGGCGGACCGCGGTGCGATGTCCTCGAGAAGCGCCGCCGTCGCCCGCGCCGGGAGGGCGACCACCACGGCGTCGGCCCGCCAGGTCCGGCCGGAGCCGTCGGCCACTGTCCATCCGTCGACGTCGGCGTACATGTGGTCGACCGCCGCCGGAACCCACTCCAGCGCGCCGCGGGCGGTCAACTCCTCCAGCAGCACGCAGTATCCCCCGGCCACGGCCCCGAACACCGGTCCGCCGGTACTGGCCGGCCGGGCGCGGCGCACCGCCGCGGTGAGACTCCCGGCCCCGTCGTCCAGGGCGGCCGCCACGGTCGGGGCCGCCGAGCGGATGCCTATGGTGGCCGCCGATCCGGCGTACACCCCCGACAGCATCGGGTCCACCGAACGGGCGACGACCTGCTCGCCGAACCGGTCACCGACCAGCTCGGCGACCGACGGGTCGTCGCCGGGCTGCCAGGGCATCGGACGGTCCGGTTCGGCGGCCATCCGGGAGACGGTGGCCTGGTCCACCAGCCCGGTCACCGACTCCGGGGAACCGGGGATGCCGTTGACGGCATCCGGCGGGAGCGGATGCAACCGGTCCCGGCTGTAGATGGCGGGCCGCACCCCGGTTGTGGTGATCTGCCGGCCGGCCAGGCCCAACTCGGCCAGCAGCGCGGGCACCTCAGGCCGCCGGGCGACGAATGCCTCGGCGCCGATGTCCACCGGCCGGCCGCAGAGCGTCTCGGTTCGCAGCGCCCCGCCGAGCCGGTCGGCGGGGTCGAACAGCCGGATCGAAGCGCCCGGGCCGGCGGCGGCACGGATGCGGTAGGCGGCCACCAGCCCCGAAATGCCGCCGCCCACAACAACATAGGAGCTCACGGCATAGGAGCTCACAACGAGTGCACCAGCGCCACCAGTTCGGTGATCACGCCGGGATCGGTGGCGGGCAGCACTCCGTGGCCGAGGTTGAAGATGTGCCCGGAGGCGCCGGCGTCGACGGCCAGCCGGCCGTCGTCGACCACCGCCCGCGCTGCCTTCTCCACGGCCTGCCACCCGGCCAGCAGCACCACCGGGTCGAGGTTCCCCTGCAGGGCCTTGCCCGGTTCGACCCGCGCGGCCGCGTCGGCCAGCGAGGTGCGCCAGTCCACCCCGACGACGGTCGCGCCCGCCTGCCCCATCGCCCCGAGCAACTCGGCGGTGTTGACCCCGAAGTGGGTCATCGGGACTCCGTAGCCGGACAGCGCGTCGAACACGCGCGCGCTGTGCGGCAGCACGAAGCTGCGGTAGTCGGCCAGCGACAGCGTGCCGGCCCAGGAGTCGAACAGCTGGATGGCGTCCACCCCGGCATCGAGCTGGACCCGCAGGAAGTCGATGGTCAACTCGGCGAGGACGTCCATCAGCGCGTGCCAGGTGGACGGCTCGGCGAACATCATCGTCTTGGTGCGCTCGTGCAGCTTGCTGGGGCCGCCTTCGACCAGGTAGGACGCCATCGTGAACGGCGCGCCGGCGAATCCGATCAGCGGCACCTCGCCCAGCGCCCCGATCAGCAGCCCGACGGCGTCGCCGACCGCACCGACCCGTTGCAGGCAGAGGTCTTTCAGCGCCCTGACGTCGGCCTCGGTACGCACCGGATTGGCGATCACCGGGCCGACGTCGGGCACGATGTCCAGGTCGACCCCGGCGCCGCGCAGCGGGACCACGATGTCGGAGAACAGGATCGCCGCGTCGACACCGTGCCGCCGCACCGGCTGGAGGGTGATCTCACAGATCAGCTCCGGGTCGAAGCAGGCCTGCATCATGGTGCTCGCGGCCCGCAGCTTGCGGTATTCCGGCAGCGAACGGCCGGCCTGGCGCATGAACCAGACCGGGATCCGGCTGGGTTTGCGGCCGCCCGCGGCGGCCAGGTAGGGCGCCTCGGGCAGCTGACGGCGGGAGCTCACGGTTGACATGCTGCCACGGTCCCGGCCGGCCGGGCCCCCGGCACGGCGCGCCTGTCCGCGAGACCCGCCCGATGGGTCTACCGTCGAATAAGTGACCAGTGCGGAGCCCACGCAGTTCCGCGAGGCAGTAGCGGCCATGAACGCCGCCGAGGTCCGGCCGGAGATCGAACTCGGCCCTATCCGCCCACCTCAGCGCCTCGCGCCATACAGCTATGCGCTGGGAGCGGAGGTGCGCCGGCCGGAGCCCGACATCATCCCGGAGAACGCCGAGGGCGACGCGTTCGGCCGGCTGATCCTGCTGCACGACCCAGACGGGGCCGAGGCCTGGGACGGCACCATGCGGCTGGTGGCGTTCATCCAGGCCGACCTCGACCCCAGCGAGGCGGTGGACCCGCTGCTGCCGGAGGTGGCCTGGAGTTGGCTGGTGGACGCCCTGGAGGCCCGCTCCGGGCACGTCACGGCGCTGGGCGGGACGGTCACCGCCACCACCTCGGTGCGCTACGGCGACATCTCCGGGCCGCCGCGTGCCCATCAGCTGGAGATGAGGGCATCGTGGACGGCCACCACACCGGCCCTCGGCACGCATGTGCAGGCGTTCTGCGAGGTGCTCGAGCATGCGGCCGGACTGCCGCCTGCCGGAGTCACCGACCTGGGCTCCCGCTCGCGCGCCTGACATGCCGGAACCCGACGACGCTCCGCAACCCGACGACGCGCCGCAACCCGTCCCGTTGCTCAGTCCCGCCGAGGGCGTTCCCCCGGTGGCGGTCAGCGCGGCCGAGATCGCGTCGGCCGCGGACAAACTGGCCTCCGGCGCCGGGCCGTTCGCGGTCGATGCCGAGCGGGCGTCGGGCTTTCGCTACTCCAACCGCGCCTATCTGATCCAGATCCGCCGCAGCGGGGCCGGCACGGTGCTGATCGACCCGGTCAACCACGGCGGCAGCCCGATCGACACACTCAGGCCGCTCGCCGAGGTGCTCGACACCGACGAGTGGATCCTGCACGCCGCCGACCAGGACCTGCCCTGCCTTGCCGAGGTGGGTCTGCGCCCGCCCCGCCTCTACGACACCGAACTGGCCGGCCGGCTGGCCGGTTTCGAGCGCGTCAACCTCGCCGCGATGGTCGAGCGTCTGCTGGGGCTCGGTCTGGTCAAGGGACACGGCGCCGCGGACTGGTCGAAACGCCCGCTGCCGGCGGCCTGGCTGAACTACGCCGCCCTGGACGTCGAGGTGCTGCTGGAGTTGCGTTCGGCGGTGGCGTCGGTGCTGCACGAGCAGAGCAAAACCGACTGGGCCACCGAGGAATTCGAGCATCTGCGCTGCGCCGAGAGCACGCCAACCCGGCGGGACCGGTGGCGGCGCACCTCGGGCCTGCACAAGATCCGCAACCCGGCGGGGCTGGCTGCGGTGCGCGAACTGTGGACCGTTCGGGACCGCATCGCCCGCACCCGCGACATCGCCCCCGGGCGGATCCTGCCCGACTCGGCGATCATCGCCGCGGCGGTGGCCGATCCCAAGACCGTCGAGGAACTCACCGCCCTCCCGGTCTTCGGCGGCCCCAAGCAGCGGCGCAGCGCCCAGATCTGGCTCGACGCGCTGGCGGCCGCCCGCAGCGACCGCGAGCCGCCGGAAACCTCCGAACAGCTCACCGGGCCCCCGCCGCCGGTGCGCTGGGCCAAGCGCAAGCCCGAGGCGGCCGCGCGCCTGGAAGCCGGCCGCGCGGTACTGGTCGAGCTGTCCGGGCAGGTGGGAGTGCCGACCGAGAACCTGCTGTCACCGGAACTGATGCGCCGGCTGTGCTGGGAGTGGCAGGACGGCGACGCCGCCGCCGGGGAGTCGGCGCTCGACGAGTTCCTGCGCGACGGCGGTGCGCGCGACTGGCAGCGCGCTCTGGTGGTGCCACTGCTCGCGGGAGCGTTCACCCGCGCCCGGCAGCCTCCGGGCTAGTCGAACCGCTCGGCGGCCGTCTCCTCGACCGCGCCGAGGGCGGCCACCCACCCGGTGACCTGACGGGCCACGTTCTGCTCGGTCAAGCCGACGTCGTCGAGCACCTGGTCACGGCTGGCGTGCTCGAGGAAGGCCTGCGGCACGGCGACGTCGCGGCAGGGCGTGTCGACCGCCGCGGCGCGCAGCGCCGCCGAGACGGCCGAGCCGACGCCGCCCCGCACACCCCCGTCCTCACACGTCACCACCAGCTTGTGCTCGCCGGCCCGCGCGATCAGCGCGTCGGCCACCGGCAGCACCCAGCGCGGGTCGACCACCGTCACGCCGATGCCCTGCCCCCGCAGCCGATCAGCCACCTTCAGCGCCATCGACGCGAACGGGCCCACCGCGACCAGCAGCACGTCATTGCCCAACCCGGTCGCCGGGCGGGCCAGCACGTCGATACCGCCGACTCGCTCGAGCGCCGGAATATCCTCGCCCACTTCACCTTTCGGGAATCGGAGCGCGGTCGGCCCGTCATCGGTCTCGAGTGCCTCGCCGAGTTCCTCGCGCAGCCGGGTGCCGTCCCGGGGCGCGGCGACCCGGATGCCCGGCACGATGTTGAGCACCGACAGATCCCAGATCCCGTTGTGGGAGGCCCCGTCGTTACCGGTGATGCCGGCCCGGTCGAGCACCAGCGTGACGGGAAGCCGGTGCAGGGCGACGTCCATCAGGATCTGGTCGAAGGCCCGATTGAGGAAGGTGGAGTAGATGGCGACGACCGGGTGCAGTCCGCCCATGGCCAGGCCGGCCGCCGAGGTCACCGCGTGCTGCTCGGCGATGCCGACGTCGAAGAGCCGGTCGGCGAAGCGTTCGCCGAAGGCCGCCAGACCGGTCGGACCGGGCATGGCCGCGGTGATCGCGACGATGTCCCGGCGCGCACCGGCGTAGGCGATCAGCGCGTCGGAGAACACCGACGTCCAGCCGGGTGCCGGGATCTTCGTGGCGAGACCGGTTTTGGGGTCGATGACGCCGCAGGCGTGCATCTGCTCGGCCTCGTCGTTCTCCGCGGGCGGATAGCCCATGCCCTTGCGGGTCACGACGTGGACGATGACCGGCGCGTTGTAGCCGCGGGCGTGGCGCAGCGCGTTCTCCACCGCATGCTCGTCGTGTCCGTCGATCGGGCCGACGTACTTCAGGCCGAGGTCGGCGAACATCACCTGGGGGGCCACCGCGTCCTTCACACCGACCTTGACGCTGTGCATCGCCTGGTAGCAGACCTCGCCGATCACGGGCAGGCCGCGCAGCGCCCGCTTGCCGCGGTCGAGCAGCCGCTCGTACCCGGGTTGCAGCCGCAGCCCGGCCAGGTGGTCGGCCAGCCCGCCGATGGTCGGGGCGTAGCTGCGGCCGTTGTCGTTCACGACGATCACCACCGGCCGTTTGCCGGCGGCGATGTTGTTCAGCGCCTCCCAGCACATGCCGCCGGTCATCGCGCCGTCACCGACGACGGCCACCACGTGGCGGTTGTGCTGCCCGGTCAGTTCGAAGGCCTTCGCCAGGCCGTCGGCATACGACAGCGCCGCCGAGGCATGGCTGGACTCGACCCAGTCGTGGTCGCTCTCCGCCCGCGACGGGTAACCCGACAGGCCGCCCTTCATTCGCAGCGTGTCGAAGTCCGCGCTGCGACCGGTGAGCATCTTGTGCACGTACGCCTGGTGGCCGGTGTCGAAGATGATCGGGTCGTGCGGGGAGTCGAACACCCGGTGCAGCGCCAGGGTGAGTTCGACCACGCCGAGGTTGGGACCCAGGTGACCGCCGGTGGCGGCCACCTTGTGGATCAGGAACTGGCGGATCTCCTCGGCGAGATCGGAGAGCTGATCCTGCGAGAGCCGCTGCAGATCAGCAGGACCGCGGACCTTCTCAAGCATCCGCTCAGTCTACGCAGGGGTGCCGTCGGCCCCGGGTCCCGCCACCGGTCGCGCGACGTAGACGTCGGGCACCCCGTCCTGGTTGGCGTCGACGGTCTCCAACTCGAAAACGGCCCGGTAGTGCCGGTTGCGGGCCCGCAGCACGACGGCTGCCAGAGCGGCGGCCAGCAAAGACCCGGTGAGGACGGCGACCTTGACGACCTCCTGCCGGCCGGGGTCGGATCCGTACGCCAAATCCCCGATCAGCAGGGACACCGTGAACCCGATCCCGGCCAGCATGGACACCCCGAGGACGTCGATCCAGCGCAGTGACGGGTCGAGGTCGGCGCGGGTGACGGCGGCCATCAGCCGGGTGGTGCCGAACACGCCGGCGGTCTTGCCGACCACCAGTCCCGCGACGACGCCGAGCGCGATCGGGTCCCTCAGCGCGGTCACCAAACCGTCATAGCCGCCGAAGGTCACCCCGGCGGCGAAGAAGGCGAACACCGGGACCGCGAAACCGGCCGAAACCGGGCGGATCAGATGCTCGAAGTACTCGGCCAGCCCCGGACCGTCCGGGCCGGCCCGGCCGGCGTCCCGGGCGTTGCGCAGCACCGGCACGGTGAACCCCAGCAGCACACCCGCGACGGTGGCGTGCACGCCCGACTCGTGGACCAGCGCCCAGGTGACCACCGCGATCGGGACCAGCACCCACGGGGAACGGACCCGTCGCTGCACCAGGACCGCGAAGAGTGCCAGCGGGATCAGCGCGAGCAGCAACGCCGTCACGTTGAGCTTCGCGGTGTAGAACACCGCTATGACGGTGATCGCCAGCAGGTCGTCGACCACCGCCAGGGTGAGCAGGAAGGTGCGCAGCGCCGACGGCAGATGGGTGGACAACACCGCGAGCACGGCCACCGCGAAGGCGATGTCGGTGGCGGTCGGGGTGGCCCAGCCCCGGGCCGCACCGTCGCCGACGCCGGCGGTGAAGCCCAGGAAGATCGCGGCGGGCACCGCCATTCCGCCCACCGCCGCGGCGATCGGCAGCGCGGCCCGGGCGGGGTCGCGGAGGTCACCGGCGACGAACTCGCGCTTGAGTTCCAGACCCACCACGAAGAAGAAGATCGCCAGCAGCCCGTCGGCGGCCCACGCGCCCAGCGACAGGTTCAGGTGCAGGCCGAGGCCGTCGGTCCCGACCCGGGTGGCCGTCAGCGCGTGGTAGGACGCCGCCCAGGGCGAGTTCGCCCAGATCAGCGCTACAGCCGCGGCGGCGAGCAGGATCGCCCCGCCGACGGTCTCCTTCTGCAGGATCCGGATGACGCGCCGGGTCTCCGGCCACGAGCCGCGGCTGAGGAGTTGGTCGGCCATGACTTCAGAACCTACTCACCGAAGCAGCAGCGCCGCGCCCTCGACGTGATGGGTGAGCGGAAAGGCGTCGAACACCCGGATCCGCTCCACCCGGTAACCGTGGCCGCGGTAGAGGCCGATGTCGCGGGCGAAGGACGCGGCCTCGCAACCGATGTGGATGACCCGCGGCACGCCCGCGCGGGCCAGCAGGTCGATGACGTCGCGGCCGGCGCCGGCCCGGGGCGGGTCGAGCACGGCCACGTCGGCGGGCCCGGACTGGCCGGCGAGGAACCCGCGCACCGAACCCGGCACCACGGTCACCGTCGCCAGGTCCGCCAGCGCCGATCGGGCGGCGCCGGACGCGCTGCGCGCGGTGTCGACGGTGTGCACGCGGCCCCGCTCCCCGACCACCTCGGCCAGCGCCGCCGCGAACAGTCCGGCACCGCCGTAGAGGTCCCAGGCCCGTCGCACACCCGGTGCGTCGGACCACTGCCGCACCAGCGCACTGTAGGTGGCAGCCGCGTCGCGGTGGGCCTGCCAGAACGCCGTCACCGGTAGCCGCCACACCCGCCCGCCGACCCGCTGCACCGTCCTGGCCCCGCCCTCGACCACGGTGCTCCCCCGCCGGCCCCGGGTCGTCGTGACCACGTGCCGCCGGCCGTCGTCGTCGATGACCACGTGCAGCCGGTCACCGGGACGCCAGCGCGGGCCGTCCAGCCCGGCCACCATGCCGGCCGGAAGCTGCGCACAGCGCAGGTCGGTGACCAGTTCAGCGCTGTGGTAGCGGTGCAGGCCGGCGCGACCGTCGGCCCCGACATCGAGTTGCAGCCGGGTCCGCCAGCCCAGCGCCGAACCGGGACCGACCGGTTCCGCCACCCCGTCCCAGGAGTAATCACCAAGTCGCGCAAGCTGATTGGCCACCACCTGCGCTTTGATCGCGCGCACGGCAGCCGGCTCGGCGAAGGCCAGGTCGCAGCATCCCGCACCGTCCACCCCGGCCACCGGACACAGCGAGGGGATCCGGTCCCGCGAAGCCTCGAGCACCTCGACGGCGTCGGCATGCCAGTAGGAGCCGCGTTCCCCGGTGACCCGGACCCGTACCAGTTCTCCGGGCAGCGCGTAGCGGACGAACACCACCCGGCCGTCGTGCCGGGCGACACAACTGCCCCCGTTCGCCGGCGCATCGGTGCGCAACACCGGTCCGGCTCCGGCGGCGGTCACTCCCCGAAGCCGCGGCGGACGTCACCCGGAGCGCTGAGTTCCTCGAACTGCCTGACCCGCTCGGAGGAATTGAGCTGCCAGGGAACGGAGGTCATCATCACGTTGGGGATGAACAGCAGCCGGGTCTTCAGCCGCAGCGCACTCTGGTTGTGCAGCAGGCCTTCCCACCAGTGACCGACGACGTACTCGGGGATGAACACCGTGACCACCGTGCGCGGGGCTTCCTTGCTGATCCGCTTGACGTAGTCCAGGACCGGCCCGGTCACCTCGCGGTATGGCGAGGCCACCACCTTCAGCGGGACCTTGATGTCGCTGTCCTCCCAGGCCGCGGTGAGCTTGCGGGTCTCGATGTCGTCGACGTTGACGGTGAGCGCCTCGAGCACGTCGGGCCGTGTCGCCCGGGCGTAGGCCAGCGCACGCAGGGTCGGCAGCTGCATGTTGGACACCAGCACCACCGCGTGGTTGCGGCTGGGCAGCACGATCTCGCGCTCCTCCTCGACCGGGGTGAGCTCCCGCGCGACGGTGTCGTAGTGCCGGTTGATCGCCTTCATCAGCAGGAACAGGCTGCCCATCGCCAGGATCGCGATCCACGCGCCGGCCATGAACTTCGTCGCCAGCACGATGACCAACACCGTCCCGGTGGCGACGAACCCGATGGTGTTGATGACCCTGGAGCGGATCATCCGGCGGCGCTCGGTCGGGTCGTCCTCGGTGCGCAGCAGCCGGGTCCAGTGCCGCACCATCCCGATCTGGCTGAGGGTGAACGAGATGAACACCCCGACGATGTACAGCTGGATCAGCGCGGTGACCTCGGCGTTGAAGGCGACCACGAACGCGATCGCGGCGCAGGCGAGGAACACGATGCCGTTGGAGAACGCCAGCCGGTCGCCGCGGGTGTGCAGCTGGCGGGGCAGATAGCGGTCCTGGGCGAGGATCGAGCCCAGCACCGGAAAACCGTTGAACGCGGTGTTGGCCGCGAGCACCAGGATCAGCGCGGTGACACCGGTGATCAGGAACAGACCGGGCTTGAAGTCGTGGAAGACGGCGTCGGCGAGTTGGGCGACCAGTGTCTTCTGGTGGTAGTCGGCCGGCGCGCCGCCGAGTTGTTCGGCCGGCCGCTCGGCGATCTTCACCCCGGTGTCCACCGCCAGCAGGATGATGCCCATCAGCAGGGTGACGGCGATGCCGCCCAGCATCAGCAGCGTGGTTGCGGCGTTGCGGGACTTCGGTTTACGGAACGCCGGCACGCCGTTGCTGATCGCCTCGACGCCGGTCAGCGCGGCGCAGCCCGACGAGAAGGCCCGGGCGACCAGGAACATCAGTGCGAAGCCGGTGATGTCGCCGTGCTCGGCATGCAGCTCGAATCCGGCCGACTCGGCCCGCAGCGGGTGGTCGAGCACGTGGATCTGGAACAGCCCCCAGAGCAGCATGATGAACATGCCGACGATGAAGGCGTAGGTCGGTATCGCGAACGCGGTGCCGGACTCGCGGATGCCCCGCAGGTTCATCGCGGTCAGCAGCACGATCGCGACCACCGCGAAGATCACCTTGTGCTGGGCGATGAACGGCACCGCGGAGCCGATGTTGGACATCGCCGAGGCCATCGACACCGCGACCGTCAGCACGTAGTCGACCAGCAATGCGCTGGCGACCGTCAGGCCGGCAGTGGGGCCGAGGTTGGTGGTCACCACCTCGTAGTCGCCGCCGCCGGAGGGGTAGGCGTGCACGTTCTGGCGGTAGGACGCCACCACCACCAGCATGACGAAGGCGACCGCGACGCCGATCCAGGGCGCCATCGTGTACGCCGACAGTCCGGCGACCGAGAGCACCAGGAAGATCTCCTCGGGCGCGTAGGCCACCGACGACATCGCGTCCGAGGCGAAAACCGGCAGAGCGACGCGCTTGGGCAGCAGCGTGTGGGCCAGCCTGTCGCTGCGGAACGGCTGCCCGATGAGCAGCCTGCGCATGCCGGTCGAAACCTTGGACACGAGTGCCAAGGGTAAGCCTTCCCGGCGGTGGCGGTAGCGTTCCCCATACCGCACGGCCCTCTCCCGGGCCGGACCAGCAGCCGAAAGGACGACAGGTGCGGGTAGTGGTGATGGGGTGCGGCCGGGTGGGCGCCTCACTGGCCGAGGCGCTGTCCAGGCTCGAACACGACGTGGCGATCATCGACCGCGACCCGACCGCCTTCCACCGGCTCTCCACGGAGTTCACCGGCGAGCAGATCACCGGCATGGGTTTCGACCGGGAAGTGTTGCTGCGGGCAGGGATTGAACATGCCGATGCGTTCGCCGCGGTGTCCTCCGGGGACAACTCCAACATCATCTCCGCCCGGGTGGCCAGGGAGATGTTCGGGGTGCGGCGGGTGGTCGCCCGGATCTACGACGCCAAACGGGCCGCCGTCTACGAGCGGCTGGGCATTCCGACCATCGCGACCGTGCCGTGGACCACCGACCGACTGCTCAACACCCTGACCCACGACACCGAAACCGCGCGCTGGCGCGACCCGACCGGGACGGTCGCGGTGGCAGAGGCGCCGCTGGACGAGGGCTGGATCGGACACCGCGTCACCAGCCTCGAGGAGGCGACCGGGGCGCGGGTGGCGTTCCTGATCAGGTTCGGCACCGGGGTGCTGCCGGAGGCCAAGACGGTCGTCCAGGCCGGCGACCAGGTGTACCTGGCCGCGGTGTCGGGCAGCGCCGCGGAGGCGCTGGCCATCGCGGCGCTGCCGCCGGCCGACGGGGTCGGCGAATGAGGGTCGCGATCGCCGGGGCGGGCGCGGTCGGCCGGTCCATCGCCCGCGAACTGGTCGACAACCAGCACGACGTCACGCTGATAGAACGCAATCCCGGCCACTTCGACGTCGAGGCGATCCCGGCCGCGCACTGGTGTTTCGGCGACGCCTGCGAACTGAGCCTGCTGGAGGCGGTCCAGTTGCAGGACTTCGACGTGGTGATCGCCGCGACCGGCGACGACAAGGTCAACGTCGTGCTCTCGCTGCTGGCCAAGACCGAGTTCGCGGTGCCCCGGGTGGTGGCCCGCGTCAACGATCCGCGAAATGAGTGGCTCTTCGACAACAGCTGGGGCGTCGACGTCGCGGTGTCCACCCCGCGGATGCTGGCCTCGCTGGTGGAAGAGGCCTTCGCCGTCGGCGACGTGGTGCGGTTGCTGGAGTTCCGTCAGGGCAATGCCAACCTGGTCGAGATCACCCTGCCCGAGGACACCCCGTGGGGCGGACGGCCGGTGCGCAAGCTCGACCTGCCCCGCGATGTCGCCCTGGTGACGATCCTGAGGGGTGCCCGGGTGATCGTGCCGGAGCCCGACCAGCCCCTGGAGGGCGGGGACGAACTGCTGTTCGTCGCCTCCCCCGACGTGGAGGGCGACCTGCGCACCCTGCTGGCAGGCGGCTAGTTGTCCGCCGCGGCCGCGTGCTCGGCGTGCATCGCGCGCTGGGCGGCCCGGATCGCCAGATAGGTGATCAGGGCGGCGATGGCCGTCAGCGGCCAGCCCATTGCGATGCGGGCCACCCCGAGCCATCCGGTCTTGTCCGCGTCGTAGAGGTGGTGCTGGACCAGGAATCGCGCGCTGAACACCGCCACCCAGGTCAGTGTCGCGAGGTCGAAGGCCAGCACCGCCCGGCGTGAGGCGCGCCACGCGCGGTCGTGGCCGTTGACCCAGCTCCAGATGTATCCCACCACCGGCCTGCGGATCAGCACCGACGCCGCGAAGACCGTCGCCCACAGCAGCGAGGTCCAGATGCCCAGCAGGAAGTACCCCTTGGAGGCTCCGACCGCCCAGGCGATCAGGGCACTGATGCCCACGCCGACGAAGCCGGTGACCGCCGGCTGCACCGAGTCCCGCCGCACCAGCCGCCACACCAGGATCGCCGCGGCCACGGCGAGGGCGGACAGCAGCGCCGGCAGCAGCCCGAAGGCGGTGTTGACCGGCACCAGCACCGCGACCGGCAGGGCCGAGTAGACCAGGCCGCTGACGCCGCCCATCTGACCCAGCAGCGCCTGGCCAGGGGTGGGCTTGGCCTCAGCCGCGTCCTGAGCCGGGGTACCGGCGGCGGTCAACGCTGGATCTCGTAGTGCGGGTTGTAGATCGCCTTGCCGCCGTTGTCGAGCATGCCCAGCCGGCCGCGCACACGCAGGGTACGGCCGCACTCGATGCCGGGAATCCTGCGCTGGCCGAGCCACACCAGCGTGACCGTGTCGGTGCCGTCGAACAGCTCGGCGCGCACACCGCCGGCGCAGCCTTTCGCGTTGGTCTCCACGCTGCGAAGCGTGCCGACCATGGTCACTTCCTGGCCCCGGCAGCAGTCCACGGCCCGGTGTGCGCCGGTGTTGACGGCCTCCCCTGTCAGCTCCTCGGCATCGCGATCCTCGGGGTTCTCCGTGAGTTTGCGGGTCAGACGCCGCACAAAGCCTTCGGCCGTGGCCATGATGTCTCCTGAAGTTCCGGTCTCCTGAAGTTCCGGTCAACCACCGCCACGGTAGCCCTCTTGGTTCGGCTTGGCTACGACGGGCACGATCATGGGGTGGCGGTCAGCCTGCGCGATGTGGTCACGGTCCTGCTACCGGGCACCGGGTCCGATGACGACTACCTGCGCCGGGCCCTCGCCGGCCCGCTCGAGCAGGTCGGCGCGCGGGTCGTCGCGGTGGCGCCGGAGCCCGGCCGGCTGGTGGACGGCTGCCTGCAGGCCCTGGACCGGGCCGGCGGGCGGATCGCCGTCGGCGGGGTGTCGCTGGGGGCGGTCCTGGCGGCCCGCTGGGCGCTGGCCCACCCGGACCGCGCCGTGGCGGTGCTGGCGGTGCTCCCGCCCTGGACCGGAGAGCCCGGCGAGGCCCCGGCCGCGTCCTCGGCCCGCCACACCGCCGAACTGCTGCGCAGGGACGGACTGGCGGCCACCACGGCGGCGATGCGCGCGTCGAGCCCGCCCTGGCTGGCTGACGAATTGGCCCGGTCCTGGCAACGGCAGTGGCCGTTGCTGCCCGATGCCATGGAGGAGGCGGCGGGCTGCGTCGCGCCGACCCGGGCCGAGTTGCGCCGGCTGACCGCACCCCTGGCCGTGGTGGCGGCGGCCGACGACCCGGTTCATCCCGCGGCGGTCGCCGCCGACTGGGCGGCCTGCGCGCCGCGCGCCGCCCTGCGCACGGTACGACTCGACCAGTTCGGTCCCGACCCGGCGCTGCTGGGGCGGGCGTGCGTCGACGCCCTGCGTGCGATCGGCTAGCGCCCTGCGCGCGACAGATCCGGCGCCCGGCGGCTTACGTGGCCTGCTGACGTTGCTGCTCGGCGAGGAACGCCTGCTGGGCGGCCATCATGGCCTGCTGCGCCTGCTGCGCCGCCGCTGCGCGCATCTGTGCGGCCAGCTCCTCGGGTAACTGCACCGGCAGTGGCGTGCGCACCGGCAGCGGGGTTTCGCCGCGACGAATCACTGTGTCCGCCAGCGCTTCTCGCGCCTCGAGTACCAGAGCCGGCATGGACTGCAACATCCCGTTGACGACGCAGCGGACCATCCAGCGATATCCGTCAACTCCGATGAATCGGACCGCGCCGGCGCCGACGCCCACCACCTCGCGGCCCCACGGGCCGGATTCGATGGAGACCGCGGCGTTGTCGTTGCGCAGCGCCTCGGCCAGCTCGGCGGCCACCTCCCGCCACAGCCCGGGAGATTTGGGAGCGGCATAGGCGGCGATGGTGAACCGGCCGTTGGGGGTCACCACCCAGATAGCGGTCGGCACGCCCTCCTGGTTGAACTCGACCTGGATCTGGCCGCCTGGCGGCATCGGGATCAGCACCGAGCCGAGGTCGAGACGGGCCAGCGCGGCCTGCTCGGGATCCTCGAAATCCTCGATGTCGAACGGGCCGTCCGGCTCGTCGCCGGCGTAGGCCGCCGGTTCCTGCTCTTCGACCGCGTCCTCGTACACCGCGTCGGCCGCTGCTCCGGCGGCGGTCTCGTCGGCCTCAGCCGGGTCAGCCGCCGCGGCCGTGTCCCCGTCCCGGTCCCGTTTACGTCTGCCGAATGCCATCACAAACTCGCATGTCCGCCGGAGGAACCGTGACCGCCCTGGCCACGGGTGGTGTCGGCCAGGCCCGCCTCGTCGAATGACGCCACCTCGACCAGGTCGGGCAGTTCGACGCGCTGTAGGACCAACTGGGCGATGCGGTCACCGCGCCGCAGCGCGATCGGCGTCGCCGGGTCAAGGTTGATCAGCGCTACTTTGATCTCCCCGCGATACCCGGCGTCGATGGTTCCCGGGGAGTTGACGATCGAAAGACCCAGACGCGCAGCCAAACCCGAGCGCGGATGGACCAGTCCCACCATGCCCTGCGGGATGGCGACCGCTATCCCGGTGGGGACCAGCGCCCGCTGCCCGGGACCGAGTTCGACATCCTGCGCGCTGTAGAGATCGACGCCGGCGTCACCCTCGTGGGCACGCGCGGGAAGCGGGAGGTCGCGGTCCAGGCGGACCACCGCGAGACTCGTGGACACGATCGCAAAGACTACCCTTGGCCGCGTGTCTGGATCGCGCGTCGTGACGCAAACCGTGCGTTACCGGGAGCGCCTGTGGGTGCCGTGGTGGTGGTGGCCCGTCGGCATCGGCTTGTCGGCGGTACTGGCCGCCGAGGTCAACATGGGAGTGCGGAACCTCCCGGACTGGTTGGCCTACGTAGTGCTCGCGGCGGTGGCCGTCGGCGTGCTGCTGTGGCTGAGCCGGGTCGAGGTGCGCGTGGTCGGCACCGGCCCGGACGCGGAACTGTGGGCCGGGCAGGCCCATCTGCCGGCGTCCGTGGTGACCCGTTCAGCCGTTGTCCCGCGCGGCGCCAAGTCCGCCGCGCTGGGACGGCAGTTCGACCCCGCCGCGTTCGTTCTGCACCGCAACTGGGTGGGGCCGATGGCCCTGGTGGTCCTCGACGATCCGGACGACCCGACCCCCTATTGGCTCGTGAGCACCCGGCACCCCGACCGGGTGCTCGCGGCGCTGCGCGCCTGAATCCCCGTCAGGCGGCGCAGTCGGTGCAGATCATCTCGCCCTTCTTCTCCCTGGCGAGGCGACTGCGGTGATGCACCAGAAAGCAGCTCGAGCAGGTGAATTCGTCGGCCTGCTTGGGGATGACCCGGACCGAGAGCTCCTCGCCGGAGAGGTCCGCACCCGGCAGTTCGAACGATTCGGCGGACTCGGTCTCGTCGACGTCGACAACCGCCGACTGCACCTCGTTGCGGCGGGCAGTCAGCTCCTCGAGCGAGTCCTCGGACACCTCGTCGGTCTCGGTCCGCCGCGGGGCGTCGTAGTCAGTAGCCATCGTCGTAGTCCCCTCGTCACACCTCAGCAGTGCTTTGTACCAGCGTGGAACGCCCCCGCCAAACGATTCGTGCCCCGTTCATCGAGAGTTCGGCTGTGAATTACCTCACAATCGATCATCCCGGTGTCCTGTCGCGCTGAACCAGTGCCTCTACAGTGCACAGGTGGTCGCTCACATAAGCCAGGGCTCTCCCGTGGACAAGGACGGGCAGCCGTTCGTGCGGCGCAGTTACCGGCCGGGGCTAGTCGCGGTCGCGGTCCTGGCGGTCGTGGCGGCGCTCTGCTGGGCCTTCGTCCTGTCCCGGCCGGTCCAGGTCGCCCAGGCCGCCGGCTGCAACGCCCCGCCGACCCAGGCCGACTCCGGCGCGACGAAGCTGGGGCAGCTGGTGTCCGGATCGTCCTTGGCCGACGTCGCCCCGGCCAAGCTCGCCGACACCAAGATCCGCGTCCTCAACGCCAGTGGCCAGGGCGGCCAGGCCGGCGAGGTGGCCGGCGCGCTGCGCGACCTGGGCTTCGCCGCGCCGACCGCTGCCAACGACCCGATCTACGCGGGCAGCCGGCTCAGCTGCCAGGGCCAGATCCGGTTCGGGCAGGCGGGCCGCGCGAACGCGGCGGCGGCCTGGCTGGTGGCCCCGTGTGTGGAGCTCTACCGCGACGACCGGTCCGACGATTCGGTGGATCTGGTGATCGGCACCGATTTCACCTCGCTGGCCAACAGCGACGACATCGCGGCGGTGCTCTCCGGCCTGCGGCCCGGGGCGACCGAGCCTGCGGATTCGGCCCTGATCACCAAGATTCACAACGGGACCTGCTGAAGGCCCGGGTCACGGCAGCGGCCCCAGACCGCCGCACCGCTCGAGCGCCTCGATCAGGTGGGCGGCGACCCCCGGCGCCGCAGCCAGCAGCAGACCCGCCCCCGGGCCGTCGGCCGGGAGCAACACCACCGCACCCGCCTCCGATGCGATCAGCGCACCGGCCGCCCAGTCCCATTCGTGCAATCCGTGTTCGTAGTGCGCGTCGAGCCGGCCGGCGGCCACCATGCACAGGTCCAGTGCAGCCGAGCCCAGCCGGCGCAGGTCGCGAACCTCGGGCATCAGCTTCGCCAGTAACGCCGCCTGTGCGGCGCGCCGCGGTGGCGAATAGCCGAAACCGGTACCCAGCAGTGCCATGGACAAGTCGTCCACATCGTTGCAGCGCAACCGCCGCCGCCCGCTCTCCGAGGAGACGTGCGCGCCCAATCCCGCAGCGGCCGAATAGATCTGGCCGCCGGCGACATCGGCGACCGCCCCCGCCACCGACACACCGTCGACCTGGGCGGCAAGTGAGATCGCATAGGCCGGGATGCCGTAGAGGAAGTTGACCGTGCCGTCTATCGGGTCCACCACCCACCGCACGGCGCCACCGGACGGCGCGCCCCCGCCCTCCTCGCCCAGGATTCCGTCGCCCGGACGCAGCCGGCTCAGCCGTTCGCGCACCAGTCGCTCGGTCTCGGTGTCGGCGAGGGTCACCGGATCGGTCGGGCTGCTCTTCGTGCGCACGGCCGCCGAACCCGCGCCGATGATCTCGGCCCGCCGGCCGCGCACGAAGTCGGCCGCCTCTGCGACCAGACGCTCGGCTACCTCGCGCAGCTGTTCGGGCCGGTCGTCGTTCACACTGCTATCGCAACACAATCGCGCCCTCAATCCGCACGTCGGGGGTGCCCCGAACCACTACTGTTTGACTACGCTGCTCACGACAGGGAGGACCCAGCAAATGGATGCGACCCAGCCAGGCAACGCTCGCCGGGCGCTCGGTGTGGACGTCGGCGGCAGCGGCGTCAAGGGCGCCATCGTCGACCTCGACACCGGCCAGCTCGTCGGCGACCGGTTCCGGCTGGAGACACCGCAGCCCGCGACACCCGAAGCCGTCACCAAGACCGTCGCCGAGGTGGTGCGGCATTTCGACTGGACCGGCCCGCTGGGCGTGACCTATCCGGGAGTCGTGGTCAACGGGGTGGTGCAGACCGCGGCGAACGTCGACAGCAGCTGGATCGGCCGCAACGCCGCGCAAGAGATGAGCGCCGCACTGGGCGGTCAGCCCGTCACCGTGCTCAACGACGCCGACGCGGCCGGACTGGCCGAACAGCGCTACGGCGCCGGGCGCAACAAGGACGGCGTGGTAGTGCTGCTGACCTTCGGAACCGGCATCGGCTCGGCGGTGATCCATCACGGAATTCTGCTGCCCAACACCGAGTTCGGTCACCTGGAGGTAGGCGGCAAGGAGGCTGAAGCCCGGGCGGCGTCTTCAGTCATGGAACGCAAGGGGTGGAGTTACCGCAAGTGGACCAAACAGGTCACCTGGGTGCTCGTGGCGGTCGAGAACGCCATCTGGCCGGACTTGTTCATCGCCGGCGGCGGGATCAGCCGGAAGGCCGACAAGTGGATCCCGCTGCTGAAGAACCGCACGCCGGTCGTGCCAGCCGAGCTGCTCAACTCCGCCGGAATGGTCGGCGCGGCGATGGCCGCCGCCCGGGAACAGGCAGGCGACTGAGGCGGACCGCCGGATCCGCGATGCCGGGATGGGGCCGAACAGTCGTTACAATGGCACGCGGCGGCCGCGGAACCCAGCGGTGAGGATCTACCCCGATCACCGCCGATATTTCCCATAATCGACGCTTTCCGGTGGCGCATGTGCGTGCCCCGCCGAAGCCCGCAGACAGTCCAGGAAGGGTGTACGTGGCCGCCAGAACAAGCCAGGCAACCGCGAAACCGGCCAAGCGCACCGCCACGAAGACGCCCGCCAAGGCTGCCAAGGCGACCGCCCCAGCCCCCGCACAGAAGAGCACGGCCGGCAAGACCGCCCGAAACATGCTGGCGAAGGTGGCCGCAAAGGCCACCGGACGGACTGCACCCAAGGCCCCGGCCACGGCGAAGGCGGCCCCGGCGAAGGCCGCCAAAGCCCCTACCAAGGCCGTCAAGACAGCAAAGGCACCGGTCAAGGCCCCGGCCGGCCGGAAGCCCCCGGCCAAGCCGGTGCCGGCGAGGAAGGCACCGGCCGGCACGACACCGGCCAAGAAAGCCACCGCACCCGCCAAAAAAGCACCGGCCACCAAAACCACCGCCAAAGCCCCCGCCAAGGCGGTAGCGCCCGCCAAGGCCGCGCCGACCAGGAAGACACCGGCCAAGAAAGCCGCCGCACCCGCACCCGCCAGAAAAGCACCGGCCACCAAAACCACCGCCAAAACCACCGCCAAAACCACCGCCAAGCCAGCGCCGGCAAAGGCAGCCCCGGCCAAAAAAGCCGCCGCACCCGCCAGAAAAGCACCGACCACCAAAACCACCGCCAAAACCACCGCCAAAGCCCCCGCCAAGCCAGCGCCGGCAAAGGCAGCCCCGGCAAAGAGGGCGGCCAAGGGCACCGAGGCCAAGACCAAAGTCCTCACCGAGGACGCCGAGATCCTCGCGCCGGCCGAGGCCGATATCGACGTCGTGGAGATCGACCTGGAGGACCTCGAGGTCGTCGTCGACGACGTGGTCGCCGCGGCGGTGGCCGGTGAGCCAGGCGCCGTCGCGGAGGTCGTGGACGACGAAGACATCGCCGAGCCGTCCGAGAACGACAAGGCCTCCGGCGACTTCGTCTGGGACGAGGAGGAGTCGGAGGCCCTGCGCCAGGCCCGCAAGGACGCCGAGCTCACCGCGTCGGCCGACTCGGTCCGTGCCTACCTCAAGCAGATCGGCAAGGTCGCGCTGCTCAACGCCGAGGAAGAGGTGGAGCTGGCCAAACGCATCGAGGCGGGCCTGTACGCCACCCAGAAGATGGCCGAACTGACCGAGGGCGGCACCAAGCTTCCGGTCCAGCAGCGCCGGGATATGCAGTGGATCTGCCGCGACGGCGAACGAGCGAAAAACCATCTGCTGGAAGCGAATCTGCGTCTGGTGGTCTCGCTTGCCAAGCGCTACACCGGCCGCGGCATGGCGTTCCTGGACCTCATCCAGGAAGGCAACCTCGGCCTGATCCGCGCCGTCGAGAAGTTCGACTACACCAAGGGCTACAAGTTCTCCACCTACGCGACCTGGTGGATCCGCCAGGCCATCACCCGGGCGATGGCCGATCAGGCCCGCACCATCCGGATCCCGGTCCACATGGTTGAGGTCATCAACAAGCTCGGCCGCATCCAGCGCGAGCTGCTCCAGGATCTGGGCCGCGAGGCCACCCCGGAGGAGCTGGCCAAGGAAATGGACATCACCCCGGAGAAGGTGCTGGAGATCCAGCAGTACGCGCGTGAGCCGATCTCCCTGGACCAGACCATCGGCGATGAGGGCGACAGCCAGCTGGGCGACTTCATCGAGGACTCGGAGGCGGTCGTCGCCGTCGACGCGGTGTCGTTCACCCTGCTTCAGGATCAGCTGCAGTCCGTGCTGGAAACCCTCTCCGAGCGCGAAGCCGGCGTGGTCCGGCTGCGTTTCGGCCTCACCGACGGCCAACCGCGCACCCTCGACGAGATCGGCCAGGTGTACGGGGTCACCCGGGAGCGGATCCGGCAGATCGAGTCCAAGACCATGTCCAAACTGCGCCACCCGAGCCGGTCGCAGGTGCTGCGCGACTACTTGGACTGAGTGCCTACTTCCTGAACGAACCTGAGCGTCCCGTGAAAATCGGGCCCGGTTCCCCGAGTGGAGGTTTCGCGACCGGCGAACGTCTCGAAATCCGGTGCCTTGAGGCCACAGAGCAGCGTGAACCTTTGATTTCTCGGCTCGGCGCGGATTCGGCGCGCTGAACTATTTCCGTTACGCGTGGTTGCGGGTATATGATCGCACCGTTACGGAAACGAAAGTTTCTCAGGCTTGGGACGGGGATTTCTAAGGTGCGGACACTCACACGAACCATCGGTACTTTCGCCGCATCGGCCGGCTGCGCGGCGGCACTGCTGTTCTCCACGGCGACGGCGGCCGAAGCGGCCAACAAAGCCCTGATGATCAACGGGATCGCCGGCAACACCCAACTGTCCGACGTCGTCATGGCGAACGTCCTGGGCGGCATGTTCAAGACCTACGACCGGCGCAACGTGGTGTGGCCGCAGCAGGCCAACCCGATCACCGGCCCCAACAGCCTCCGGCTGGACCAGTCCATCGCCCAGGGCGTCGTCAACCTCGACGCCGACCTCAACACCGCGCTGTCACAGCTGAAGCCGGGCGAGCACGTCACCATCGTCGGCCTCTCGGCGGGCTCGCTGGTCGCCGACGCGCAGATGGCCAAACTGGCCTCCGACCCGAACGCCCCCGACAAGAGCAAGCTGAAGTTCGTGGTGGTCTCCGACTCCAGCCGGATCCTGTTCAACAAGAACCGCTACGACGCCATCATCAAGTACCAGTACCGCCCCCCGGTGGACACCAAGTACGACACCACGGTCGTCGCCGCGGAGTACGACGGCTTCGCCGACTTCCCGGACCGGCCGCTGAACTTCCTCGCCGTGGCCAACGCACTCGCCGGCGAGATCATCCAGCATGTGCCGAACATGCTGACCGACCTGTCCACGGTGCCGGCCTCGAACATCACCGTTAAGACCAACTCGCTCGGCGGCGTCACGACCAGCTACCTGATCCCGGCCGCCCGCCTGCCGCTGGTCGTGCTGGTCCCGTCCCTGGCGCCCCAGGAAGCCGCGCTCAAGGCCAAGATCGACACCGCCTACGTCCGCAACGACGGTAAGAAGGCCGCCGCCGCAACTCCTGCGGACGGCGTCGAGACTCCTGCGGCCGCCGTCGAGACTCCCGTGGCCGCAAAGGCCGTGGCCCCAAAGACCACAGCCTCCCCGGCCAAGCCGGGTGCGGCGGTCAGGGCCGCCCTGAAGAGGCGCGCCGATGCCGCCGCGGCCGCCGCCCAGGGTCCTGCCGCAGCCCAGCAGGCGCAGACCGGCGGACCGGACACTGCCGGCTCTGCTCGGCAGTCCAAGGCCCCGCGCGCCGCTGCCGCCGCCCGCGGCGGCAAGCGGTTCTCGGCGCAGTGATCAGTCGGTAGAGTCAGCAGCCAACGGAACTTAGGGGCTTGGGAAAAATGAACGGATTCACCCGATCGGTGGGACTCGCACTCGCGGCGGCCGGTACCGCCGCCGGACTGGCGCTGTCGACGGCGGCCGCGGCGGAGGCGGCCAACAAGGCGCTGATGGTCAACGGCCTGGGCGCCGGCAACCTCACCGACATCGCCATGGCCAACCTCCTGGGCGGCATGTTCGGCAGCTACCAGCGTCAGAACGTGCCGTGGCCGCAGCAGGCCCGGCCGGTCACCGGCAAGGACAGCATGACGCTGACCCAGTCGATCAATATCGGTGTCACCAACCTCGACGCGGCGATCTTCAGTTCGCTGGCCCAGCTCGGCCCGGGAGAGCACATCACCGTCGTCGGCTTGTCGGCCGGAGCGCTGGTGGTCGACGAGGAGATCCGGCGGCTGGCGGCCAATCCGAAGGCTCCCGACAAGAGCAAGATCAACTTCGTGGTGGTCGCCGACTCCAGCCGGATCCTGTTCAACAAGAACCGCTACGACCCCACCATCGGGTACCAGTACCGCGTGCCGGCTGAGACGAAGTACAACACCAAGGTGGTGACCGGCGAGTACGACGGTTACGCCGACTTCCCCGACCGGCCCTCCAACACGCTGGCGGTCACCAACGCCATAGCCGGCTCCCAGCTCGTGCACATCCCCTCGATGCTGACCAACCTCAACACGGTTCCGGCGAAGAACATCAAGACGACCACCAACGTCCTCGGCGGTGTGACCACGAGCTACCTGGTTCCGACCCCCACGCTTCCGATCGTGATACTGAACCCGAAGCTCAAACCGCAGGAAGCCGCGCTGCGCAAGCAGATCGACGCCGCCTACGTGCGCAACGACCCGAAGAAGGCATCGGCCGCCACCACGGTTGCGCCTGACGCGGGCGCGGCCCCCGCGGCGTCGGCGGCGGCTGAAGCCGCCCCGGCAGCCCCCGCGCGCAAGACCGGACCCGCCGCCAGGGCTGCGCGAGTGGCCGCGGCCGCTCGCGGCTAGGACCCGCCCGGGCCGGGTCAAGGCTTGAGAGGCAGTGCCTCCAGACGGAGCAGATTGCGACGCGGCGACTTGGTGTCGAGGCCGACCAGAGGCGTGCCGTCGGCAAGAATCGCCAGCCCTTCGGGGTTTTCCGGGTGGCCGGCGATCCGCCACACCTCCTCCGCATCGACCGTGCCGCCCGCCGGGTCGAGGCTGTCGGGCAGCCGGGCGATCGCGGTGCCCTGATCCGACAACAGGTACAGACACCCGTCGGGCCCGATGGTCGCGTCACTGATGTCGGGAAGTCTCTTGCTGAGAGCCTCGCCCAGCCACCACGTCGCCAGCACGGTGAGGGTGGCATCGGACGGAGTCGGCGCTGCGGTCGGACCACCCCGGCGCCAGCCGACCGGGGCCTCGCCCGGCGGCCCGAACTCCAGGATGGCCGCGGGATCCTTCTCCTTGACCACCAGCAGGTGGCCGCGGTCGGCCAGGAGCAGCGACTCGCCCCGCGACGTCCGGTCGCCGAGCCAGGCCTGGCGCAACCGGTGGCCCTCCGGCACCTCGAGTAACACGGTCGCCAGCAGCGCAGGAGTCTGCAGGTCGATGTGCAGCACCCGGGCCGGTTGTTCCTGCATGATCAGCACGGTGTGCTCGCCGGTGGGGACCAGCGCCTCGAACTGAGTTCCGCCTTCGGGCAGTTTCAGGCCGGCCAGGTCGATCCCGCGCCACCGCAGCGGCCACTGCCCCACCGGCGCCGTGAACAGGACGGGTTCACGATCGCCGACCGCGAGCAGTTCGCCCCCATGCAGGGTGAACCCCGATACCTCGCGCAGGGGGACGTCGGCCACATCAAGGACATCGAGCTTCGGCGGCTTGCTCACGCGATCAGACTAGGCAAGGGTGACCGGGCGCTGCTCCCGGTTCCGCGGATGGGGGGTCCGCGCTCGAAATCCGGCGCCCGGTCACCATGGGGCCAAGCTAGCAACAGAACGGCGTCGACGACGGCGTCATTCCGCAGGGGTGTGGATAAGCGGGGCGAAGCGGCCGTCGGGTTGGGGGCGGTAGGGCTTGACCTTCACGACTGCGGCGACCGGCAGCGGCCCGTACAGGTGCGGGAAGAGCATGCCCTCCGGATCGCCGGGGACACCGGGCTCCCAGCGCACCGGAGCCTCGAGGACGCGCCGGTCGACCATGAGCGCCACCAGATCCGTGCTTCCCGCAAAGATCCGATTGGCCGGCAGATGGACCTGCCGCGGGGCCGACAGGTGAATGAATCCCGCGGGTCCCGGGCGCACTTCGCCCGCGGCCAGAGCGTCGCGCCACTGCCGCTCGGAGCACAGATGAACCAGCGGGTCCCACTCCCCCGTCCCTGCCACGAACCCAGCATGCACCAGCGCACGGGTGAGACACGACACATCATTGGCGGCAGGGAACAAGCCCGCGGCCCGGAACGTCTGAGACAGTAGACGTACCCCGGGTCGCCGCGGGGGCGCTGAGCACCTTTGGAGGAGCCCATGAACGCAACGCTGACCAGTCCGGAACTGACCAGGGCTGATCGCTGCGACCGCTGCGGGGCTGCCGCGCGGGTGCGTGCCAAGCTCCCCTCCGGTGCCGAGCTGCTCTTCTGCCAGCACCACGCCAACGAGCACCAGGCCAGACTGCTCGAACTCGACGCCGTGCTCGAAATCAGCCCGGCAGACGCCTAGAGCGACCACCACAGCCGTGCCGCAGTACGGCCCAGGCCATGACGGACCGACCCCCGCTCCCCCCGACGCGGCACCACGTCTGGCACATCGCCAAGCGGACGCTGGCCAAGAGTTGGGATGACTCCATCTTCTCGGAGTCGGCACAGGCCGGGTTCTGGTCGGTGCTCTCGCTGCCGCCGCTTCTGCTCGGGATGCTGGGCAGTCTGGCCTATGTCGCGCCATTGTTCGGGCCGGACACTCTTGCCGCCATCCAGAGCCAACTGATCAGCACGTCCAACAGTTTCTTCTCCAGGAACATCGTCAACGAGATCATCGAGCCGACCGTCCGCGACATCGTGCAGGGTGCGCGAGGCGAGGTGGTATCGCTCGGTTTCATCATCAGCCTCTGGGCCGGCTCGTCGGCGATCTCGGCCTTTGTCGACTCAGTAGTGGAGGCCCACGACCAGACTCCGTTGAGACACCCTGTGCGCCAACGGTTTTTCGCTCTCGGCATCTATGTGGTGATGCTGCTTGTCGTCATCGCGTCGGCACCGCTGCTGGCGCTCGGACCGCGCAAGATCGCCGAGTACATCCCGCAAAGCTGGGACAACGTCCTGCAGTTCGGTTACTACCCGATGCTCGCCCTGGGTCTCGTCGTGGCCGTGACGGTGCTCTATCGCGTCGCGCTGCCCGTGCCGCTGCCGACCCACCGGCTGATCTGGGGTGCGATTCTGGCCACCACGGTGTTCGTGGTCGCCACCGCAGGACTGCGGGTCTACCTGCAGTACATCACCCGCACGGGCTACACCTACGGAGCGCTGGCAACCCCGATCGCGTTCCTGCTGTTCGCCTTCTTCCTCGGCTTCGCGATCATGATCGGAGCCGAACTCAACGCCGCGATCCAGGAGGAGTGGCCGGCTCCCGAGCCGCACCTGGCCCGCTGGCTGGCGCGGTGGCGGGGCCGCCCGGCGGCCGACCAGCAGCCGGCCCCCCCGGTTACCGTCAGCCCCTCTTGAGCGATTCGTAGATGCGCTTGCAGTCCGGGCACACCGGAGAACCCGGCTTGGCCGCCCGGGTCACCGGAAAAACCTCTCCGCACAGGGCGACCACATGGGTGCCCATCACCGCGCTCTCGGCGATCTTGTCCTTCTTGACGTAGTGGAAGTGCTTGGGCCTGTCGGCGTCCGAACCGTCGTCGACCCGTTCGTCGCTGTCGGTGCGTTCGATCGTATCGGTCTGCATGACACATATTGTGCCCGGCGAAGCGCGTACTCGGTCAGACAGCCGTAAGAAAACGGCCCTCGCCTGAGCCGCCGGGGTGTGGAAAGGTAGGTCCATGGAGCGGGATCTGGGTTTCGACGACGAAGGCCGGCCCGTGCTCATCACCCGGGCGGCCCACTCCTATGAAGAGCAACACCGCGCCCGGGTGCGTAAGTACCTGTCACTGATGTTCTGGCGAATCCCGGCGTTCATCGCCGCGGCCGTGGCCTACGGGATCTGGCACAACGGAGTCCTCTCGCTGGCGATCCTCGCCGCATCGATTCCACTGCCGTGGATCGCGGTTCTGATCGCCAACGACCGGCCGCCCCGGCGTGCGGAGGAACCCCGGCGCTTTCCCGACGCGCCCGAGCGCACCGCCCTGTTCCCGCGGGCTGAGCACCGCGCGCTCGAGTCCGGCTACACCTCTGCCAGACAACACCGCACCGCCGCCCCCGACGAGGAACGCACCCGCTGAGCGCTTTCTCAACGCTTTCTTAAAGCGCGCGCCTATTCCCGCTGTTCGAGGGGTGTGAGATCTCCGACGGGTGGGAACTCCTGCCTGCAGTCGCACGTTGGACGTTTCGACAGCAGGAGCCGATCAGGAGGCACCCATGGCTAACGCCACCATCACCCGGTTCGACACCGACCTGGACGCTCAGAGCCCAGCCGCGGACCTCGTGCGCGTGTATCTCAACGGCATCGGTAAGACCGCCCTTCTCACCGCCGAGGACGAGGTCGAACTCGCCAAGCGCATCGAGGCCGGCCTGTACGCCCAGCACCTGCTCGAGACCCGCAAGCGTCTGGGCGAGAACCGCAAGCGCGACCTCGCCGTCCTGGTGCGCGACGGCCAGGCGGCTCGCCGGCATCTGCTGGAGGCCAACCTCCGCCTGGTGGTGTCGCTGGCCAAGCGTTACACCGGCCGCGGCATGCCCCTGCTGGACCTCATCCAGGAGGGCAACCTTGGCCTGATCCGCGCGATGGAGAAGTTCGACTACACCAAGGGCTTCAAGTTCTCCACTTACGCGACCTGGTGGATCCGTCAGGCCATCACCCGCGGCATGGCTGACCAGAGCCGCACCATCCGGCTGCCCGTGCACCTGGTGGAGCAGGTCAACAAACTGGCCCGGATCAAGCGGGAGATGCACCAGAACCTTGGCCGGGAGGCCACCGACGAGGAACTGGCCGAGGAGTCGGGCATCCCGGTGGAGAAGATCAACGACCTGCTGGAGCACAGCCGTGACCCGGTGAGCCTGGACATGCCGGTGGGTAGCGACGAGGAAGCCCCGCTCGGTGACTTCATCGAGGATTCCGAGGCGATGTCGGCTGAGAACGCGGTGATCGCCGAGTTGCTGCACACCGATATCCGCCATGTGCTGGCAACTCTCGACGAGCGCGAGCAGCAGGTGATCCGGCTGCGTTTCGGCCTTGACGACGGCCAGCCCCGGACCCTGGACCAGATCGGAAAGCTGTTCGGACTGTCCCGCGAGCGGGTGCGCCAGATCGAGCGCGAGGTGATGACCAAGCTGCGCAACGGCGAGCGGGCCGAGAAGCTGAGGTCCTACGCCAGCTGAGCGCCTCCCGCCGGGTCTTCCGGCACCCGTTCCCGCAGCTAGGCGTATAGACTCGCAGAGCGAACGGAGGGTGCCCTGACAATGAATGACCTGGTCGACACCACCGAGATGTACCTGCGCACGATCTACGACCTCGAAGAGGAAGGCGTGGTGCCGCTGCGGGCGCGCATCGCCGAGCGGCTCGAGCAGAGCGGCCCGACGGTGAGCCAGACGGTGTCGCGGATGGAGCGCGACGGCCTGTTGCGGGTGGCCGGCGACCGACACCTGGAGCTGACCGAGAAGGGCCGCCGGCTGGCGACGTCGGTGATGCGCAAGCACCGCCTCGCCGAACGGCTGTTGGTCGACATCATCGGAGTGCCCTGGGAAGAGGTGCATGCCGAAGCATGCCGGTGGGAGCACGTCATGAGCGAAGACGTCGAGCGCCGTCTGATGCAGGTTCTCGACCACCCCACGGTCTCCCCGTTCGGCAACCCGATCCCCGGGCTGGCCCTGCTGGGGCTGCCGTCGGACGGCGTCGAGCCCGACAGCGCCGATCTGGTCCGGCTCACCGAACTCCCGGTCGGCGACTCGGTGGCGGTGGTGGTACGCCAGTTGACCGAGCACGTCCAGGGCGATGTCGCCCTGATCGGCCGGCTCAAGGAGGCCGGCGTCGTGCCCAACGCCAGGGTGCTGGTGCAGACCGGATCGGACGGTGACGTGACCATCGTCGTCGGCGGCCACGAGAATGTCGAACTTCCGCACGAGATGGCCCACGCGGTCAAGGTCGAGAAGGTCTAAACGGCCCAGCCCGACACCCGCCGCGTCGGCAGCTGTACGCCGAGCCTTCTGGCGAGCCGGTACCCGGTGGAGGCGAGTTCCCTGATCTGTTCGGGCCGCATTCCGGATTGCAGCGCGGTATCGAGCATCCCCGCCATCCTATGGTCGGGGTCGCTGCGCAACGCCGCCTCGAGGGAGATTCCGGCAAGCGGGCCATCCCCACGTGCGTACGCCGAAAACGCCAGCAGCACAAGGGCTTCCAGCCGCCACGGATCCGGCAACGTGCGGGCCAGCAGCGCCCACAACGCCTCGGCGGCAGCGGCGTGCGCACCGACCGCCAGCGCGTACAGGGTATCGCGTACGGCGATGTCGGAAAGGCTGCAGGCCAGGGCGGGAAGTTCGTCCTCGGAGGGCGCGGTGCCGTCGAGAACACGCAACGCCACGGCGATGGCCGTCTCGACGTCGCGGCGGCCGCGACCGTCAGGATCGGCCTGCCATTCGGTCCGGCGGGCCTCCGCTTCTGCGCGGATGGGACCGATCAGCGTGGCGGCCCGCTCCGGATCGCCGACCGCTATGACGGCCTGCAGGTCGGCGCGGCTGCCGTAGAGCCGCCGGCCGTCGAGCACTGCTGCGACGGCCAGCGGTGATGCCGAGGGATCCTCCACGGCGCCGCGGGCGCCGCATCCGTCGACGCAACGCCACCGGCCTCCGGGTTCGACCCGATCGACGACGTGCGCCCCGTACAGGGCGACGGAGCGCTCCCCGAGTTCCGCGGCCAGCGTGTCGCACAACCGCCGGTGGTCGTCGTCGCACATCGGGCACAGCGCGCCGTCGGCGTCCACGATCACCGCGACCACGTTCTCGGCCCCCGAATTGGCAGCGATCTCAGCGAGGCGATCGAGGTTGCCGGGCAGGTCGCAGCTCAGGTCGGCCCGCATGACAGCTCCGATCCGGCCGTGCTCGAGGGTTACCAGGACCAGTGATTTCTCCGGCACGAATCCCAGAGCGGCGGGAAGGGCCGCGATGAGGGCGCCGGGGCGGGTGAATCGGAATTCGGGACGATGTTGGGTCATGCCCGCGACGCTCCCAGCCAGCGGTGTCACCAGCCGGCCACCAGGCCGCCCCGCAACGGGTCGGCTGTGCATAAATCCGGCACTGGGGACGAGAATGGACTGAAAAGCGCACGAAGCGGGAACGTACCTCGCCGCCCACGCGTTATCAGCAGTGGTGAAATAAGCGGGTCGCATAAGCGCAGCAGAATCAGGCGCAGGCGGATCGAGCGAGGAGGCGAACATGGCTGACGAGCAAGGCCACAGGCCCGACGGGATGTACGAACTGGAGTTCCCGGCACCGCAGCTGTCGTCGTCGGACGGCCGCGGCCCGGTCCTCATCCACGCCCTGGAGGGATTTTCCGACGCCGGGCACGCCGTCCGGCTGGCCGCCCAGCACCTGAGCGACTCGCTGGAATCGGAACTGGTGGCGTCGTTCGCGATCGATGACCTGCTCGACTACCGGGCCAGGCGGCCGACGATGACGTTCAAGACCGACCATTTCACCGCCTACGACGACCCGCAGCTCAATCTCTACGCCCTGCGCGACAGCGTTGGCACACCGTTCCTGCTGCTCGCAGGCTTGGAACCCGACCTGCAGTGGGAACGTTTCGTCGGTGCGGTCCGGCTGCTCGCCGAACGCCTCGGTGTGCGGCGGACCATCGGGCTGGGCACCATCCCGATGGCGGTACCCCACACCCGGCCGGTGTCGCTCACCGCGCACTCCAACGACCGCGCGCTGATCGCCGACCACGAGCCCTGGGTCGGGGAGGTGCAGGTGCCGGGCAGCGCGTCGAACCTTCTGGAGTTCCGGATGGCCCAGCACGGACACGAAGCGGTCGGTTTCACCGCGCACGTCCCGCACTACCTGGCGCAGACCGACTATCCCGCCGCGGCGCAGGCTCTGCTGGAGCAGGTCTCGAAGTCGGCTGCGCTGGACCTGCCGCTCGACGCTCTCGGCGAGGCCGCTGCGAGCGTGCGGAAGAAGATCGACGAGCAGGTCGAGGCATCCGCCGAGATCGCCCAGGTGGTCGACGCGCTGGAACGCCAGTACGACGCTTTCGTTGCCGCACAACAGAACAGGTCGTTACTCGCCCGCGACGAGGACCTGCCCAGCGGCGAGGAGTTGGGGGCGGAGTTCGAACGCTTCCTGGCCCAGCATGCCGACGATTTCAAGGACGGTCTGCCGGAGGACGAGAGCTAGCCGACGCCTCGGTTGGCGCGCAGCGCCTCGATCTCCCTCTCGAAATCCTCGGCCGAGGAGAACGACCGGTAGACCGAGGCGAAACGCAGGTATGCAACCTCGTCGAGTTCCCGCAGCGGACCCAGAATCGCCAGGCCGACATCGTGACTGGGAACTTCGGCGGACCCGTCGGCCCGGATGCTGTCCTCGACCTGTTGAGCCAGCAGGTACAGGGCGTCGTCGTCGACCTGCCGGCCCTGACAGGCCCGGCGCACACCGCGAACCACCTTCTCCCGGCTGAACGGTTCGGTCACGCCACTGCGCTTGACGACGGCCAGAACGGCGGTTTCGACGGTGGTGAACCGGCGGCCGCATTCCGGACACGACCGGCGGCGCCTGATGGCCTGCCCCTCGTCGGTCTCGCGGGAGTCCACCACCCTCGAGTCGGGGTGCCGGCAGAAAGGACAGTGCATGAGCGCTCCCCGTCTCCCGGCTTGAACTGCGACGACCGACACGAAGCCTACCCGCTCAGCCGATCGGCGCGATCAGCGTCTGGCCTGCGTCGACGGACGCCGAGTCGAGACGATTGAGTTCACGGATCCGCGCGACCACCGGCCCCGCGGGCGCATCCGGGGCGACCCGGCCGGCCAACTGCTGCAGCGACTCCCCGGCCTGGACCTGCACCACCGCGAGGCGGTCGGGCAACTGGGCGGGGGCCGGGTCCCCGCTGACATGGGCGAGCAGGCCGAGCCAGAACGTGACCGCTGCCGCGGCCGCGGCGACCGCCAGGCTGGCCGCCGTGCTCACCGGCTGCCGACGGGAGTGCACGGCCCGCGAGGTGCGGGCACCGTAGCCCCGATAGGCCAGCGGTGCCACCGCAGGACGGGCGGGCGCCGGCCGGTACGCCCGGGGCCGGACGGTCCCGCGGTAGGCGGTTCCCGCCGGCCGTACCCAGACCGCGCTCCACTCCACCGGCTGCCTGTCGTCGAGGACTGTCATCGTGTGTTCCTTCCTCAGTCATTCGCTCTGATGTTCGAACTGTACTCGATCACACGTTCGATTTCCGAACATTTGATCGAGCGTGTCCGACGATAGATCGAGCCACCGACAGGGCGTGGCGACACGCTCGAACACATGTTTGATTACTGGTCACTTTCGGGCTACATTCGCCTCCATGAGCGAAAGCGCAAAACAACCTATGAGCGAAAGCGCAAAACGACCCATTAGCGAAAGCGCAAAACGACTATGAGCGACAGCACCAAACAACCGGCCGGCCGAACCGGCGCCTCCGGCCTGACCGAGCGCCAGCGGAGGATTCTCGAGGTGATCCGGGCGTCGGTCACCACCCGCGGCTATCCCCCGAGCATCCGGGAGATCGGTGATGCGGTAGGCCTGACATCGACGTCCTCGGTCGCGCACCAGCTACGCACACTGGAGCGCAAGGGGTTCCTCCGGCGTGATCCCAATCGTCCGCGCGCGGTCGATGTGCGCGGGGTCGACGACGCTGCCGCGGCGGTGGCCACCGACGTGGCCGGCTCCGACGCACTGCCCGAGCCCACATTCGTGCCGGTTCTCGGGCGCATCGCAGCAGGCGGGCCGATCCTCGCAGAGGAGGCCGTCGAGGACGTCTTCCCGCTGCCCCGTGAGCTGGTCGGAGAGGGTTCGCTCTTCCTGCTCAGGGTCGTCGGGGAGTCGATGGTCGACGCAGCCATCTGCGACGGCGACTGGGTCGTGGTCCGTCAGCAGAATGTCGCCGACAGCGGCGACATCGTCGCCGCGATGATCGACGGCGAAGCCACTGTCAAAACCTTCAAACGATCAGCCGGTCAGGTGTGGCTGATGCCGCACAACCCGGCCTTCGACCCGATCCCCGGGAACGACGCCACGATCCTGGGCAAGGTCGTCACAGTGATCAGAAAGATCTGATCCTATTCGGGCGCTTTGACGAAACCGTTGGCCTGGGCCAGTTCCTCGCTGGCGAACCACACCTCCGGGATCGTGTTGTCGTAGAGCACCGAATCCGGTGTGTAGTACAGACCTGAGTGGGTGTTGCCCTTGATCGAGTAGCCCTCCGGCGCCTGGAACGGGTCGGCCAGGGGCAGGTGGATGGCGGGCCGCCAAGGATCCTCGTCGCTCAATTCGGCCGCGTACTCGGTCTCGGCCACAGGTTCGGCCTCGAACTCGAACGGGACCTGTCCCGGCGCCTCCTCGACGACCACGTCGTCGACCACCACATCGATCTCCTCGGTCCAGTAGTCCTCGACCGCGTGCCGGCGCCGCGGTGCGGCGGCCAGCTCGTCGAGCTCGAGACGCCAGGCCGACGACGAGGTTCCCAGCGACCCGGCGGCGTGCCGCCCGAGTCCCGAATCCGCCAGCAGCGCGTCGAATTCCGGCGTCGACGACTCTTCGAGCTCGGCCTCGGTGGGGATGCGCGTCGGCGCCGTGTCGATGGCGTCCTCGTCGGAATCGAGTCCGGACTCGATCTCCTCGGCGACCGGGGGCGGCGACCACATGTCGCGGTCGGTGTCGGCACTGCGGGTGCCGGGCCAGAAGTCATCCTCGGAGTCGGTGCTGAAGTAGTCCCGGCGAACCGGGACGGTCTCGCGGGCGTCCGTCGCGCCCTGGCGCTGGACCCGGCGGGCCAGCAACCCGAGCAACGCCAGGACCGGCAGGATGATCGCCAGCCACCACCACCGCCAGCCGCCGCTCTCGGAACCTGTGCCGGTGGCCGGGGTGGCGGGGGCCTGGGCCACCGCGTCAGGCATTTCCAGCCCGGACAGCTGCGACTTCAGTTCCGCCGGGTCGGTGCTGAACTCTTTGGTCGCCTTGTTCCAGGTGATCTCGCCGCCGGTGAAGTCCTGCGAGACGGTGTCACCCTTCGCGGTCTGCTCGCCGGTCGGGACGCCCAGGGTTCCGGTTGCGCCGCCCAGTTTCGCCCAGGCGGCGTTGATCGGACCCCGGACGACGATCGCGCCGGTGTCCGGGGTCCAGAAGATCACCGGTTTGTCGGGTGCGCTGAAGGAGTTGACCCGGCTGTTGGGCACGCCGCCGTCGGCCTCGCCGCCCACCGGAAAGCCGAGGTCGCCGGTCGGGCCGCCGAGCGACTCGTATTTGGACAGGATCGCGCCGGTGACGGCGTGCGCGCCGGTCTGCGGCGAGTAGAAGATCTTCCCGCCGGCGTAGCCCTGTGCCGCGGCGTTGTCCCCGATCGTGGCCTGCTGGCCCTGCCGCGCCCCCAGCGGACCGCCGAGGCCGCCGCCGGACCGCCAGGCCAGGTTGATCATCGTGGTCGGATCCAGGGGCACCTCCAGGCCGGCAAGGCTGTCGGCCAGTCCCGGAGGGTCGGAGGTGAAGGTGTTGGTGGCGAGGTTCCAGGACAGCTCCCCGCCGGTGAACCGCTGGCTCACCACGTCGCCGTTGTAGCGCTCGTCCTCGACGGGAACACCCAGCACGCCCGCCGAGCCTCCGAGTTTGTCCCAGGCCGCGTTCAGAGCGCCCCGGACCGACCAGGCGCCGGTGTCGGGGGTCCAGAACACCGCGGGTCTGTCGGTCGCGCTGAATGTGCTGACCCGGCTGTCGGGACTGACCAGACCGGTGACCACGTCGATGTTCGGGAAGCCGAGGTCGCTGTCGGCGGGGCCGCCCAGCGACTCGTACTTGTCCAGGATCGCGCCATAGATCAGATGCGCCCCGGTCGCCGGGGTGAAGTAGATCTTCCCGCCGCTGAACTGCTGCCCGAAGCCGTCACCGACCCCGAACACCTCGCCGTCCCGGCCGCCCACCGGCGAGTCGGCCCCGCCGGCGGCCTGCCAGGCCTGGTCGATCGCGTCGACCGCGTCCGATTCCGGAGTGGCCAGCGCCGAGGGCACGACGAGTGCCGCCACGGCGGCGGACGCCACGGCGCCCATCGCCAGTCGCCGCACGGTCCGGCCGAGCCGGTTGCCTACCGAGGTCATGCACTGTCCTCCCGCATCAGGACGAGACATCTCTGGTCATATTCCGAAAACAACGGTCTCACCATGTCGGGAAAAGCTTGCCACGACACGCGGGGATTTCCTGAAAGCGGATTCCGAACCGAGATACAACCCGAATTCCAATGTGATGAAAGAACACGGCGCCTTTTCGCGCCTTTCACACCCCCAGGCTGCGCCCGATTATCTCCTTCATGATCTCCGTGGTGCCGCCGTAGATGGTCTGCACCCGGGCGTCGAGGAAGGCCCGCGCGACGGTGTATTCGCGCATATAGCCGTAGCCCCCGTGCAACTGCAGGCAGCGGTCGACCAGCTTCACCTGAGCCTCGGTGGTCCACCATTTGGCCATCGCGGCCTGATCGGCGGTCAGTTTGTCCTCCATGAGAAGGCGGATGAATTCGTCGACCATGATTCGCACCGCGGTGGTCTCGGTCGCCAATTCCGCGAGCAGGAAACGGCTGTTCTGGAATGAGCCGATCGGTTTGCCGAAAGCCTTTCGCTGCGACACGTACTCGATCGTCTCCTCGAGGACGGCCTCCATTGCCGCGGCAGCCATGATCGCGATGGAAAGGCGTTCCTGCGGCAGGTTCTGCATCAGGTAGATGAAACCCATGCCCTCCTCACCGATGAGGTTCTCCACCGGGACCCTGACGTCGGTGAAGGACAGTTCGGCGGTGTCCTGGGCGTCGAGACCGATTTTGTCGAGGTGGCGGCCGCGCTCGAAGCCGGGCATGCCGCGCTCAACGCCCAGCAGGGAGAATCCCTGCGCTCCCTTGTCCGGGTTGGTCTGGGCCACCACAAGCACCAGGTCGGCGTTGATGCCGTTGGTGATGAACGTCTTGGAGCCGTTGAGCACGTAGTGGTCGCCGTCGCGGACCGCGCGGGTCTTGATGCCCTGCAGGTCGCTGCCGGTGCCGGGCTCGGTCATCGCTATCGCGGTGATCATCTCGCCGGTGCAGAACTGCGGCAGCCAGCGCTGCTTCTGCTCCTCGCTGGTCTGGTGCAGCAGGTAGGGGGCGACGACGTCGTTGTGCAACGAGAAGCCCAGCCCGCTGTAGCGGCCGGCGACGGTCTCCTCGACGACGACGGTGTTGTAGCGGAAGTCGGGGTTACCGCCGCCGCCGTACTCCTCGGGCACGGCCATCCCCAGGAAGCCCTGCTTGCCGGCTTCCAGCCACACCCCGCGGTCGACGATCTTGTCCTTCTCCCACTGGTCGTGATACGGCGCCACGTGCTTGTCGAGAAAGCCGCGGTAGGACTCGCGGAACAGATCGTGTTCCGGTTCGAACAGGGTGCGGGTGTACTTGACGGCTTTACCCATGGGTGACCTCCGAAGGCTCGAGCGGATCTACTCCAGAGGATAGACCAACCGGGCGGTTGGTCGGCCCGGACCTGCTCCGCGTGCCGCGCTAAGCGGTCGCGTACCGGCCGATCGCGGCCGCCAGGGCCGCCGGCACGCGGGCCTTCACCCGGGTCCCCTCCGGTGTGTGCTCGGTGGCATCGACGCGGCCCTCGTCGTGCAGTCGGGCGACCAGATCGCCGCGGGAGTAGGGAATTGTCACGTCGACGGCGACCTCCCTGGGCTCGACCAGTTCCGCCAGCCGGCCACGAAGCCGGTCCAGACCCTCGCCGGTGCGGGCCGAGACGAACGCGGCTCCCGGCAGCGCCCGGCGCAGCTGCGCCAGCGTCAGGTCGCTCGCCGCGTCAATCTTGTTGACCACCAGCAACTCCGGCGCGGGCGCGGCATGGTGGTCGATCTGGACCTCGCGGATCACCTGGCGGACGGCCTCGATCTGCGCCAGCGGGTTGGCGTCGGAACCGTCGACGACATGGACCAGCAGGTCGGCGTCGAGCACCTCCTCGAGGGTCGAGCGGAAGGCCTCGACCAGCTGGGTGGGCAGGTGCCGGACGAAGCCGACGGTGTCAGTCAGCACGAATGGGCGGCCCCGTTCGCCGGGGGGCCCGAACTCGCCGCGCCGGGTGGTCGGTTCCAGGGTGGCGAACAGAGCGTTCTGAACCAGGACCCCCGCCCCGGTCAGGGCGTTGAGCAGACTGGATTTGCCGGCATTGGTGTAGCCGACGATCGCAATCGACGGCACATCGCTGGTCCGCCGGCGGCTGCGCTGGGTGTCGCGGACCTGCTTCATGTCCTTGATCTCCCGGCGCAGCTTGGACATCCGCTCCCGGATGCGGCGACGGTCCGTCTCGATCTTGGTCTCCCCTGGACCGCGGGTGCCGACGCCGCCGCCGGACCCGCCGGCGCGCCCGCCCGCCTGCCGGGACATCGACTCGCCCCAGCCCCGCAGCCGCGGCAGCATGTACTCCATCTGGGCCAACGCCACCTGCGCCTTGCCCTCCCTGCTGGTGGCGTGCTGGGCGAAGATGTCCAGGATCAGGGCGGTGCGGTCGATGACCTTGACCTTCACCACCTTCTCCAGCGCGGTCAGCTGAGCCGGACTCAGTTCGCCGTCGCAGATGACCGTGTCGGCACCGGTGGCGATGACGATCTGGCGCAACTCGAGGGCCTTCCCGGAGCCGATGTAGGTGGCCGGGTCGGGCTTGTCACGACGCTGGATGAGGCCCTCGAGCACCTCCGATCCGGCGGTCTCGGCCAGGGCGGCCAGCTCGGCCAGGCTCGCGTCGGCGTCGGCGGCGCTGCCCTCGGTCCAGACACCGACCAGCACCACGCGCTCCAGTCGCAGCTGGCGGTACTCGACCTCGGAGACGTCGGCGAGTTCGGTGGAGAGCCCGGCGACGCGACGCAGCGCGGAGCGGTCTTCGAGGGCGAGTTCGCCGAGGCTGGGCTCGGGGAGGTCGGGTTCAGTCATGTGCTGTTCGATGGTGTCACGACCCCTGGGCCGCCCACCAGTCGCCGGCCAGTTCTCCCCGCGCCACCAGCACCGACGGTCCGCGCAGATAGCTGGTGGTATCGGCGATCTCGACGTCGACCTCGCCGCCGGGCACCCGGACCAGGACCGTGCCGGTGGCGGCGCCCCGGTGATCCAGTGCGGCGAAGGCGGCGGCGACGGTGCCCGTGCCGCAGGAGCGGGTTTCCCCGACCCCGCGCTCGTGGACCCGCATCCGCACGGCACCGTCGCGAATCGGCGTCAGCACCTCGACGTTGACTCCGGCCGGGAACTGCCGGGGATCGAATCGCACCGGGCCGCCGACGTCCAGGGCGGCCAGCGCCTGATCGCTGAGGTCCTCGACCACGCAGGCCAGGTGCGGGTTGCCGACGTCGACGCCCAGACCGGTCAGCCGCCGCCCGCCGACGGTCGCGGTACCCGCGCCGAGCCGGTTCACCTTGCCCATCTCGACGGTGACGTCGGCACGGTGGCCGTCGACCCGGTGTACGACGACCGGCCGCGGGCCGGCCAGTGACCCGACCACGAATTCGTCGCGGTCCTCCAGTCCGGTGGCGCGAAGGTAGTGCGCGAACACCCGGACCCCGTTGCCGCACATCTGCGCCACCGATCCGTCGGCGTTGCGGTAGTCCATGTACCAGTCACCGGAGTCCACACCGTCGGGCAACCGCTCCAGAACCCCGGCGCCGAGCGCAGCCCCGGCGGTGATGACCCGCAGGACACCATCGGCGCCCAGTCCGCGCCGGCGGTCGCACAGTGCGGACACCGCCGGACGGGGCAGATCGAGTCGCCCCTCGAGATCGGGCAGGACGACGAAGTCGTTCTCCGTGCCGTGGCCCTTAGCGAAGATCATGATGGGCTTCAGGATACGTGTCTCCAGTGTTCCAGCACGGCGTCGGAGAGCCTGCCCGAGGCTCCGTCGAGCCAGCGTATGCGGTGGTCGCGGCGGAACCAGGACCGCTGCCGGCGCACGTAACGCCGGGTGCCGCGCAACGTCGACTCGTGGGCCGCGGCGATGTCCGCGCCGGTGTCGAGCGCCTCGACCACCTGCGCGTAGCCCAGCGCGCGGGCGGCGGTGACGCCGTGGCGGAGGCCGGCGTCCAGCAGGGCGCGCACCTCGGCAACCAGACCGGCGTCGAACATCGCGTCGGTGCGCAGGGCGAGTCTGTGGTCGAGAACCTCTGTCTCCCAATCTAATCCGATGATCGCGGTGTCCCAGCGCGGTGCCCCGATACCCGGCGCGGAAGCCGCGAAGGGACGGCCGGTGATTTCGATGACCTCCAGGGCACGCACGATCCGGCGGCCGTCGGTGGCCAGGATCGCCGTTGCGGCGGCGGGGTCCCGGCGTGCGAGCTCCCCGTGCAGGGCGGCTGCCCCGACTTCGGCCAGGCGCTCTTCCCAGCGGGCCCGGACCGCGGGATCGGTGGCCGGGAAGGCCCAGTCGTCCAGCAGCGACTGGACGTACATCATCGACCCTCCGACGATGATCGCAACGGCGTCGCGGGCGGCGATCGCCTCGATGTCGGCGACTGCGGCCTGCTGGTAGCGCGCGACCGTGGCGGTGGCGGTGACCTCGAGAACGTCGATCTGGTGGTGCGGCACGCCACGCCGTTGCGGCAGTGGGACTTTGGCGGTGCCGATGTCCATACCGCGGTACTGCTGCATGGCGTCGGCGTTGACGATCTCGCCGCCGACGCGCTCGGCGACGTCCAGGGCCAGCTGGGACTTACCCGTCCCGGTCGGCCCGATGATCGCGATGGGCCGCGATGTCAATCGCTTCCGCCCGCCGCGGGGAACCCCGTCCAGGTACCCACGAAGTAGCCGACGCCGTACGGCGCCGCGCGGGCCAGTTCGGTGGCGTGGTGCCGGCCCGGACCGGCCAGCCCGGCCAGCACCTGATAGGCGACCCGGCCTACGATCCCGTCGGGGAGAACGGCCAGCGCCGCGGAGTCACCGGTCGCCAGCGCATCGTCGAGGGCATCCTGCGCGCCCCGGGCGGCCGGGTCGTGTCCGCCGGGAGCCGAGGCGGTGAGCGTGTTGGCGCCGTCGGCGACGACGAGCACGCCGACCGGTTCGGCGGCCGCGTCGATCTCGGCGCGCAACGCCCGGCCGCGGTCCAGCGCGGTGGCCGGGTCGTGATCGGCGGCGTACACCCGGACCTGCACGCGGGCATCGGGTCCGGCCCGGTCGCGCAGCCAGCCCGCGAACAACGCGCACAGCGGCAGGTCTGCGATCGCAGCCGGGGCGTCCGGCGCCAGCGACACCGCAACATCCGCCCCGTACCCGGCGAAGGTGCCGCGGGTCTCCGGTTCGATGGTGCGGTCGGCGGTCCCGACACCGATGGCGATCCAGCGTCTCGGCAGGACCGCGGCGGCGGACTTCGCCGCGTCGCCGATCCCCGCGACCTCGTCGGCGGCCGCCCCGGCGAGTTCGGGCACCAGGACCGGCGCCGAGGGTGTCAGTGCGATCGCCGTCAACACCACTGCAACGCTAGACCGCCGTCCAGACGCCGAACTCCGGCCCCCGCGATCGGCGGAACTGGTTCAATACCGTGGTGGCCGGCTAGCAGTCAACGGCCCTGATGCAACGGCGCCGCTTCGCGCGGCAGGGGCGCGGTCAGACCGCGCGGAGGGTAGGTGATCCGGTGACGAGCGAAGACACCAGCACCGGGCCGGCACCCAGGCCCGGTCCGCGGCCCGGGGTGCCGAGGCCGGTTCCCCGCCCGCATCCCGCCACCCATCCGGGGCCGGCGCGCAACGATCCGCGGCGCTTCGGCCGGGTTGCCGACGACGGCACGGTGTATCTGGTCACCGCCGACGGCGAACGGGTGATCGGCTCGTGGCAGGCCGGCGAGCCCGACGCAGCGTTCGAACACTTCGGCCGGCGCTTCGACGATGTGGCCACCGAAGTCACCCTGATGGAGACCAGGCTGGCGTCCGGGACCGCGGATGCGCGCAAGGTGAAGGCCGCCGCGGCCGCCCTTGCCGAAACGCTGCCCACCGCAAGCGTTCTCGGCGATGTCGGCGCGCTGGCCGTACGGCTGGCGGCGATCGCCGATCACGCCGAGGAGGCGGCCCAGGCCGAACGCGCCCGCCGCGAGGAGCATCGCGCCGAGTTGACCGCGCGCAAGGAGGCGCTCGCCGTCGAGGCCGAGGATCTGGCCGCGAACTCCACCCAGTGGAAGGCGGCCGGCGAGCGGATACGGGCCATCCTCGACGAGTGGCGCTCGATCACCGGACTGGACCGCAAGACCGACGACGCGCTGTGGAAGCGCTACTCGGCGGCCCGCGACGCGTTCAACCGGCGCCGCGGTGCCCACTTCGCCGAACTGGACCGGGAACGAGCCGGCGCCCGGGAGGCCAAGGAGCGGCTGTGCGCGCGGGCCGAGGAACTGTCCGCATCCACCGAATGGGCTGCCACCGCCGCGGCATTCCGCGACCTGCTCAGCGAGTGGAAGGGGGCAGGCCGGGCATCCAAGGACGTCGACGACGCACTCTGGCAGCGGTTCAAGGCGGCTCAGGACAGCTTCTTTGCCGCGCGCAACGCGGTCAACGCCGAACGGGAGGCGGAGTTCACCGCCAACGCCGCGGTCAAGGAGAAGCTGCTCGCCGAGGCGGAGAAGATCGACGTGTCCAACCTCAAGGCGGCCCAGGCGGCGCTTCGCGTCATCACCGACAAGTGGGACGCGGTCGGCAAGGCTCCCCGCGAGAGCTCCGCGGAGCTGGATCGACGGCTGCGGGCGGTGGAGAAGCGGATCCGCGATGCCGCCGACGCCGGTCGCATCGACCCGGAGGCGCAGGCCCGGGCCGAGCAGTTCAAATCCCGCGCAGAACAGTTCGAGCGTCAGGCGGAGAAAGCCGAGGCCGCGGGTCGCGACAAGGAGGCCGAAGACGCCCGCGCCAGCGCCGCGCAGTGGCGGGAGTGGGCAGCCGCGGCGGCGCAGGCCGTCGCCAAAAGGCGCTAGCGGGCGGGGTCTTCGGGCGGCTCCAAGCCGTCGAGCAGCGAGGCCGCCTCGCGCTGAGCGGCCTCCTGGCGGCGCTGAGCCTCCGCCGCCAGCTGAACCGCGGTTCTGGTCCAGACCACCCGCGCCCAGTGAAAAGCCAGCAGTGCCACGGCGATCCAGCCCAGGATCACCCCGATGCCGGGACCGGGATGCCCCAGCGCGGCGGTCTGACGCGACCAGACCGCGAGCATGCCCAGCGGGATGGCCACCGCGCTGCCGGCCAGCGCGATCCAGGCCACGGTCCAGCGCCGGGTGAGCAGCGCGAGCATCGAGAAACCGACCCCGAACACCAGGGCGAACCAGCAGAACAAGCGGTGCGGGAGAGCCACTCCGACGCTGATCGCCTTGCTGTCACCGATCAGGACGTCGACACCGCGGGCGTCGCCGGTGTGCGGCAGGATGAGGGACACCAGAAGCACGAAGACCAGGACGGCGACCACCAACGCCCTTGCGCCGGGGTTGATTTCGCCGGCGACCCGCCGCTCGGCCGCTTCCAGATCGGCTTTGTAGGACTCGAATTCGTCGGCTGTCATCGCTCGCATCCTGTCGTGACCGGCGAAGCCGGCGGAGCGCCGAACGGGGGCAGCCCAAGCCCGACCGTGCGCGGCCGCCGGCCGGCGGCATGCTCGTCCCCGGCCCGGGTCCGGCGGTGTGAGACCGGCCGACCGTCGGCGATCAGATGGTGGGGAGCCGCGCCGGTGACCCTGGCCGTCACGATGTCACCGGGCCGCACGTCGGAGCCGCCGGGCTGGAAGTGCACCAGCCTGCCGTCGCGGGCACGTCCGGACATCCGCGCCGTGGCCGCGTCTTTGCGTCCCTCGCCGGCGGCCGTCAGCACCTCCACCGTGCTGCCGACCAGCGCGAGGTTCTGCTCCAGCGAGATGCTCTCCTGCAGTTCGATCAGCCGCTGGTAGCGCTCCTGGACGACCTCTTTGGGCAGCTGGCCCTCCATGTCGGCCGCCGGGGTGCCCGGCCGTCGCGAATACTGGAAGGTGAACGCGGCGGCAAACCGGGCCCGGCGGACCACCTCCAGGGTGGCGGCGAAGTCCTGCTCGCTCTCCCCCGGGAACCCGACGATGATGTCGGTGGTGATCGCCGCGTGCGGCATCGCCGCGCGGACGCGGTCGATGATGCCGAGGTACTTCTCGGCCCGGTAGGAGCGGCGCATCGCTTTGAGCACCCGGTCGGACCCGGACTGCAGCGGCATGTGCAGTGCCGGGCAGACATTGGGGGTCTGGGCCATCGCCTCGATGACGTCGTCGGTGAACTCCGCGGGATGCGGGGAGGTGAACCGCACCCGCTCGAGTCCGTCGATCTCGCCGCAGGCGCGCAGCAGTGCGGCGAACGCGCCACGGTCACGCGGGATCTGCGGGTCGGCGAACGACACCCCGTAGGCGTTGACGTTCTGGCCCAGCAGGGTGACCTCCAGCACGCCCTGATCCACCAGGGAGCGCACCTCGGCCAGGATGTCGGCCGGGCTGCGGTCCAGTTCCCGGCCGCGCAGCGACGGCACGATGCAGAAGGTGCAGGTGTTGTTGCAACCCACCGAAATGGAAACCCAGGCGGCATAGGCCGATTCGCGGGCCGCGGGCAGTGCCGACGGGAACTCCTGCAGGGCCTCGGCGATCTCGACCTGAGCCGTCCGGTTGTGGCGGGCCCGCTCCAGCAGCACCGGCAGCGATCCGATGTTGTGGGTTCCGAAGACCACGTCGACCCAGGGCGCCCGGGACAGCAGGGCATCGCGGTCCTTCTGCGCCAGGCACCCGCCGACGGCGATCTGCATGTCCGGGTCGGCCTGTTTGCGCGGGGCCAGGTGACTCAGATTGCCGTAGAGCTTGTTGTCGGCGTTCTCCCGGACCGCGCAGGTGTTGAACACCACCACGTCGGCCTCGGCGCCCTCGGCGGCACGCTGGTATCCCGCGGCGTCGAGCAAACCGGCCAGGCGCTCGGAGTCGTGCACATTCATCTGGCAGCCGTAGGTGCGGACCTGATAGGTGCGAGCAGCCGGCGAACGGGAGGCATCTCCCGCATCGCGGCCCTGGCGCAGCACCGTCGTCACGCACCTCATGGTACGGAGGTCGCCGCCGATCACCGCATCGGACGGCGGGCGTCCGCCAACCCCGGTAGGGTCTGCGCATGACGGTGGGCGGGGTGGCCCCGATGATCGCGGTCAAGGGCGTCAATAAGCACTTCGGGGCCCTGCATGTGCTCAGGGACATCAATCTCGACATCGATCGCGGCCAGGTCGTGGTGGTGCTCGGCCCGTCCGGGTCGGGAAAGTCCACGCTGTGCCGCACCATCAACCGGCTGGAGACCATCGACTCCGGCTCGATCGCGATCGACGGCGAGGTGCTGCCGGCCGAGGGCCGCAAACTCGCCCAGCTGCGCTCCGACGTCGGCATGGTCTTCCAGTCGTTCAACCTCTTCGCGCACAAGACCATCCTGGAGAACGTGATGCTCGCGCCGGTCAAGGTCCGCAAGGTCGCCGCCGGCGAGGCCCGGGAGCGGGCCATGTCGCTGCTGGAGCGCGTCGGTGTGGCGACACAGGCCGGGAAGTACCCGGCCCAGCTGTCCGGCGGGCAGCAGCAGCGGGTCGCGATCGCCCGTTCGCTGGCGATGGCGCCCAAGGTGATGCTGTTCGACGAGCCGACCAGCGCGCTGGATCCGGAGATGGTCAACGAGGTGCTCGCGGTGATGACCTCGCTGGCCGCCGAGGGGATGACGATGGTGGTGGTCACCCACGAGATGGGCTTCGCCCGGCGCGCCGCCAACCGGGTGGTGTTCATGGCCGACGGCAGCGTGGTGGAGGACGCCGCGCCCGACGACTTCTTCTCCAGCCCGAAGTCGGCGCGCGCCAGGGACTTCCTCGGCAAGATCCTGAGCCACTAGACGATGCGGTCCCCGTTACGGCGCCTGCTCGCGATCGCCCTGCTCGGCATCGCCGTGATGGCCGGGCTGGCCGGCTGCGGCGGCTCGGAGCGGAAGATCACGATCGGCACCAAGTTCGACCAGCCGGGCCTGGCGGTCAAGAATCCGGACGGCTCGATGGCCGGGTTCGACGTCGACGTCGCCGCCTACGTCGCCGGCAAGCTCGGCTACTCACCCGATGAGATCGAGTGGAAGGAGGCGCCGTCCGGCCAGCGCGAAACCCTCATCCAGAACGGGCAGGTCGACTACATCGTCGCCACGTACTCGATCACCGACGCGCGCAAGCAGAAGGTGGGGTTCGCCGGGCCGTACCTGGACACCGGGCAGAGTCTGCTGGTGCGCGCCGACACGACCGACATCACCGGCCCGGAATCGCTGGCCGACAGCAAGCGCCTGTGCTCGGTGTCGGGATCGACTCCCGCCCAGCGCATCAAGGATAAATACCCGGGCGTCCAGCTGCAGCAGTACGACACCTACTCGGCTTGTGTGGAAGCCCTGCGCAACGGAGCGATCGACGCGGTCAGCACCGACGAGGTGATCCTGGCCGGCTTCGCCGCTCAGTCCCCGGGCACGTTCGCGATCATCGGCAAGCCGTTCTCGGTCGAGCACTACGGGATCGGCCTGCGCCGCGAGGATCTGGAGCTGCGGACCAAGATCAACGAGGCCATCGCGGCGATGCAGACCGACGGCAGCTGGGCGGCAGCCTTCGACCGCAACCTGGGACCGGCCGGCATCGCGGCTCCTCCTCCCCCGCCGCTGGACAACGACGCCGCCGGCGCCGAGGCGGAGAGGGTCGACATCCTCGGCCGCTACGGCTGGCTGATCGTCAAGGCGTTCTGGACCACCGTCAAGCTGACGGTGCTGGCCGCGATCGGGGCGCTGGTCATCGGCACCGCGCTCGCGGCCATGCGGCTGTCGCCGGTGCCGATGCTGCGCTGGGTGGGCGCGGCCTACGTCAACGTGGTGCGCAACACCCCGCTGACGCTGATCATCCTGTTCTGCTCGTTCGGCCTGGCGCAGACGCTCGGTATCACGCTGGCCGACCCGAAATCGCCGACGTCCATCGCCGACAGCAACTTCCGGCTCGCAGTGCTCGGTCTTGCGGTCTACACCGCGGCGTTCGTCTGCGAGACGGTGCGCGCAGGGGTCAACACCGTACCGCTCGGCCAGGCCGAGGCTGCTCGCTCGCTGGGGCTGACTTTCGGGCAGAACCTTCGGATCGTGTTGCTGCCGCAGGCGTTTCGGGCGGTGCTCATCCCGCTGGGCTCGGTGCTGATCGCACTGACCAAGAACACCACCATCGCCTCGGCGATCGGGGTCGCGGAGGCCGCGCTGTTGATGAAGGAGATGATCGAGAACACCGCCGCGTTGCTGATCGTCGGCGGTCTGTTCGCGCTCGGCTTCCTGCTGCTGACGCTGCCGCTGGGGCTGCTGTTCGGCTGGCTGGGCAAGCGCTGGGCGGTGGTGCGGTGATGAGTGGCGGACGGCACTGATGGCATCCTCGGTTCTCTTCGACGCCCCCGGCCCGCGGGCACTGGTGCGCAACCGCGTCATCTCCGGGGTGACCCTGGCGCTGGCAGCGGTGGTGGTGTGGGCGATCGTCGCGCGGCTGGCCGCCAAGGGGCAGCTGACGGCCGCGAAGTGGCGGCCGTTCCTCACCGGCGATCTGTGGAAGACCTACGTGCTGCCCGGGATCGCCGGAACCCTGACCGCCGCCGCGCTGTCGATCGTGCTGGCCGGCATCCTGGGATTCGCCCTCGGGGTGGGCCGGCTGTCACCGGTCGCGGCGATCCGGTGGCCGTGCGCGGTGATCGTGGAATTCTTCCGCGCGGTACCGGTGCTGATCATGATGATATTCGCCTACTTCCTCTACGCGCTCTACGACGTGTTCCCGTCCCGGTACCTGGCCCTGGCAGGCGTGGTGACCGGCCTGACGCTCTACAACGGCGCGGTCATCGCCGAGATCGTGCGGTCCGGGGTGGGCTCGCTGCCGCGCGGGCAGAGCGAGGCCGCGGCGGCACTCGGCCTGAGCTGGGGCCAGACCATGCGCTCCATCCTGCTGCCGCAGGCGATCACCTCGATGCTGCCCGTCCTGGTGTCCCAGCTGGTCGTGGTTCTCAAGGACACCGCGATCGGCTACCAGATCACCTTCCTGGAGATGGTCCGCCAGGGAACCGTGATCGGTTCGACCTACGGCAATTACGTGCCGGCGCTGATCGTGATCGCCGTGTTGATGATCAGCCTCAACTTCGCACTTTCAGCGACGGCCACCCGCCTGGAGCGGCGGCTGCGACGCTCCAGGCGCGCACCCGAACCGCTCGAAGCGGCAGCGCTCGAGCAGAGCGGCGCCCCCAGCGTGCTGATCGAGCCGGGCGACTAGAACGCGGCGCAGCGTTCCAGCAGTTCGGGACCCGGCGGCTGGTAGAACGACAGCACGGCGTGCTGGCAGCCCAGATCCTCGAAGGCCGACAACAGGTCGAGTTGGGAGTCCACCTGGCCGGGCTCGTCCGGGTGCAGGAACAGTTGCACCGACCGGCGGATCTGCGCGGGGTCGCGGGCGATCTCCGCGCACGCCGCATCGAGTCGGCCGTTGGCCTCGCTCCAGGCGCCCGGACCTTCGTGGTTGGGCATGTTCCACTCGTCGGCGTGCCGGGCTATCACCCGCATCATCTTCGGCTTCGAGCCGCCGATGACGATCGGCGGATGGGGCCGCTGCACGGGCTTGGGCTCGCACAGGGCCTCGGTGAGGGTGAAGAACCGCCCGGCGAAGCTGACCGACTCCTCTGCCCATAGCCGTCGGATCACCGTCAGCGCCTCGTCGAGCATCGCCACCCGCTCACCCGGGCCGGGGAACTCGATGCCGAAGCCACGGTGCTCGGACTCGTGCCAGCCGGCCCCGATGCCGAAATCCATTCGGCCACCGGTGATGTGGTCGACCGTGACGGCCATCTTGGCCAGGATCGCCGGATTGCGGTAGGTGACACCGGTGACCATGCAGCCGACCCGAGCACGCCGGATCACCACTGCCATCGCGGCCAGCGTGGTCCAGCCCTCCAAGGTCGGGGTGGCGTCGTCGACCAGTCCGTAGAAGTGGTCGTAGTTCCACACCGCGTCGAACCCGAGTTCGTCGGCCGAGCGCCAGAACCGCTCCAGGTCCGGATAGGTGAAAGTCGGCGCGAGTTTGACCGAGATCCGCATGGCGCGAGCGTAGCCCGGTCCACCCGACCCGGTGGACCTAGATGTATCTAGACCTTCCGGCGCTCCCGTTCGGCCGCCAGCGCATCGGTGACCACCGAGACCGCAACACTCTGGCTGTACCCGCGGCGGGCCAGCATCCCTACCAGCCGGCGCATCACCTTCGGCTCATCGCCGTCGCCGAGTGCCTCACGGCGCAACCGGCGCTCCACCAGCGCCTCGGCCCGACCACGTTCGGTCGCGGCGTCGATGCTCTCAAGAGCTCCGGCGATCACGTGCTCGTCGAGCCCCTTGGTCCGAAGCTCAGCGGCCAAGGCGCGCTTGCCTTTTCCGGCGCTGGCCTGCCGGGAACGGACCCACTGGCCGGCGAAGTCCTCGTCGTCGACGAGGCCGACGGCGGCCAGTCGGCGCAATACCGTCTCGGAGACATCACCGGGGTATCCCCGCTTGGCCAGCTGGCCGGCGAGCTCGGCCCGGGTCCGCGCCCGCGCGGTGAGCAGACGCAGGCACAGTGCGTGCGCCTGCTCCTCGCGCTTCTCGGAGGTAGTGGCCTCAGAAGTCAACGGGCGCGGGCAGGACGTCATCGACGGCCTCGTCGGTCAAGGTGGCACCGATCCCGAGCTTCTCCTTGATCTTCTTCTCGATCTCGTTGGCCACGTCGGGGTTGTCCATCAGGAAGGTTCGGGCGTTCTCCTTGCCCTGCCCCAGCTGCTCGCCCTCGTAGGTGAACCACGACCCGGACTTGCGGATGAAGCCCTGATCGACACCCATGTCGATCAGTGAGCCCTCGCGGGAGATGCCCTTGCCGTAGAGGATGTCGAACTCGGCCTGCTTGAACGGCGGCGTGACCTTGTTCTTGACCACTTTGACGCGGGTGCGGTTGCCCACCGCGTCGGTGCCGTCCTTGAGCGTCTCGATCCGGCGCACGTCCAGGCGTACCGAGGCGTAGAACTTCAATGCCTTACCGCCGGTGGTGGTTTCGGGCGAGCCGAACATCACTCCGATCTTCTCGCGGAGCTGGTTGATGAAGATCGCGGTGGTGCCCGAGTTGTTCAGCGCACCGGTCATCTTCCGCAGCGCCTGGCTCATCAGCCGGGCCTGCAGGCCGACGTGGCTGTCGCCCATCTCGCCCTCGATCTCGGCGCGCGGCACCAGGGCTGCCACCGAGTCGATGACCAGGATGTCGATCGCCCCGGAGCGCACCAGCATGTCGGCGATCTCCAGCGCCTGCTCGCCGGTGTCGGGCTGGCTGACCAGCAGCGAGTCGGTGTCCACCCCGAGACTCTTGGCGTACTCGGGGTCAAGGGCGTGCTCGGCGTCGATGAACGCCGCGATGCCGCCGGCGGCCTGGGCGTTGGCCACCGCGTGCAGGGCGACGGTGGTCTTGCCGGAGGACTCCGGGCCGTAGATCTCCACGACCCGGCCGCGGGGCAGGCCGCCGATGCCCAGCGCCACGTCCAGGGCGATGGATCCGGTCGGGATGACCGAGATGGGCGCCCGGACCTCGTCGCCGAGGCGCATCACCGCGCCTTTGCCGTGGTTCTTCTCGATCTGGGCGATCGCGAGGTCGAGGGCCTTCTCGCGGTCGGGGGCTTGCTGCGCCATGGATGTCTCCGTTTCTCCTGTGTTCGGTTGACCGGTGGTCGGTCGGTTGCCCGCGACGTTAGAGAGGGCCTCCGACAAACTTTCCCGTTCGAACGATCACCACAGTAACGAACATGTGTTCGATGGCAAGTTAGGCGCGCCCGCGTGTCGCCACCCGCCGTCCGGGGCTGCTCACCACTGGTCGCGGGGCACGTCGAAGTCCGCGCACAGTGCCCACCACACCTCGCGGGGATCCACCCCGTCCTCGATCGCCTGCCGGGCGGTCCGCCCGCCGAACCGGGTCAGCGCGTGGTCGACCAGCATCGAGGCGCCGCGCACCGGGCCGAACTGTGCCTCGACGAGTTCGTGGAATTGCGTCAGCCGCACGCCCACCAAGCTACCCAGCCAGGGCCTCGCGGCACACCCGCACCGGGTCGGCCACCGAGGCGACGCTCTGCCCCGCCCGCCGCGCCGCCTCCCGATACCGCGGATCCGACAACACCTCGACGACCCCGCCGACGAGCGCGTCGGGGGTGAGCGGACGGATCAGCCGCGCACTGCCCTGTCGCACAACACGATTCGCCAGCTCCCACTGGTCGCCGCCACCGGGCACCACCACCATCGGAACCCCGGCCAGCAGGGTCTTGGACAGCATGCCGTGCCCACCGCCGCACACCACGACGTCGGCGACGCGCAGCAACTCGTCCTGGCGCCCCAGCCCCACGGTTGCCCACGGCGGCACCGCCACGTCGTCGCCGTCGAGCCGGGACACCACCAGCCGGGAGCCGGCCGGCAGGCCGCACCGCCCCGGGATCAGATGGCGCAGCGCGATCTCGGCCAGTCCGGCAGTACCGGTGACCGCGGTCGAGGGGGCGACGACGATCAGCGGCCCGGGACCGGGCGGGACGCTCAGGACCTCGGCGGTGGGCTCGAAGTGCAGCGGGCCGACGACGACGGCCTCGGCCGGCCAGTCCGGGCGCGGCACCTCCAGCGCGGGCAGGGTGGCGACCAGCCGGCGACTCGGCCCCGGGTCGACGGCGGGCAGACCGATCCCCTGCCGGGCCTGCGAACGCTGCCGGTCCCCGGCCCGCACCGACCGTGCCGTCAGCGCCCGCATCACCTCGTCGCGCAGCCGGCCGCGCACCCCGGTGCCCGGCGCCAGGCCGCTGCCCACCGGAGGCAGCCCCCGGGACGGCAGGTACAGCGGGTGTGGGCTGAGCTCGACCCAGGGCACGCCGAGCAGTTCGGCGGCCATGCCGCCACAGACGGTGATCACGTCGGAGACCACCAGGTCCGGCTGAAGGCCCTGCAGCACAGGCATGTTCAGCTCAGCCATCCGAGCCGCGCGGTGGTGGATCTTGGCCCCGGCGTCGGTGTCGTCATCGGAATCCTCGGGGTCAAGACCGGCCAGTTCGACCGCGTCGACCCCGGCCCGGCGGGCGGCATCGAGCCACTGGCGCCCGGTCATCAGCACCGCCTCGTCGCCGGAAGCCGCGAAACGCCCGCACAGCGCGAGGGCGGGAAACGCATGCCCGGCCTCCGGCCCGGCGACCACGACCACCCGCATCGGCCCCACCCTGCCACAGCGCCGGCCGGATTAGGCTGGGCGCATGACCGAGCAGATCAGCCTCAGCACCGACATCGACAACGCCCACACCGTCGAGGTGATGCTGTCGGGCCTGCAGAACCAGGACTTCGACGCCGTCGCCGCCGCGCTCGACGAGCGCCTGGTGTACCAGAACGTCGGCTTCCCGACCATCCGCGGCCGGAACCGCGCCATGAAGCTCTTCCGCGGCATGGAGGGCCGGCTCGGCTTCGAGGTCAAGATCCACCGCATCGCGGTCAACGGCTCCTCGGTGCTCACCGAGCGCACCGACGTGCTGGCGTTCGGTCCGGTGCGGTTGCAGTTCTGGGTGTGCGGGGTCTTCGAGGTATCGGACGGCCGGATCACGCTGTGGCGGGACTACTTCGACATGTGGGACGTGACCAAGGCGCTGCTGCGCGGAGTGGCCGGTGCGGTGGTCCCGGCGCTGCGTCCCTCGCTGTGAGGGCGCACGGTCAGATCCGCTGGGCCGGACCCAGTTCCTCGAAGGCCTGCGCCCATCCCGTCAGCTGCTCGGTGGCGGTGAGCAGCTCGTTCCGGTAGCGCTCGCCGATGATCCCGCCCGAGCTCGCCGACGACACGACATGCGCCGCGGCGGTGACCATCTCGTTGTACTGGCGCACCCCGCTGTTGAGCTGAGCCGTCAGGGCGTTGATGCTCGGGGCCAGATACGCGCGGGAGTCCGGGTTCTCCCCCGCCGCCCGCTCCATGGCGGCCACGTGCGAGGCGGTCGCGGCCATGGTCGCCGCCGACCGACCGGCAGCCTCGGTCAGCTCGCGGATCTCCTCCGGCGGCAGCAGCCGACCGCGGTCGAGCACTCCGAGCAGGGAGTGCAGCCCGCGCTCGGAGGCCCCGAGTGCGGACATCGCCGGGCGGGCCACCGATCCCGGCGGCGGCAGCCGATGCCCGCTGACCTCACGCTGCGGCGGCAGCGGCTCGCCGCGCAGCCAGCGGTAGCGCAGTCCGAACAGCGTCGCGGGCACGGCGGCCCCGGCAGCGATCAAGCCGGTGATGAGCAGCCCCCACACCGGGGTGCTCCACGCCGCCAGCAACCCGGTAACGAGCACCCAGAACACCGAGGCGAAGGCGAAGAACAGCCCGAGGCGCAACGCCCAGCGCCGCTTGCGAAGCAGCCGGGCCCGCGGGTCGGCCACCGCACTCAACTTCTGGGCGGCGACGTCGGCGTACTCGCTGACGGTGTCGATGCCGCGTTGCAGCACCGAACGGTACCGAGTCCTCGCCTCCGCCATCTGACCCCTACTGGCCGAGCGGCTGCTCGGGTTCGGGGGTGACGGCCGACGTCGACGGAGTGGCCGGGGTCGCGGCGCCGCCCGCGGTCAGCGACTCACCGCGCATGGAGGCACGGATCTGCTCGAGCCGGGAGTGCCCGGCCATCTGAACGCCCGCCTGCTGGACTTCCATCATCCGGCCCTGGACGGAGTTCTGGGCCAGCTCGGCCGAGCCCATCGCGTCGGCGTAGCGGCGCTCGATCTTGTCTCGGACCTCGTCCAGGCTCGGGGTGTTGCCCGGGGCGGCGATCTCGGTCATCGAGCGCAGCGACTCGCTGACCTTCTCCTGCATCTTGGCCTGCTCGAGCTGGCTGAGCAGCTTGGTGCGCTCGGCGACCTTCTGCTGCAGCACCATGGCGTTCTGCTCGACGGCCTTCTTGGCCTGCATGGCCGCCTGGATCGCCTGGTCGTGCAGGACCTTGAGGTCCTCCACGCTCTGCTCGGCGGTCACCAGCTGGGCGGCGAAGGCCTCGGCGGCGTTGGTGTACTCGGTGGCCTTGGCGGTGTCACCGGCCGCGGCGGCCTGGTCGGCCAGGGTCAGCGCCTGGCGCACATTGGCCTGCAGCTTCTCGATGTCAGCCAACTGGCGGTTCAGCCGCATCTCCAGCTGACGCTGATTGCCGATCACCTGCGCGGCCTGCTGGCTGAGGGCCTGATGCTGGCGCTGGGCCTCCTCGATCGCCTGCTGAATCTGGATCTTGGGATCGGCGTACTCGTCCACCTTCGCGCCGAACAGCGCCATCAGGTACTTCCACGCCTTAACGAACGGATTGGCCATTTCGGTGTTGCCGCCTTCGAGTCGATGTTCCGCGCTGGATCCGGTCTGGTGCCGAACCCGAGCTGTCCGAGCCCAATTTATCGGTTCACGACCACGTTGCGGTCGCGGCCGCCGAATTTCGGCAAAACCTCAGGCTCAGGCGACAGCCATGGCCACCGGATGCGGGATCACCGTCGTCCCGGCCTCGGCCCGGCGCCCTGAGCCCTCCCGGCAGGCCAGTTCGGCGCCGGCTTCGCAGAGCACCCTGGACAGCGGGACGTCCAGGGCGGTGCAGATCGCGCTGAGCAGCTCGCTTGAGGCCTCCTTGCGGCCCCGCTCGACCTCCGAGAGGTAACCCAGGCTGACCCGCGCGGAATCAGAGACCTCCCGCAGGGTGCGGCCCTGGGACGTGCGCGCGCGGCGCAGGACGTCACCGATCACTTCACGCAGCAGTACCGCCATTGACGTTGCCTCCTCGAGTCGTCGCAGCAACTCCGGTCACTGCAGCACTTAGTGCAACGCAGCGGGGCCGGGGATGGTTCCCGGAGGTGGCGTCAGGTCTGCGAACGCTGCCCACGAAGGGCCGAGACCAGGTAGTCCAGGCCCGTGACCACGGTCAGGACGATCGCTGCCCACATCACCCACCACGCGACCGTCTGCCACTGGCCCGGCCAGTTCTGCAGCGGAAGGATGAACAGGCCGATGGCGATGGCCTGCACCAGCGTCTTGAGCTTTCCGCCCCGGCTGGCGGGGATAACGCCGCGCCGTATCACCGCGAACCGCAGCAGGGTGACCCCGATCTCGCGCGTCAGGATGACCACGGTGACCCACCACGGCAGGTCGCCGAGCATGGACAGCCCGATCAGGGCGGCGCCGATGAGCATCTTGTCGGCGATCGGATCGGCGAGCTTGCCGAACTCGGTCTCCATGTTGTAGGTGCGGGCCATCCAGCCGTCGATTCGATCGGTGACGATCGCGATGGCGAACACGACGAACGCCAGCAGCCGGCCCGCGGTCTGGTGGCCGTCGCCGGCGAACAGACACAGCAGGAACACCGGGACCAGGACCAGCCTGAGGCCGGTCAGCATGTTCGCCCAGTTGATCGTCCCGGCGGTCCGGGCAACCGGTGGAGTTTGGGGTTGGCCCGGCACAGCAATCACCTTATCGGGCCTGCGGCCCAGGGCCGATAGGGTTGCGCCGTGACCGATCGTCCCGACGTGGTCGTCCGCCGCGCGCGGACCTCCGACGTGCCGGCCATCAAGCATCTGGTGGACACCTACGCCGGCCGGATCCTGCTGGAGAAGAATCTGGTCACCCTCTACGAGGCGGTCCAGGAGTTCTGGGTCGCCGAGTCCGGCGGCGAGGTGATCGGCTGCGGCGCGCTGCACGTGCTGTGGTCCGACCTCGGGGAGATCCGTACGGTCGCGGTGCGCCCCGGGGTCCGCGGAGAGGGCGTCGGCCACGCGATCGTCGACCGCCTCCTCGAGGTGGCCCGGGAACTGCAACTGCGGCGGCTGTTCGTGCTGACCTTCGAAACGGAGTTCTTCGCCCGGCACGGATTCACCGAGATCGACGGCACCCCGGTGACGGCGGAGGTGTACGAGGAGATGTGCCGCTCCTACGACGTCGGCGTGGCCGAGTTCCTCGACCTGAGCTACGTCAAGCCCAACATCCTTGGCAACACCCGGATGCTGCTTCTGCTCTAGGTGTCAGAAGTCCTCCGGGACGCCGCCGTCGTCCTCGTCGTCGGTGCCGCCGGCCGCCCCGCCGCGCAGGGCCGAGAGCGTCGCCGCCAGCTCGTCGGGCTTGACCAGAACCTCGCGGGCCTTGGAGCCCTCCGACGGTCCGACGATGCCGCGGGTCTCCATCAGGTCCATCAACCGGCCGGCTTTGGCGAATCCGACCCGCAGCTTGCGCTGCAGCATCGACGTCGACCCGAACTGGCTGGACACCACCAGCTCGGTGGCCGCGAGGAGCAACTCCAGGTCGTCGCCGATGTCGGGATCGACCTCGGCGCGCTCCCCGGTCGTCTTGGCGGTGGTGACGCCGTCGGTGTACTCGGGCTCAGCCTGGTCCTTGCAGGCCTGCACGACGGCGTGGATCTCCTCGTCGCTGATGTAGGCGCCCTGCAACCGGATGGTCTTGTTGGCGCCCATCGGCAGGAACAGCGCGTCGCCCATGCCGATCAGCTTCTCCGCGCCGGGCTGGTCGAGGATGACGCGGCTGTCGGTCAGCGAGGACGTCGCAAACGCCAGGCGCGAGGGCACGTTGGTCTTGATCAGGCCGGTGACCACGTCCACCGAGGGGCGCTGGGTGGCCAGCACCAGGTGGATGCCTGCCGCCCGGGCCTTCTGGGTGATCCGCACGATGGCGTCCTCGACGTCGCGCGGGGCGGTCATCATCAGGTCGGCCAACTCGTCGACGATAGCCACGATGTAGGGGTAGGGCTTGTACTCGCGCTGACTGCCCAGCGGGGTGGTGATCTTCCCCGACCGGACGTTGGCGTTGAAGTCGTCGATGTGGCGCACCCGGGAGGCCTGCATGTCCTGGTAACGCTGCTCCATCTCCTCGACCAGCCAGGCCAGCGCGGCGGCGGCCTTCTTGGGCTGGGTGATGATCGGGGTGATCAGGTGCGGAATGCCCTCATACGGCGTCAGTTCCACCATCTTCGGGTCGATCAGGATCATCCTGACCTCCTCCGGGGTGGCCCGGGCGAGCAGTGACACCAGCATCGAGTTGACGAAGCTGGACTTCCCCGACCCGGTCGAACCGGCCACCAGCAGGTGCGGCATCTTGGCCAGATTCGCCGAGATGAAGTCGCCCTCGATGTTCTTGCCGAGGCCGATCACCAGCGGGTGGTGATCGCGCCGTGTTGACGGTGCGGTCAGAACGTCTGCGAGCCTTACCATTTCGCGGTCGGTGTTCGGAACCTCGATACCCACCGCCGACTTGCCCGGGATGGGCGCCAGCAGCCGTACGCTCTCGGTGGCGACCGCATAGGCGATATTGCGTTGCAGCGCAGTGATTTTCTCGACCTTCACACCCGGACCGAGTTCGACCTCGTAACGGGTGACGGTCGGACCCCGCGTGCAGCCGGTGACGGCGGCGTCGACCTTGAACTGCTCGAGCACCGACGAGATCGCCTCCACCATCTGGTCATTGGAGGCGCTGCGCCGTTTCGGCGGGTCTCCGACGATCAACAGGTCCAGGGACGGCAGGGTGTAGGAACCCTCCACGACGCGGTCGATCGCCTTGGTCTGCTGCTTGGGTGCGGCGGGTTTCTTGCGGCGCGGCTTGATCGGCTGGGTGGCGTTGGGTGCCCCCTCCGCGGGCACCGCTTCGTCGAGCGGATAGTTGTCGAACGGCGTGCCGATCGGGCCGGAGGCCCCCGGCCAGGCCGGCGGCTCGTCGGCGCTGTAGGCCCGCGGGTCGTCGTAGTAGCCGTCGGAGAAATCCTCGGCGGAGTCGCCGTCAGGTTCGGCGATACGGCCACGCCTGCGGTATCCGTAATCGCTGCGCTCGCCGTCGGATAGATCCTCCTCGGCGTAGTCCACGTAACGGCGGGTGCCGAACATGGAGTACAACATCGCGGGCACCTCGCGGATGGTGGTGCCGGTGATCAGCAGCACACCGAAGACCACCGCGACGATCAGCAGCGGGGCGGCGAGCCATGCCGTCAGGCCGTCCGCCAGCGGGCCGCCGATGGCGAATCCGAGGAAGCCCCCGGCTCGCTGGCGGGCGGCCGGCACGGCGGGCGATCCCGACCAGAGGTGCCAGAGCCCGAGCACCGGCAGGCAGATCAGCGCCGTTCCCAGCACCAGTCGCGGACGGATCTGCGGGTGGGGTTCGGTGCGCATGAGCAGCACCGCGAGTCCGGCGAGCAGCAGCGGAAGCAGAACGACCGCGCCACCGATGCAGCTCCGCAGCCCAGAGTCGATCCACGCGCCCACCGGACGCGCGGCGTCGAACCAGGACGCAGCCGCCACCACGACGGCCAGGGCCAGCAGGCCGAGTGCGATGCCGTCTCGGCGGTGGCCGGGTTCGATGTCGCGGGCCCGTCCCACCGAGCGCGCGGTCGTGCCCGCACCCCGGGCGACCAGTAGCCAGCCGGCCCGAGCCGCCCGCCCGCCGGCCGCCGCGGTGACGGCCAGCAGCGACGGACCCTTCCTGACCGGGGGTTTGACCGGGGTTTTGACCGGGGTTTTGACCGGGGGTTTCCGCCGCGGCGGCGCCGGCCTGGCGGGCTGGGCGGACCGGGACGGCTGGGGGTGCTTCGACCTGGATGTTCGCGCGCCAGAGCGAGCGGCCGTCTTGTTCGCCATGCGGGCCAGACTAAACGCAGCAGTCCCACTCGCACCATAGGACACATCCGTCACAGGACGGTCCGTTGCCAGACCGAAACCTAATCGTCGAACGCCGCCCTCAACGCGGCGCGACGGGCCTGCGCGGCGGCGTACCAGGCCCGTTCCCGGTCGGACGAGGGCTCCAGTGGCGGCACCGGGACCGGATTGCCGGCCTCGTCGACGGCCACCATGGTGAAGTAGCAGCTGTTGGTGTGCCGATGGCTGCCGTCGCGGATGTTCTCGGTCTCGACGTGGATCCCGACCTCCAGCGAGGTGCGGCCGGTGTAGTTGACCGACGCCGAGAACGACACCAGCTCGCCGACCCTGATGGCATCCCGGAACAGCACCCGGTCCACCGACAGGGTGACCACGTAGGTGCCCGCGTAGCGACTCGCGCAGGAGTAGGCCACCTGGTCGAGCAGCTTGAGCAGAGTCCCGCCGTGCACGTTGCCCGAGAAGTTGGCCATGTCCGGCGTCATCAGGACGGTCATGTAGAGGGACTTTCGGTCCTGGGGATCCTTCGCGGTCATGTGACCATCATCGCTGCCGTTGGGCCTTCCTCTACGGTGATCTCTCGAAGCCCTCAACCGGATCGGAGCCGCTGATGCCCGTCGTGGTCGTCGCATCGTTCACCGCCAAGCCGGAGTCCCTGGACGCCGTTCGAGCCGCCTGCACCAAAGCCATCGAAGCCGTGCACGACGAACCCGGGTGCGAGTTGTACTCGCTGCACCAGACCGGGGACACCTTCGTGTTCATCGAGCAGTGGGCCGACGCCGAGGCGCTCAAGGCGCACAGCACCGCCCCCGCCGTCGGCGCGCTGTTCGCCGAGATCGGCGATCACCTCGCCGGCTCCCCGGACCTCAAGATGCTCACCCCCATCCCGGCCGGGGATCGGGCCAAGGGACAGTTGCGCGCCTGAGGTGGGAGCACGTCAGGGCGCTCTGCAGGGCAAGGTCGCGTTCATCACCGGGGCGGCCCGGGGGCAGGGCCGCGCGCACGCGGTCAAACTCGCCGCCGAGGGCGCCGACATCATCGCCGTGGACCTGTGCGACCAGATCGCCAGTGTGCCCTACCCGATGGCCACCCCCGACGATCTCGCCGTGACGGTCGAACTGGTCGAGGAGACCGGGGCGCGCATCGCCGCCCGCCAGGCCGACGTGCGCGACCGCGCTGCCCTGAAGACCGCGCTGCGGGAGGGGATCGCCGAGCTGGGACGGCTCGACATCGTGATCGCCAACGCCGGCATCGCGCCGATGGCCGCCGACGGCGCCTGGGGCGACGTCATCGACGTCAACCTCACCGGGGTCTACCACACCGTCGACGTGGCGATGCGCCCGCTGATCAAGCAGGGCGAGGGCGGGGCGGTGGTGCTGACCAGTTCGGTGGCCGGCCTGGTCGGCATCGGGGCGCCGATGGCCGGATCGCTCGGCTACACCGCGGCCAAGCACGGCATCGTCGGGCTGATGCGGGCCTACGCCAACTTCCTTGCGCCACATAGCATCCGGGTCAACTCCGTACATCCGTGCGGCGTGGACACCCCGATGATCGACAACGACGTGACCCGTGCCTGGCTGGATGGGATCGCCCAGC